>NZ_JPWT01000072.1:0-60659 GCF_000773065.1 Burkholderia sp. ABCPW 111 | reverse complement strand
CGTCGCTTCGTCGCTTCGTCGCTTCGTCGCTTCGTCGCTTCGTCGCTTCGTCGCTTCGTCGCTTCGTCGCTTCGTCGCTTCGTCGCTTCGTCGCTTCGTGAAATCGGGATTCCGATCGTCGATCGTTGCGATCACCGGCCGTCACGCGGGCCGGCCGCGCCGCCGATCCGCGCGGCTCGATTCGTCACGCCACGCGGCTCGCTCCCGTCACGCCAACGCCGTGGCGAGCCCGCGCTCCGCGGCGTCGAATGCGCTTCGGATCGCCGCCAGCGGATCGGCGCCGTTCATGTGCGGAACCGGCTTCAGCTCGTAGTCGCGCGTGATCAGATCGAGACGGACGTCGTACGTCGTGTTCGCGGTGCCGGCGCCGAGCGCCTCGATCGCGAGATGGCAGCCCGCGAGCCGCGCGCTGAATCGCTCCAGACGGATCAATTGGATGCTCGCCTCGGCTTCGAGCTGCGCTGATCCGGCAAAGCCGAAATAGGCGATCTGCATTCCAATTCCCATGATCCTTTTCTCCCCTGGCGCTCATACGGCAAAACGAAATGACGTGCCGGAGCGATAAGCATTGCGTCCATCCTCGGGGCGCTTCACTAGCATCTTCCGGTTCTTTGACGGATGCCGCTTGACATGCGTCAAGCGTGAGGCCGATACCGGGCGCGCGACTCACCTGAGAGCCCGATGCGCGGCTGCCGGGCAAGCGCGCCGCGCATGGTCACATCCGCTTTGTCGGGCCGCGTTGACCGCGATCAATCCGCGCGCATCGAACCGTCTTAACGTGGGATCGACCCGACTTACCGCATCCGGACGGCGCGATGAAAAAACCGACCACACCCCGCACCAAGCGACGCGCCCCTTCCGTCGCGAACGCCGCCGCGCGCCGAGCGCCGCTGCGCCGTGTGCGCGCGGCGCCGAAGAGCCGGCTGCCGCTGCCCGCCGCCGTCGAGCGGCTCGTGTCGAGCCCGACGTACCGGCAAGCCGACGAGGATCTCGACTTCCTGCAGCGCCCCGAGATGTGCGGCGTGCGGCTGCAGCTCGATTACTGGAAGACGGAGGAAATGCTGCAGCGCGTCGGCATCAGCGATACCGTCGTCGTCTACGGCAGCACGCGGATCGTCGCGCCCGCCGTCGCGCGCGCGCGGCTTGCCGACGCGCAGCGCCAGCTCGCCGCGCGCCCGAACGATCCCGAGCGACGCCATGCGGTCAGCGTCGCGGTGCGGCTGCTCGAGCGCAGCCACTACTACGGCGTCGCGCGCGACCTCGGCCGGCTTGTCGGCAAGACCAGCCGCTCGCCCCATCCGCGCCGCCTCACGATCGTCACGGGCGGCGGCCCCGGCATCATGGAAGCGGCCAACCGCGGCGCGCACGAAGCGGGCGCGCCCAGCATCGGGCTCAACATCGCGCTGCCGCACGAGCAGTTCCCGAACCCGTATGTGACGCCCGAGCTGTGCTTTCGCTTCCACTATTTCGCGATCCGCAAGCTGCACCTGCTCGAGCGCGCGAAGGCCGCCGTGTTCTTTCCGGGCGGCTACGGCACCTGCGACGAACTGTTCGAAGTGTTGACGCTGCTGCAAACCCGCAAGATCGCGCCGTTGCCCGTCGTGCTGGTCGGCCGCGCGTTCTGGCGCTCGGCGGTCGACTTCGGCTTTCTGGTCGACGAGGGCATGATCGATCCGCGCGACGCGGAGCTGTTCCGGTTCTGCGAAACCGCCGACGAGATCTGGACGGCGATCGGCGGCCCGCATCGTCCCGCGTGAGCGGCGCGGGCCGGATTCGGGTTGTCCCGCAGCCTGGTCCACCCCCGCGCGCGCGGCGCTCCGGGTTCTCCCGTAAGGCGCTTTCCTATTCGAAGAAAGCGCGCATCCGCGTTGTAGGAAAGCGCCGATAGGCCCGCCGCATTTCCTACGAGAAGCTCGGTGTGCGCTGCTTGGAGCGAATCGTTCGTCACACGATACTGTCATTGCAGACACGCATCACGCGACGAATGCAAGAACAAACGCTCCACGGGGATCAGGAGGTCGCCATGTCATACCAAGACGTCTACGCCGAATCGGGCTACCTCGCTTATGGCCGCACGGAAGCGACGCCCGCCGCCGATACGGACCGCACCGCGCGGCCGCAGCCGGCGGCGGCGAGCGCCGACCGGGCCGACGCGCTGCTTGCGCTCGCCCGCGAGGCCGGCATGCTCGTCACGCTCGACGGCCAGATCGGCCGCGAACGTTATCAGAGCGTCGCCGGCTCCGTCGCGTCGCTGATGCGCTTCGTGACCGCGCTCGAACAATCGCTGCTCGACGCAGACCGCTGACATGCTCGCCTGCGAAACGCCGGTGCGCTGCGCACGTGGCCGTTGCCGTTGCGCGCGCACGCCGCTCGCCACTGCCGCCCGCGCACGCAGCCGCCGCACCAATTCCGCGTCGCGCCGCTACGCGTCCGGCTGCCGCTAGGGCCGGTTCATCCACCCGCCTGAGCTCAAGTCTTCGTTCGCTTTCGTCTCGCGAGCCGCGCACCACCATCTCCTCTCACCGGCTCGCGAGCTTCTTTTTCCCCGCTCGACCGATTCGAATCCGCATCCCCCGCATCGGGCGGCCGTCACGCATCCCTTTCCGCCGTTTCATACGCCGCGCCGGCTTCCTTGCGTCGCCGCACGGCGCACGCGCCGCGACATGCATCGAACGGCGCGGGCGACGAGCGGCGCAGCGCGCGGCGCATTCGGCGCATTCGGCACCTGCGACACCGACGACACCTACGTTGCGCGTCACGCATGCGCGACCGCGCAATGCGCGCCGCGCCTTTCGCCCGACCTCACTCGACGACCAGGTCGTCGACCACCGCCCGCACGCCGCGCGCCGACCACGCGGCGCCGCGCGCGACCGCGCGCTCCGCATACGAGCCGACCTTGCCCGACAGCGTCACGGTGCCGTCCTTGACCGTCACGTCGATATGCTTCGCCTCGCGCTCCGCATGACGCTGCATCGCGAGCCGGATGCCGCCCGCGATCTCGTCGGCGCTCACGTCGCCGAGAACGTCGATCTCGTTCGTCACGCCGGTCACGCCGCGCATCTGCGAAATCGCACGAATCGCGACATGGCTCTGATACGCCCAGTCGACCTTGCCCGACAACGTCACCCAGCCCGATTCGACCTGCACCTGGACGGCCGCGTCATGCAGCCCGACGGTCCAGTGCAGGATCGAGCGCACGGCGTCGGCGATCTCCTCGTCGGAGCGGACGTCGCCGTGCGGCAGCCGCACCTGCACGTCGACGACCACCGCGCGCACGCCCGCGACCCGGTTCGCCGCCTTCTCGGCCGCGAGCTTTTCCGCGTAGCTGGCCGGATGGCCCGTCAGCGTGACGATGTGCCCGGCGACGTCGACATTGAAGTGCGCGACGTCGATCATCGGGTCGCCCGTCAGTTCCTCCTCGACTTCCTGCTTGATCTGCCTGTCCGTTTTCATCGCTCGCTCCACCTGAAAACACGGCGCGAATCCGCCGCTTCAGAACAGCTTTGCATACGCGCACCACGAGTTTTCTGATGCACGTCAAGTGCGATTCGGCGCTGCGCGGCCGAAGCGCCGGAGGGTCGAAGAACGCGATGCGCGCCGCGCGAGCGACGTGGCGTGCGACCGCCGCGCGTCATGCGCGCCGCGCGACGAATCGCCTTGCATGCCGGGGCGCAGGCTGCGCCGGCATTCGTCAGTCGGTTACGTCGAACGCCGCGTTCGATGCGTCGGGCGGCTCCGGCGCGCCGCCGTGCGGGCCGGCATGCGCGCGCCGCCGCAACCTGCCGCGCACCGCCTGGAGAAAATCCGCGCGATGCCGGCGCGCCGCGATATCGCGGAAATTCGACTGTGCAAGATCGCGCCACGGTTACCGCCGCCGCCGCGCATCGAAGCGTGCGGCGCGCGGGCACGACATGCCGGTGCGGATCGCATCGCCGATTGAAGCGCCCGTCGCACACGAAGCGCTGCAAGCGGCGAATGCGATCGATGGGCGCTCAATCGACATGGCGCGCCTTTGCAGCGCGCGATCGGATACGCGCGCCGCATCGCCGCCGCGTCGTCGAGCGACAGTCGCGCGGGCACGACATGCCGGCGCGGATCGCATCGCCGATTGAAGCGCCCGTCGCACACGAAGCGCGGCAAGCAGCGAATGCAATCGATGGGCGCTCCATCGACATGGCGCGCCTCTGCAGCGCGCGATCGGATACGCGCGCCGCGTCGCCGCCGCGTCGTCGAGCGACAGTCGCGCGGTGCGGTGCCGTGCCGTGCCGAGCGGTGCCGAGCGCGAAATCGGCCGCAACGGGCGGCTCGCCAGACCACAGCACACCCTTGAGATTCGGCTGCGTCCGCCGCGCGCGTTGCGACACTGCGCTTTCGGGTCGCGCCGCCCGCACGCGTCGAGCGTCGCGCCCGAACGGCGCATCGTTGACCTCGCCGAGCCGCACGCCCCGCGTCCGCCCCCGCAAACCCGCGCGAATTTGACGCACGTCAACAATCGTGCGCGCGGCCGCGCACCGCTTCCGCAGCACCTGCCTATAGTGGCGCCCTGCATTGGTGCGACTGCGTTGACTTGGCTCAACGCGCGCGGGCATGCGCGGCGCATCCTATTTAAAAGATGCTTCGCATGCCGTTCACGAGGCTCGCACGTAGGTTCGTCCAGCGCCGCTCGACAGAAGACCCGGCGCGCCGACATCGCGCTCCCGCGCCGAGACGAACGCTCGCGTCCCGCCTCCGATCGCAGCCTGCATGCAACCGGCGCGATGCCGGCCCCGATAACCCAGCGACGCACACCATCATGTCACCTCGTTCCCGGTTCACTTGGCGCACGGCCGTCTTCGGCCCCGGCTTGCGGCCCGTCTCGCGGATCGTCGCTACCGATGCGTCGGCCGGCGCGCCCGCCGTCGACGCGCCGCCGACCGACGTCGCCGTGCTCGTCTACCACCGCTTTTCGAACACGTCCGGCGCCGATCCGATGACGGTCGGCACCGAAACTTTCGAAACGCAGCTCGCGTACTTGCGCCGGCTCGGCTACCGGATCGTCCCGCTGCGCGACATCGTCCGCTGGTTGCGCGGCGAGCGCGTCGCGCTGCCGCCGAAGTCGGTCGCGCTGACGATCGACGAAGGGCACGCGTCGATCTTCGAATGGGCGAAAACGATCGCGCTGCACGAGCGGGTGCCGATCACGCTGTTCGTCTATCCGTCGGCGGTCGGCGAAGCGCCCGGCTCGCTCACGTGGCATCAGCTGCGCGTGCTGCACAAGACCGGCTGGTTCGACGTGCAGTCGCACGCGTGGTGGCATCCCGATCTGAACGCGATGCATCGTTCGACCGTCGCATTTTGCGACGCGACGCGCGCGCAGTTCGAACAGGCGCGCGCGCGCATCGAGCGCGAGATCGGCAACACGGTCGATCTGCTCGCCTGGCCGTTCGGCGCGTTCGACGGCGAGCTCGGCGCGCTCGCGCGCGAAGCGGGCTACGTAGCGGGCTTCACGCTCGAGCCGAGCAAGATCCGTCACGACTCGCCGCTGCTTACGCTGCCGCGTTTTCTGATGGTCGAGGAATGCACGCCGCCCGTGCTGCGGCGGCTGCTCGCGAAGAGCGGCGCGCCGCCCGAGGAAGCGGCTCGGAGATGATGCGCGCGGCCCGCCGCCGTCAAGGTGTGCGCGAATCGTCCCAGCCGCCGCCGAGCGCCGCGTACAGCGCAACGGTATCTTGCAGCCGCTGCGCGCTCGCCTGCACCCACGCGAGCCGCGCCTGCCGGTATTGCTGATCGGCGGCCAGCACCTGCAAATAGCCGGCCGCGCCCGTCTCGTATTCGATCGTCACGAGCCGCAGTGCCTCGCGCGCCGCGTCCATCGCGCGCAACTGCGCATCGAGTCCCGCCGCATCGTGATCAAGTGCGCGCAACGTGTCGGCGACTTGCGCAAACGCGCTCAGCACCACCTGCCGATAGGCGGCGTTCGATTCGTCGAACGCGTCGATCGCGGCCTTGCGCTGATACCACAGCGCGCCGCCATGAAAGAGCGGCGCGGTGATCGACGCGCCGACGCTCCACGCCTTGCCGCTCGCCGCGAACAGCGACGGCAATTGCGTCGCGTTGAAACCGCCCGAGGCCGACAGCGTGACGCTCGGAAACAGCGCCGCCGTCGCAACGCCGACGTTCGCGCTCGCCGCATGCAGCGCCGCCTCGGCCTGCAGGATGTCGGGGCGGCGGCGCACGAGCCCGGACGGCACCGTCTGCGGCAGCCGCGCCGGCAACGCGATGTCCGCGAGCGACAGCGTCGGCGGCGTGCGCTCGGCCGGAAAGCGGCCCGCGAGCGTCGCGAGCAGATCGTCGGCCTGGCCGATCTTCTGCTCGAGCGCGGGCAGCGACGCGTCGAGCGACGCGCGCGCGGACTCGAGCGCGAGCACGGCCGAGTACGCGCTCGTGCCGGCGCTCACCTGCGCGCGCGTGAGACGGATCTGTTCGTCCGTCAACGCGATCAGCTCGCGCGTGACCGCGACCTCGTCCGCATACGCGGCGCGCGCGATCATCGTGTTGACGACGTTCGCCGCGAGCGTGAGGCGCGCGGCCGCGAGCGCTTGACACTGCGCGTCGGCCTGCGCGGCGAGCCCCTCGACGTTGCGCCGTTCGCCGCCCCAGATGTCGAGCGCATAGCTGATCGTCGTCGACAGCGTGAACAGGTTGAAGATCGAAGCGGGCAGATTCGTGCCCGTGCGCAACGGCACGTTGCGCTGCCGCGACGCGCCCGCCTGCGCGTCGATCTGCGGATAGAACACGCCCGCGCCCGCCATCAGTTCGTGCTCGCTGCGTCTGAGCGTCGCCTGCGCGCCGTCCAGCGTCGGGCTGCCGGCGAACGCGTCGTCGACGGCCGCGTCGATCTCGCGCGAGCCGAACAGGCGCCACCACGCATCGGGCAACGGCGCGTCGGGCGCGAGCGTCTGCGTCGCGCCGCCCGCGGTGAAGCTCGTGCGCGCGGCGGCGTCCGGCACGTAGGCGTCGACGCGGGGCGGCCCGGGCCGAACGAAGTCGGGCCCGACCGCGCAGCCGGCGACGAGCGCCGCGCCGCCGAGCGCGATCGCCGCGAAGCGCAGCCGGCGGCGCCGTCGCGCACGGTCAATCCGACGCGATGTACACATCGACGATCTGCCCCGGAAACAGCCTCAGATCCTTGTGCGGCACGACGCGGAAGATCACGGGCAGCACGCGCACGTCGACGCGCTCGGTCCGTTGATTGGACAACTGAATCTTCGGCGTCACGTAAGGCTGCACGCGAACGAACTCGAGATCCGCCTCGGTCGGCGTGCCGCGCACCGACATATGCGCCTTCGGCATCTTGCCGGCCGGCAGGCGGCTGATCAGGATCTCGTCGACATAGCAGCGCACCTGCAGCCGGTTCGCCGACGAGCCGAGCACGATCGCCGGCGCGTTCCCTTGCGTGTACGTGTCGTACATCCCCTGCGGCGACAGGTACGAGCCGAGCGCCGCGTTCATCGCGAGCACGACGCCGTCCGAGGGCGCGCGCAGCGTGTAGTGCGCGAGCAGCGCGCTCGACGCGTCGGCCGCCCGGCGCAGCGCGGCGACCTGCTTCTCCTGGTTGCGCACGTCGTACACCCACGCGCCCGCGCGCGTCAGCCGATACTGGCGCGTGACGACGTCGAGGTTCGCGCGCGCCACCTTCACGGCGTTCAATGCGTTGTCGAGCGCGTCGCGGCTCACTGTCTTCGGATCGATCGCGAACGCGCGCTGCTGCTTGTCGTACTGGTCCTGCGCGGTCTTCAGGCTCGCGGCGGCCGCGTCGACCTGCGCGGCGGCGACGTCGAGCGTCTCGCGGCGCGGCTGCGCCTTCAATTCGTCGAGCAACGCCTGCGCGGCGTCCGCTTGCGCGGCGAGCTGCGCGGCGGTCGCCTTCTGCACCGAATCGTCGAGCGTGAGCAGCGTGTCGCCCGCCTTCACCGCGTCGCCCTCGCGCACGAAGATCCGCGTGACCGCGCCCGTGACGTCCGGATACAGGTTGACGTTCACGCCGGAGCTCTGGTCGCTCTCGACGATGCCCGTCGCATAGACGCCGCGCGGATACGGATTCGAAGCGGGCTTGAACACGGGCGGCTGCGGCGGCTCCTGAATGCTGTAGACCCATGCGGCGGCGACGCTCACGAGAAACCCGACGATCGCGATCAGGAAGATGAGCCGATGCTTCACTGGCCGCCCCCGCTCTCGATCGCGGTGAGCTTGCCGTCCTCCATCCGCAGGATGCGGTCCGCGTAGTCGAAGATGCGGCTGTCGTGCGTGACGATCACGATGCAGCGCTTGTCGTTGAGCACCTTGTGCTTGACGAAATCGATGATCGTGCGGCCGGTGTCGCCGTCGAGCGACGCGGTCGGCTCGTCGAGGATCAGGATGTCGGGCTGGCTCACGATCGCGCGCGCGATCGCGACGCGCTGCTGCTCGCCGCCCGACAGCTTCACGGGCGGCAGCGTCGCGCGGTTGCGCAGGCCGACGACGTCGAGATATTCGTGCGCCGCGTCGATCGCGAGATTCCAGTCGCGGCGCTTGAGGATCAGCGGAATCGCGACGTTCTCGGCCGTCGTCAGGCGCGGAAACAGATGGTAGTCCTGAAACACGAAGCCGATCCGGTTGAGGCGGAAATCGGCGATCGCGTCGTTGCCCTGCGCCCACAGATCGACGCCGTCGACGAACACGTTGCCCTCGTCCGGCCGCAGGATGCCGGACATCACGCTGAGCAGCGTCGTCTTGCCGCTGCCCGACGGCCCGACGATCAGCAGCATCTCGCCGAAATTCGCCTGCACCGACACGTCCGACAGCGCGCGCGTGCGCGCGTCGCCTTCGCCGAACCACTTGGTGAGGCCGCGTGCGTCGATCGCGAGCTCCGCCATGGTCATCCCCTGAAAATGTCGAACGGCTCGATCCGCAGCACGCGGCGCACGCCGAGATAGCTCGACAGCCCGGCGATCACGACGACCATGCCGAACGCGAGCGCGAGATTGCCGTACGTGATGAGCGCCGCGTAGCTCGGCAGGCGCAGCCGCGCGAAGCTGATGAGCGCGGTGCAGAGGCCGACGCCGAGGCCGTAGCCGGTGAGCGCGGTGAACGTCGCCTGGAACAGGATCATCGCGACGAGCTCGTGGTTCTTCGCGCCGATCGCCTTCAACGCGCCGAATTTTTCGAGATTCTCGAGAATGAACGTGTAGAACGTCTGGCCCGAGATCGACAGGCCGACGATGAAGCTGATCACGGTCATCAGCAGGATGTTCGTGCCGACGCCCGTCTCGTACTTGTAGAAGTCCGAGATGTGCTTCATGAATTCTTCTTTCGTGTACGCGCGATAGCCGAGCGCCGAGACCTCGCGCTTGATGTGCGCGATGTTCTGGCTGGACTTCGGCTCGACGAGAATGTACGACGTCGTGAAGCGCGTCGACGGAATGTACTGCGTCGCGCGCGCGTAGGTCGTGTAGAGCGTGGGCGTGCCGAACAGGCCGCTGCTCGCGACCTTCGCGATGCCGACGATCACGCCGCGGTTGTCGTTCAGCTCGAAGGTCGTGCCGAGCGCCGGATTCTTCAGCTTCGGGAACTCGGCGTCGTCGATCGCGATGAAGCCGTTTTCCGCGTAGATGTCCTCGATGCGGCCCGCCTTCATCGTCGGCCGGCCGAGCAGGCTCGCGTCGTCGAGGCCGATCACGGTGACGGCCTGGTAGGTGCCGTCGGCGAGCTTCACGAGCGCGCCGCCGGAATAGATCGGCACCGCGTACTTGACGCCGTCGATGCTGCGCACCGCGTCGAGCACGTAGTCGGGCATCCCGATGCTGCTCGCGATCGTCTGCACGCCCGGGTCCATCACCCACACCTTCGCGCCGACGTTGATGACGGTCGACGACGACTTGTTCAGGATTCCCGCGAACAGCGACGTCATCTCCACCATCAGGAACACGGCGAACGTGATGCCGACGATCAGCGCGCTGAACTTCGCGCTGTCGTTGACGAGCAGCTTGAACGCGAGCCTCAGTATCCCGTTCACGATGCGTCGCGCGCGGCCCCCCGGCGACGTTGGACGGGCACTGCGCGCTGCCGCGCGAACGCCGGCGCGAAGATCGGCCGGCAATACAGATCGACGAAGCCGAGCGCGCCCGCGACGATCGCGAACAGCATGAAGTACGGGGCCGAGCCGTCGGCGACGAGCAGCCCGCGCACCGCGGCGATCAGGCCGACTTGCGAGGCGAACACGGCGACGGTCGATGCGATCGCGTTGCGGTCAGAATGCGTCATGTCGTTCTCCTTGTTTTCCGGGCGCGCGCGACGCGCTCACACATCCACGTGATGTTCGGCTTCCTCGCCGCGCACGAGCAGCACCGGGCAGTGCGACGCGCGCAGGAAGCGCTCGGCGACGCTGCCGAGCACGACGCGCCGCATGCCGCGGCGGCCATGCGTGCCGAGCACGACGAGATCCGCGCCGTTTTGCTTCGCGCAGCGCTCGAGCGCCTGCGCCACTTCCTCGCCGATGCCGGCGGTTTCGAACAGCTCGGCGTCGCCCTTCACCTGCGCGGCCTCGATCGCCTTCTCCGCTTCGCCGAGCGCCTTGCGGCCGTCGTCGCGGAAGCCTTCGAGGAGCGCGTTCGGATCGAAATGGCCCGCGTAGCTGAACACCACCGACTTGTCGACGACGTACACCGCATGCACGCGCCCGCCCGTCGCCTTCGCGATCTTGATCGCTTCGCCGAGGCCGCGCTTCGAGATGTCGCTGCCGTCGAGCGCCACCATGATCTTCTGGTACATAAAACCTCCTGGTTCAAGTCGATGTCGTTTCGGCGGCCCGGCGGTCCGGGGCTTTCGCATGCTTCGAGAAACCGCCTCGCGCACCGGATTGCTTCATCGTTGCGCGGAACCGTTCGGGATGCCGAAAACATGCGTTTATGATCCGGCGTTCCGTGTGCGGAAAGTTGACTTCCGTCAAGCTTCCGCCGCGCGGCGCACGGATTCGCGCATTTCGTCAGGTCAACAGTTCCTCGATGAAGCGCGCATAGTCGCGCCGCGATGCAGCAAGCTCGCGCCGGGTCGCGGGCGCGGCGCGCAGCGCCTGCCGCAGGCACGCCTGCGTGAGCGGCGCGACGAGCAAGAGCGGCGTGCGCGCGGCGATGCCGGCGCGCAGCTCGCCCGCGTCGACGCCCTGCCGCACGAGCCGGCCGACCGCCGTCGCGACCGCGTGCTCGACCTGTTTCTGCCAGCGCTCGACCGCGTGCGGCGCGCGCCTGCTCTCGGCGACGAGCAGGCGCAGCATCGCGATCACCGGCTCGCTCGTCGACCACGTGTAGAGATCGCCCGCGAGCAGATCGACGAGCGCGGCGAGCGCCGCGGGCGCTTCCGATTCGGATGAAGCCGCCCGGGCATTCGCGGTGATCGACGAGCGCGGCGCGCGGCGCGCATCCGATTCGCTCGGCGCATCGTGCGCATCGTGCGCATCGACGCCGTTCGGCGCGCTCGCCGAATTCCTCGCGCGCGCGGCGCGATCCGCATTCGCCCCATTCGCCTTGCGCGCCCCCTTCGGGCGGCGTGCGGCAAGCGCCGCCTTCGACGCGCCCGGCAGCGGCGGCATCAGCGAGCGCTCGAGCAGCGCCTCGAAAATCTCGTCCTTGCTGCCGAAGTGCGTGTAGACGCCGCCCTTCGACATCCCCGCACGCGCCGCGATGTCGTCGATCCGCGCGCCCACGAAGCCGCTCGCGGAAAACTCGGCGAGCGCCGCATCGAGGATCTGGTGGATGCGGACGTCGGCGGGCAAACGGCAGCGCGCCGACCTGGCCGGTGCCTCGTCTCGCGCCTTCGCCGCCCGCTCGTTGCCGTTCCGGTTTCGCATGGTCCGCCGCCGCTTCGCCGCCCCGCGGGCGGCCGTTCGTTGTGCCGTTTCGTTTCGCGATGCGCGACGCCCGCGCGCGGCGGACGCACCTGCATCGTGCATGGCGACATCTTAAAAACTGACCAGTCGGTATCTCACTGACTCAGATCAAGATGAGACACGGTAATCGTCGGATATAAAGGGACACGAGAGGAGCGGCGCGCGCGGCGCAACGCTTTTCCGCGCCGCGCGACGGTGAGCGTTTTCGGGAGCGCGCGGCGTCCACGAAGAACAGTCGGCTACATCGACCACCGAGGATATGACCATGCGCAACGATGCGCGTCACGACGAACGGCATCAGCGGCGGCGCGGCATCGCGCACCGCGTGTCGCGGCACGCCGCCGCGCTCGCGCTGTGCGCGGCCGTGTCGGGCTGCCTGTCTCTCGCGCCCGACTACGCGCGCAAGCCGCCGCCCGTGCCCACGGCCTACCCCGCCTATCCGGGCGACCCGACGGGCGCCGGCGCGCGCGCGCTCGGCCAGTTCGACTGGCGCGGCTATTTCGTCGATCCCCGGCTGCAGGCGCTCATTGAAACCGCGCTCGAGAACAACCGCGATCTGCGGATCGCGACGCGGCGCGTCGACGAGGCGCGCGCGATGTACGGAATCCGCCGCGCGGACCAGTTCCCGACGATCACGGCGAACGCCGCTTACATTCGCTTTCGCGAGCCGGGCGGCCTGCTGCTGCCGAGCCCGATCGTCGGCGAGCTGTATTCGGCATCGCTCGGCGAAGTGCAGTGGGAAATCGATTTCTGGGGCCGCGTGCGCAACCTGAAGGCCGCCGCGCTCGACGCGTTCCTCGCGAGCGACGCGTCGCGCCGCGCGGTGACGATCAGCCTGGTCGGCCAGGTGGCCGACGCGTATCTGTCGCTGTGCGCCTACGACGAGCGCCTCGCGCTGACGAACGAGACGATCGAGAGCCGCCGCGAATCGTTGCGCATCTTCCGGCGGCGCTACGAGGAAGGGGCGATCTCGAAGCTCGATCTCACGCAATCGGAGATCCTGCTGCAGCAGGCGCAGACGCTCGG
Source organism: Burkholderia sp. ABCPW 111 (assembly GCF_000773065.1). Lineage (NCBI taxonomy): Bacteria > Pseudomonadati > Pseudomonadota > Betaproteobacteria > Burkholderiales > Burkholderiaceae > Burkholderia > Burkholderia sp. ABCPW 111. Next base: position 47,731 of record NZ_JPWT01000072.1, on the reverse strand, counting down.
CTCGCAGCTCCAGCAGGCGCGCGACGTGCAGCAGCACGCGCTCGATCTGCTCGTCGGCGCGAGCGCGCCGGCGCAAACGCCCGCGTCGCTCGACGATGCGAGCGTCGCGCCGAACCTCGCGCCCGGCCTGCCGTCCGAGCTGCTCGCGAACCGCCCCGACGTCGTCGCGGCCGAGTATCAGCTGCGCGCCGCGCACGCGAACATCGGCGCCGCGCGCGCGGCGTTCTTCCCGCGCATCGCGCTGACGAGCTCGATCGGCACCGGTAGCACGGAGCTGCACAACCTGTTCGCGTCCGGCACGACCGCGTGGAATTTCATTCCGAACCTGTCGATGCCGATCTTCGACGCCGGCCGCAACATCGGCAACCTGAAGCTCGCCAACGCGCGCCGCGACGAAGCGCTCGCGCAGTACGAGAAGACAGTCCAGACGGCGTTTCGCGACGTCGCCGACGCGCTCGCCGCGCGCCACTGGCTAGCCGATCAGGTGCGCATCGCGCAGGACACGCTCGCGACGCAATCCGAGCGCGCGCGGCTCGCGAAGCTGCGCTACGACAGCGGCGCCGCGCGCTTTCTCGAAGTGCTCGACGCGCAGCGCGACTTGCTGAGCGCGCAGCAGCAGCTCGTGCAGACGCGCCGCGCGCTGCTGTCGAGCCGCGTCGCGCTGTACGCGGCGCTCGGCGGCAACCTGTCCGAGCCCGCGCGCGACGCGGCCGCGCCCTCTTCCACCGAACCCCAAGCGAAATAAGGTCCGTTGTCATGATCCAAGTCACCAGGAAGCAGATCGCCGCCGCGGCCGCCGCCGTCGTGCTCGCGCTCGGCGGTTACTACGGCTGGACGCTGTTGCGCCATCAGGGCCCCGGCGACGCCTTCGCGAACGGCAACGGCCGCATCGAGGCCACCGAAATCGACGTCGCGACGAAGCTGCCCGGCCGCATCGACGAAATCCTCGTCGACGAAGGCGATTTCGTGAAGGCCGGCCAACCGCTCGCGAGCATGCAGATCCAGGTGCTGCGCGCGCAGTACGACGAAGCGACCGCGCAGCGGCAGCGCGCGCTGAACACGGCGGCGGGCGTCGAATCGCAGGTTGCGCAGAGGAAGAGCGACAAGGCGGCCGCGCAGGCGATGGTCGTGCTGCGCGACAGCGAGCTCGACGCCGCGAAGCGCCGGCTCGCGCGTTCGGAGACGCTGTCGCGCGAGGGCGCATCGTCGATGCAGGAGCTCGACGACGATCGCGCCCGCGCCCACAGCGCACAGGCGGCCGTGTCCGCGGCTGCCGCGCAGGTGGCCGCCGCGCAGGCCGCGATCGAGGCGACCGAGGCGCAGCTCGTCGCCGCGCATTCGGCGGTGACGGCGGCCGACGCGACCGTCGCGCGCGTGCAGGCCGACATCGACGACAGCAAGCTCGAGTCGCCGCGCGACGGCCGCGTCCAGTACCGCGTCGCGCAGCCCGGCGAAGTGCTGCCCGCGGGCGGCAAGGTGCTCAATCTGGTCGATCTGTCGGACGTCTACATGACGTTCTTCCTGCCGGAGACGGTCGTCGGCAAAGTCGCGCTCGGCGCCGACGCGCGGATCATCCTCGACGCCGCGCCGAACTACGTGATTCCCGCGACCGTGTCGTTCGTGTCGAGCACCGCGCAGTTCACGCCGAAGACCGTCGAGACCGCGAACGAGCGGCAAAAGCTGATGTTCCGCGTGAAGGCCCGGATCGATCGCGAGCTACTGCAAAAGCACCTGAAGCTCGTGAAGACGGGGCTGCCCGGCGTCGCGTGGGTGCGCGTCGACCAGAGCAAGCCGTGGCCCGCGCAACTGATGGTCAAGGTCCCGCGGTGAGCGCGCCGAGCGTCGTTCGCTTTTCCGACGTCACCCTGCGCTACGGCAAGACCGTCGCGCTCGACGGGATCACGCTCGACGTGCCCGCCGGCCTCACGATCGGCCTGATCGGGCCGGACGGCGTCGGCAAGTCGAGCCTCCTCGCGCTCGCGTCCGGCGCGCGCGCGCTGCAAACGGGCGGCGTCCACGCGCTCGACGGCGACATGCGCTCGCGCCGCCATCGCGAACGCGTGTGCCGGCGCATCGCGTACATGCCGCAGGGGCTCGGCAAGAACCTGTATCCGACGCTCTCGGTCGAGGAAAACCTGCAATTCTTCGCGCGCCTGTTCGGCCACGATGCCGGCGAGCGCCGCCGCCGGATCGATTCGCTCACGCGGAGCACGGGCCTCTTTCCGTTCCTGTCGCGGCCGGCGGGCAAGCTCTCGGGCGGGATGAAGCAGAAGCTCGGCCTCTGCTGCGCGCTGATCCACGATCCGGATCTGCTGATCCTCGACGAGCCGACGACGGGCGTCGATCCGCTCGCGCGCGCGCAGTTCTGGGATCTGATCGCGCGGATTCGCGCGGAGCGGCCGACGATGAGCGTGATCGTCGCGACCGCGTACATGGACGAAGCGCAGCGCTTCGACTGGCTGATCGCGATGGACGCGGGCCGCGTGCTCGCGACGGGCGCGCCCGCCGAGCTGCTCGCGCGCACGAACTGCGACACGCTCGAGGCGGCGTTCATCGCGCTGCTGCCCGAGGACAAGCGGCGCGACCACAAGCCCGTGAAGATCGAGCCGCTGCGCGCCGACGCGCAGGCGGGCGCCGCGATCGAGGCGCGCGGCCTGACGATGCGCTTCGGCGATTTCACCGCGGTCGATCACGTGAGCTTCCGGATTCGCCGCGGCGAAATTTTCGGCTTCCTCGGCTCGAACGGCTGCGGCAAGTCGACGACGATGAAGATGCTCACGGGCCTGTTGCCCGCGACCGAAGGCACCGCGCAGCTGTTCGGCAAGGAAGTCGATCCGAAGGACATCAACACGCGCCGGCGCGTCGGCTACATGTCGCAGGCGTTCTCGCTCTACAGCGAGCTGACCGTGCGGCAGAACCTCGTGCTGCACGCGCGCCTGTTCGGCGTGCCGGCCGCCGGCATCGACGCGCGCATCGACGAAATGGCGCGCCGCTTCGGCCTCACCGACATCTACGACACGCTGCCCGACAGCCTGCCGCTCGGGATGCGGCAGCGGCTGTCGCTCGCGGTCGCGATGGTGCACAAGCCCGAGCTGCTGATCCTCGACGAGCCGACCTCGGGCGTCGATCCCGTCGCGCGCGACGGCTTCTGGCAACTGATGATCGACCTCGCGCGCCGCGACCTGGTGACGATCTTCATCTCGACGCACTTCATGAACGAAGCGCAGCGCTGCGACCGGATCTCGCTGATGCACGCGGGCCGCGTGCTCGCGAGCGATTCGCCGGCCGAGCTCGTGCGCGCGCGCGGCGCGGCGACGCTCGAGGACGCGTTCATCGGGTATCTCGTCGACGCATCGGCGGGCGAAGCGGACGGCGCCGACGCCCACGCCGAAGCGGCAGCCGCAACGGGTGCCCGGACCAACGCCGAAGCCAAAGGCATCGTAAAAGCGGACCCCGAAGCCGAAAACCTTCCCGAACGCGCAAGCGGCCGCGAACACGCAGCGGCCATCGAAGCCGGAGCGAACACCGAAGTCGACGTCGGAACCGGCGCGCGCGCCGCCGCCGCGACGGACATCGGCAACGACGCTCACGCCCGCCGTGCCGCCGCCGATACCGCCGCGCACGCCGCCGCCGATGTCGCGGCGCACGAACGCGACGAAACCGCGATCCGAACCGAGACCGAAGCGCGGGCCGCCTCACCCGCCGCTTTGCCCGCCGCCTTGCCCGCCGCCTCGCCCACCGAATCGCCCGCCGAATCGACCCCGCCCGCCCGGTCCAATCCGTCCGCTCGATCCGCCCCGCTCGTGGCCGCGCCGCGCTCCGCCACGCTCGCCTCCGAGCCGCCGCACCGCGCATTCAGCGCGCAGCGCGCGCTCAGCTACATGTGGCGCGAGATGCTCGAGCTGCGCCGCGATCCGGTCCGCGCGACGCTCGCGCTGATCGGCTCGCTCGTGCTGATGTGCGTGATCGGCATCGGCATCAGCCTCGACGTCGAGAATCTGACCTACGCGGTGCTCGACCGTGACCAGACCGAACTGAGCCACGACTACGCGCTGAACCTGTCCGGTTCGCGCTATTTCGTCGAACGGCCGCCGATCGCCGACTACGCGGAGCTCGATCGCCGGATGCGCACCGGCGAAGTGTCGCTCGCGATCGAGATTCCGCCGAACTTCGCGCGCGACGTCGAACGCGGCGCGCCCGTGCAGATCGGCATGTGGATCGACGGCGCGATGCCGCAGCGCGCGGAGACGATCCGCGGCTACGCAATCGGCATGCACACGATGTGGCTGTCGGACAAGGCGCAGCACCGCCTCGGCGTGACGCTCGCGCCGCGCGCGGAGATCGTCACGCGCTACCGTTACAACCCGGACGTGAAGAGCCTGCCCGCGATGATCCCCGCCGTGATGCCGCTCCTGCTGCTGATGCTGCCCGCGATGCTGACGGCGCTCGCCGTGGTCCGCGAGCGCGAGCTCGGCTCGATCCTGAACCTGTACGTGACGCCCGTCACGCGCACCGAGTTCCTGATCGGCAAGCAGGTGCCGTACGTCGTGCTCGCGATGCTGAACTTCCTGCTGATGACGGTGCTCGCGCGGCTCGCGTTCGACGTGCCGGTCAAGGGCAGCTTCATGACGCTGCTGCTCGCGGTGCTGATCTTCAACGTCGTCGCCACAGGCATCGGGCTGCTCGCGTCGACGTTCACGCGCAGCCAGGTCGCGGCGATCGTGATGACGATCATCGGCACGATGATCCCGACCGTGCAGTTCGCGGGGCTGCTCACGCCGCTGTCGTCGCTCGAAGGCACCGGGCGCTTCATCGGCCTCGTCTATCCGGCCACCTACATGCTGTCGATCAGCCGCGGCGTGTTCAACAAGACGCTGTCGCTGTCCGATCTCTATTCGCAGTTCTGGCCGCTCGCCGCGTCGGTGCCGGTGATCCTCGGCGCGACCATACTGCTCTTGAAAAAACAGGAACGCTGATCATGCGGCGCCTCGCGATCGTCTATCGTCTCGGCATCAAGGAACTGTGGAGCCTCGTGCGCGACCCGATCCTGCTCGTGCTGATCGCCTACACGTTCACCGCATCGATCTACTCGGCCGCGACCGCGCGCCCCGACACGCTGCACATGGCGCCGATCGCGATCATCGACGAGGACGCGTCGCCGCTGTCCGCGCGGATCGCATCGGCGCTCTTCCCGCCGCAGTTCGCGCTGCCGAAGATGGTGACGCTCGCTGAAGCCGACCGCGGAATGGACGCGGGCGACTTCACGTTCGCGCTCGACATCCCGCCGAACTTCCAGCGCGACGTGCTCGCGGGCCGGCCCGCGCAGATCCAGCTGAACGTCGACGCGACGCGGATGAGCCAGGCGTTCACGGGCAACGGCTACGTGCAGCAGATCGTGAGCGGCGAGATCGACGATTTCGCGCGCCGCTACCGGAGCAGCGCGGCGCCGCCCGTCGACATCGCGATGCACATGCGCTTCAATCCGAACCTCGATCAGACATGGTTCGGCTCGCTGATGGAAGTGATCAACAACGTGACGCTGCTGTCGATGGTGCTCACGGGCGCCGCGTTGATCCGCGAGCGCGAGCACGGGACGATCGAGCACCTGCTCGTGATGCCGGTGACGCCGGGCGAGATCATGATGGCGAAGGTGTGGTCGATGGGGCTCGTCGTCGCGTGCGCGGCGGTGTTTTCGCTGACGTTCGTCGTGCGCGGCGCGCTGCATGTGCCGATCGAGGGTTCGGTCGCGCTGTTCGTCGTCGGGATGGCGATTCACCTGTTCGCGACGACGTCGATGGGCATATTTCTCGCGACGCTCGTGCGCAGCATGCCGCAGTTCGGCATGCTGCTCGTGCTGGTGCTGCTGCCGCTGCAATTGCTGTCGGGCAGCCTGACGCCGCGCGAGAGCATGCCGTTCGCGGTGCAGAACATCATGCTCGCCGCGCCGACGACGCACTTCGTCGAGATCGGGCAAGCGATTCTCTATCGCGGCGCGGGAATCGAGACGGTTTGGCGGCCGTTTCTGATTCTGGCGGTGATCGGAACGGTGTTGTTTTTGCTGTCGTTGAAGCGGTTCAGGAAGACGATCGGGCAGATGGCTTAGGCGGGCCGGCGAACGGTCGCGGGCACGCTTCACCGCGTCAGCCCCGTTGCCCAAATCGCCCTGTTGACAAGCAGGCGCCAAACGGGCGTCCGTCAGGTCGTGCAGTCACATGATCCTCACGCGAGCGAAGTAACGGCCATCCGAACGTGTCGGGGGTGACGTCGATGTCGCACGTCCGATAGCGAGAATGCATGTCGCCGAATCTCGAAGACTCGGGGCCACGGCAGCGCCGGTGTGCGTCGCCGGCGGCATCAGCGGACAAACTCCCCCGCGAAAACTAGCAGCGTTGATCGGCGAACGCGCGGTCGACCGCAACCGCGAGCATCATGGCGGCGGCATTGGCCGGAGGCGGCTTGACCTTTGCGGGGCGAAAGATCGCATCGCCCGCGGCGACCGGCTGTCCGCTCAGCGCGCATATCCCAGATTGTTTGGCGGTGACAAGGCGCCAAACCTGCTCGCCGTACTTGCAATCTTGCGGATCGCTCCACGAGACCGTGGCGGCTCGCGGGCTGATTCGATCGAGCAGAGCGATCACAACGGCGCCGCGACCAGTCGACAGGCGGTGCTCGCCATGGGAACCGACCAGGCGCCTGACGCGAGCCGTCAGTTGGTCCGCGTGCCCGGCGTCAAGCAGGCTGACAGCGCGCTGCCATGCGGTGTCGTCCGTCACGTACTGCTCCATGCCAGTGCTCCTGTCAAAAGCGGGGCGGCCTTCAGCTCAGCCGTATCTTCGGCTGCACGAGGCCGTTGATCCGCTCCGCCGCCCATAGCAATGTGGATTTGCCGAAGCCGTGCAACGCCTGCTGATGTTGGCGATAAAGCATGGCGTGACTCAGTTGCGCGAATCGGCCCTTGATGAACCCGCCACGGAAGAAACCGAACTGCCCGAGCGTCCCGAAAGCGTTGTAGTCGCTCAGCGACACGAGCGCGCCGAAGTCGCGAAACGCAAAGTCGGGCAGCGAGCCGGAGCCTAGCCATCCCGGTATGTGCTTCGCGAGAAACTGTGCCTGTTGCGTGGCGACCTGCGCGGTTGGCGCGAGAGGCCGCTCATTGCCCGCGAGCGTCAAAGTGGAGCAATCGCCGAGAACGAATATTTTGTCGTCGTCCAGCGCCTGTAGCGTCGGCCTGACGCTGATCTGGTTGGACCGATTCGCCGTGATTCCATCCAGCTTGCCCAGAAAATCAGGCGCCTTGACGCCCGCCGCCCAAACCATCAAATCGGCCGGCTGCCTGCTACCGTCGCCAAGCCGGAATCCATCCGGCTCGGCTGCGGTCACGCGCGTGCCCGTTCGTACCGTGAAGCCGATATGTCGCAGCTGCGCCTCGCTGGATTCCGATACCGCCGGTGGAAATGCCGCCAGTATGCGCGGCGCGCTTTCATAAAGCGTGAGGTTCAGGCGTGCGCGGATGCCCGGGTCGCCATAACTCGCGGCCACTTCGAGCAAGCGGCTCAGTTCCGCCGCCAACTCGACTCCGGTCGCCCCGGCGCCGACAATCGATACGCGCAACGAGCCATTCGTCACGACGCTCTGGAATACGCGAATGCGCAATGCTTCGTTGAAGATTTCAGCCTGCGCCTGACTGTCGATGAAATGGCAATGCTCGAGTACGCCCGGGGTGCCGAAATCGTTGGCACGGCTGCCCAGCGCGAGAATCAGCACGTCGTATTCGACCGTGCGCGGGCCGACGACGACTTCGCCGGATGGCGCTCTGAGTTCGGCCAGCTTCACGACGCGCGCATTGCGGTCCAGACCGTCCATTTCGCCGGGCTGGTAGTCGAACCCGTGATCGCGGGCGTGGGCGAGATAGATGACCTGCTGTTGCTGAACGTCGCGCGTGCCGGCCGCGATGGTGTGCAGCATGGGCTTCCAGATGTGCGTGGCGCTTTTGTCGATGAGCGTGACGCGAGCGCGGCCGCTGCGGCCGAGCGTGTCGCCCAGCCGGGTCGCAAGCAGAAGCCCGGCGATGCCCCCGCCGACGATGACGATTCGGGTGGCTTGACTCATGGTCACATATTCTACAAGTGATGAATTAACGCGATACTACGGGCTCGAGGGGCTCGTGTCAAACATGGCGCCGCGCTCACGCGCGGGAGCACACCGGTTAAACTTTCGAACTTTCCCTGAACACGATCCACCGCCGCTGATGAAACGTTCGAACGACACCGCCGCGCCCGGCACGACGATTTCCACGCCGCGCCGCACGCGCGGTCGTCCGGCCTGCAGCGACGCGGGCGGTGCCGAGGCACTGCTTCGCAGTGCGCGCGCGGCGTTCGCGAAGAGCGGCTACGAGGCGACCAGCGTGCGCGAAATTGCCCGGCTGTCGGGCGTGGACCCCGCGCTCGTCGCGCATCATTTCGGATCGAAGGAAGCATTGTGGGTCGCCGTCGTGGGCCAGATCGCCGACGAAGCCGCGCCGATGATCGCCAGCACCGCCGCGTTGCGCGCGACGCCCGGGCTAGGGCCGCGAGAGCGCGTCGAGGCGGCGGTGTCGCTCCTGATTGATCAGGTGTTTCTCACGCCGGACGTGGGCATGTTTTTTTCGACTGCCGCAACTGAAACGGGAGAGCGCCTCGATGTCCTGATTGAGCGCTTGGTGCGGCCATTTCATGACGTGTTCGTGCCGCTGCTCGTCGATGCGATCGATGCTGGCCAGGTGCCGCGGCAGGACCCCGAGATCATGTTCCTGCTGCTCGCCAACGGCATCAGCAAAACCGTCGCGTACAGCCATGCGCTGAGCCCGTTTTCGGCGTTGCCGCGGCGCCCCAAGGAATTCAAGCGCGCCGTCCTGACGTCGGCTTTAGCCGCGCTCGGCTGAACTGCCCTGCCGCGGCCGAGCACCGACGGGCACCATTTGATCGGCAGCCCGCCCGTCTCCTGCATTCGGCGTCAATGGAACGTTCGTTTATCGCGTGAACGCCCGACGGGGGGATAGGGAAGAGAGACCATCCGAGCCCCGCCCGGCCTTTCCCCGATAACGAGCAGACAACGCTTGTCAAACAACGCGGCTTCCGTGGAGTGAGCCTTCATCGATGCCGCCCTCCGCAAGCGGCGCGAGCAGCGCCGAATCATGCCCATTGGGGTCGCGGTAAACATGCGGTGGAGCGGCCCTTCGGATATTGCCCTCGGGCGACCGAGTCCGGCCGACAAGCGGGCATCCATTTCCCTACGCATCCGAGAAGCGCGTCGAACGCTTGAGCCAAGACAGCGCCTGCCCAATGGCCCGGCTTGCCTCGGCATGGCTCGGCGCATCCAACGGCCGCCCGGCGCGACGCTTGCCGAAGCCCGCGTATCACCTAGACTTCGTCATATAGGCCTCGAACAACGAGCCTATCTCGCACGCGGCTTGCCGGGCAACACGCCATCGAAGTCATGGGGTCCGACGCGGATGCCCGGGCGTCCCCTGACAGAGGTCATCATGAGACGAATCTATTTCCTGCTGCCCGACGCGGACACGGCACGGGTGATCGTCGACGAACTATTGGTCAAGCGCATCGAATGGCGGCACATCCATGTCGTCGCGAATGATCAGGTTCCGCTGGAGAATCTGCCCGAAGCGTCGATCGCGCAAAGCAGCGATCTGCTGCCCGCGCTCGCTCGTGGAACCGCTGCCGGCGGCGTCACGGGCGCGCTCGCCGGATTGGCCGCGATCGCATTTCCGCCCGCCGGCCTCACGATCGCGGGCGGCGCCGTGGTCGCGTTCGCGATCGCCGGGGCGGGATTCGGCGCGTGGGTCGGCACGATGATCGGCGTGAGCGTGCCGAACACCCGGCTCAGACACTTCGAGGACGCCGTCGAGAAAGGCGAATTGCTGATGATGATCGACGTGCACCGCGATCGCGTCGAGGAGATCGAGGCGTTGATCAAGCAGCATCACCCGGACGCCCATTTGGAAGGGACCGATCCGACTATTCCGGCGTTTCCGTGATACGACGCGTGACGCTTCGGCGACGAGCCGATAATCGCGCCGGAGCAAGCGGCGCGTGTCGGCGACAGCCGCGCCGCGGCTCGTGAGCAACGGGCGGGCGCGCGTCGCCTTTCATCGCGATCAGTACTGAATAGAACGGCCTAGCGAGAATCCGCCTGAGATGCGAAGCGCGAGAAATTCAATCGCAGAAATCGCACGACGACATACCATGCTCCCGTGAAAATCGGGGCGTCGGGTCGCGCCTCGTCAATGACGGCGCAATCGCCGTCCGCAGCCGGAAGGATGCGGTATTGCACGCCGCTTTGCGAGAAGGTCTTCGGCATGCCCTCCCATGCCCGACGAATGCCGCGCATCAGTTCCTCGAAATCCGACGGCGCGACTTCGTCCGCCGAAACTGTGGTCCACGCTTCCTCATACTGAACATGGTCCGTGTTCCGGGCATCCGGGACGACGTCGATCTCCCACCCCATCGATTTTGTGAAAGAAAGCGCGTCGCGCAATCGTTTCTCGAACGCCGCGTGACTTACCCCGTAAAACGCCAGCGTGCGCTGGTCGACATGGATTTTTATTTGGCTCATGTTTTTCTAATTGAACGTCAGCAATATCGGCGAGCAGCGCCGATTCGTCACACCCTCGTACAGGACTCGAACGCCTGCCGCGCGAGCGGCCGTCGTCGCCCCGGATTGGCAAGCGGCGCATGACGCGACGCGCATCTCGATGCGCGGCCGTCACCCGATCATTCTATTTCCTTTTCTGTCGCGATTCCGGCACGATCGAATGCCCGCCAAACGCGTGCGGCCTCGATTCCCATCCTGTCTTCTCGTCCCGATGCGGCACGTGCGCGAGAAACGCCCCGGCTCGCGTCACAACCACGGCAAGACGAAACGTAAGCTCCGTGGCGATGCGCGATCCGCTCGGCGCAAGCGGCCCCGCCGCCCGCGCCCCTTTGCATCACTCGCCGGTCAACACGATCCGCCCGTCGACCTTCCCTTCCCGCAGCGCCGAGAACACGCTGTTGATGTTCTCGAGCCTGTCGCGATGGATATGCGCGCGCACGAGCCCCTCGGCCGCGAAATCGAGCGACTCCTGCAAATCGCGCCGCGTGCCGACGATCGAGCCGCGCACCGTGATCCCGTTGAGCACCGTAGAGAAGATCGGCAGCGGAAAATCGCCCGGCGGCAATCCGTTCAGCGAGATCGTCCCACCGCGCCGCACCATCCCGAGCGCCTGCGCGAACGCGCCGCGCGACACGGCCGTCACGAGCACGCCGTGCACGCCGCCGATCTCCTTCTGGATCACCGCGGCGGGATCGTCCTTCGACGCGTCGACGACGAACGCCGCGCCCAGCTTGCGCGCGAGCTCGAGTTTCTCCGGCGCGACGTCGACCGCGACGACGTGCAGCCCCATCGCCTTCGCATACTGCACCGCGACGTGCCCGAGCCCGCCGACTCCCGAGATCGCGATCCACTGGCCGGGGCGCGTGTCGGTCACGCGAATGCCCTTGTAGACGGTCACGCCCGCGCAGAGGATCGGCGCGATCTCGTCGAACGCGACGTTGCTCGGCAGATGGCCGACGTAGTTCGGATCGGCGAGCACGTATTCCGCGTAGCTGCCGTTCACTGAATAGCCGGTGTTCTGCTGCTCGTGGCACAGCGTCTCCCAACCGGTCTGGCAATACTCGCAATGGCCGCACGCGGTGTAGAGCCAGGGCACGCCGACGCGATCGCCTTCCTTCACGTGCTTGACGCCCTCTCCGACCGCCGCGACGAAGCCGACGCCCTCGTGCCCCGGAATGAACGGCAGCGTCGGCTTGACGGGCCAGTCGCCGTCGGCCGCGTGCAGATCGGTGTGGCACACGCCCGATGCCTTGATGTTCACGAGAATCTGGCCCGGTGCCGGCGTCGGCACCGGGACTTCCTCGATGCGAAGCGGTTCGCCGAATGCGTGCACCACCGCGGCTTTCATGTATTGCGCCATCTGTCGCTCCTGGTTGGTTCGATGCCCGATCGAGTATCGATCACGCACGGCGCCGGTCATTGACGTGCGTCAACCGCGCTCGGCGCGTCGCGCGGTTCCGTTGACGATTCGCTTGCGTTGCGCGGCGCCGCGGCATGTCGGGTGCGCGCGGCGCATGAGTCGGCGCATGAGTCGGCGCGTGGGTCGGTGCGTGGGTCGGTGCGTGAGTCGGTGCATGAGTCGGTGCATGAGTCGGCGCGTGGGTCGGTGCATGAGTCGGTGCGTGAATCGGCGCGTGAATCGGTGTGTGGGTCGGTGCGTGGGTCGCCGCATGAGTCGCCGCACAAGTCGGCTCGCGAATCGGCGCACCAATCGGCTCGCGGTTCCGCTCACGATTCGCCGCTTGCGCGGCCGTTCGCCGCGGATGCGATCGATTCGCCGCACGCGCGGGTATCGAAACCGTTCGGCCGTGCGTCGCCGACGAGCGCGAGCGCGCGGCAGCACGATGCCGAGCGTGCGATCCGGCGACGATCACACCGGATACGCGCCGAGTTCGACGGCTGCGAAGCCGGCCTTGCCGAGTCGCGCGACGTCACGCCGTGAGCATTTCCGCACTCGCATCGCGCGCGTCGCCAACTCGACGATATCCGCCGTGATCTCGCCCCGCCGCGCGATCCGATACGCTTGCAGCAGCTCGCCGAGCGTGCGCTCGACCGATTCGCGCGCGGCGATCATCGCGCGCGTGCGCGCCTATCGTCGAGACGCACGCGTGCGGCATCGCCGCGTCCGGCTCCGCGCGACTCGTTCGCGTCCCCATTCAAAGCGCGCTCGCCGCCAACTCGACGATATCCGCCGTGATCTCGTCCTGCCGCGCGATCCGATACGCCTGCAGCAGCTCGCCGAGCGTACGCTCGACCGATTCGCGCGCGGCGATCATCGCGCGCGTGCGCGCCTCGTTCTCCGCCGCGAACGCGAGCATCGCCGCTTCGCACAGCTCGACGAACACGTACGCCTGCGCGAGCTCCGCGAGCAGCGCCGCGGGCGGCAGATGCACGAGCGGCGGCTGCGCGCGCGGCGCGCTGTCGAAGCGCGCGTAGTCGAACGGCAGCAGGCGGCGCTCGATCACGTCGAGCCGCTGCGCGGCGCCCGGCATCGCGTGGACGATCGACACCGGCTGCGCGCCGCGCTCGGCGAGATGCGCGTAGAGCGCATCGGTGATCCGGTTCGCGAGGTGCACGACGTCGTCCGCGTGCGACGCCATCGGCGTGCTCCAGACGAGCGGCACGCCGCCCGCCTCGGCGAGCATCGCGCCGCGCGTGCCGACCATCATGTATTCGCGCGACGCGGCCCCGTCGGGCCGCGTCGCATATTCGATCATCTGCGCGTTGTATGCGCCGACGAATCCCTGCTCGCTGCACATCACGATCACGAGCCGCGCGTTCGGCGCGGCCCGGCGGGCGGGCGCGGCGTCACGCGAGGGCGCGCCGGCCGACAGCGCGTCGCCGATCGCCGCGCCGACCGTCGCCGCCGACGCGCGGATTCCCGGCAAGCGCTGCTGCGCCTCGTGCGCGCGCGCGGCGGCGACGCCCCGCATCGCGCCGATCACCGTCTGCAGTTGGCGCGCGGTGTCGGTGCGCGCTTCGATCGCGGCAAGCTTGTCGCTCATCGCTTGCGCGCCGCGTCGGCTTCGGCGTCGCGCGGCGGCGCAGGTTCGGCGCGCGCCGCGTCGGCAGGCGCATCGCGGCCGCTCCCCAGTTCGCCGTCGTCGCCGCGGAGCCCGCCGCCCATGTCGCCCGCCGCGTCTTCCGAACGCATATGCCCCGCCGCGAGATGCGCGGCGTCAGCCGCGATCCGTTCGAGCAGCTCGCCGACCGATTCCACGAGCGTCGCGAGCGCCGCGTCGTCCGCGAGCCAGTCGCGCGGCGGCGCGCCCGCCGGCGTCAGCGCCGCGATCCGCGCGTCGAGCCACGACGGCAGCCGCTCGCGCAACGGCGCGATGCGATCCGGCGGCATCGTGTCGAGCGCGCCTGCCGCGAGCGCCTTCAGCAGCACCACTTCGTCGAGCGTGCGCAGCGCGCGAAAGCGCGGCTGCGTGATCGACGCGCGAATCCGCTCGCCGCGCGTGATCTGCGCGCGCAGCCGCGCGTCGGTAAGCCCGCCGAAGCGCGTGAACGCCTCCAGCTCGAGGAATTGCGCGTAGTCGAGCCGCAGGCGGCCCGATGCGCCGCGCAGCGCCGGATGCTGCGCCTTGCCGCCGACGCGGCTCACGCTCAGCCCGACGTCGACGGCCGGCCGCTGGTTCGCCGCGAACAGCGCCGAATCGAGCACGATCTGCCCGTCGGTGATCGAAATCAGGTTGGTCGGAATATACGCGGCGAGGTTGCCCGCGTCGGTCTCCGCGATCGGCAGCGCGGACAGCGACCCGCCGCCGAGCTTCGCCGACAGCTTCGCCGCGCGTTCGAGCAGGCGCGCGTGCACGTAGAAGATGTCGCCGGGGTACGCCTCGCGGCCGGGCGGCTCGCGCGTGAGGAGCGCGAGCTCGCGGTGCGTCGCCGCGTGCTTCGTCAGATCGTCGACGACGACGAGCGCGTGCTGCCCCCGGTCGCGGAAATACTCGGCGATCGAAAAGCCCGCGAACGGCGCGATCCATTGCAGCCCCGGCGCGGACGCGGCCGGCGCGACGACGAAGATGCAGCGCTCGGGCGCGCCGTAGCGGCGCACCGCGTCGATCACGCGCTGCACCGCGCTCGCGCGCTGGCCGATCGCCACGTACACGCAGATCACGTCCGAGTGCCGCTGGTTGACGATCGCGTCGATCGCGAGCGAAGTCTTGCCGGTCGCGCGATCGCCGATGATCAGCTCGCGCTGGCCGCGCCCGATCGTGAAGAGCGCGTCGACGATCAGCACGCCGGTGTCGAGCGGCTCGCTCACGAGATCGCGCTCGATGATCGCGGGCGCGGCGCGTTCGATCGGCAGCGTGCCGGCCGCGCCGAGCGGCGCGCCGTCGTCGAGCGGGCGGCCGAGCGGATCGACGACGCGCCCGAGCAGCTGCGGCCCGACCGGCACTTCGAGCACCGCGCCCGTGCGCGCGACGGCCGCCTGCGCCTCGACGCTCGCATCCGGATCGAGCAGCACGACGCTGATCAGATCCTCGTCGAGCGTGTGCGCGAAACCCGTGACGCCGCCGTCGAAGCGCAGCACTTCGTTGAGCATCGCGTCCTCGAGGCCGGACACGAACGCGATCCCGTCCGCGACGCGCTCGACCCGCCCGACTGCCTGCGCGACGGGCGCGAGCGACACGCGCGCGAGCGCGTCGCGGCGGCGCGCGAGCCAGCCCGCCTCGGTTGCGTCAATGGTTTGCGTCATCGTCGTTCAGCAACGCCGCCTCGATGGTCGCGAGATCCTGGCGCAGGCTGTTGCGCACGTTCGCGTATTTCGATTCGAGCTCGAGCCCCGCGATCAGCGCTGGATCGACGCGCACGTCGGCCTCGAGCGGCCGCCCGACGCTCGCCGCGAACGCCGCGCGGCACGCGGCCGCCTCCTGCGAGGTCAGCGCGCGCGGCGCGACGAGCCGCACTTGCGCGTCGTTCGCGGCGAGCGACGCGCGCACGTCGGCCGGCAGTCGCGCGAGCGATGCCGCCACGCCGTCGACGAAGCCCGCGACGCGCGCGCTGTCCGGCAGCCGCGCGAGCAGCTTCGCGGCGATGTCGACGGCGAGGCGCGTCGCGCGCGCGTCGAGCTCCTTCGCGCGCTGCGCGGCGTCGGCTTGCGCCTGCGTGCGCGCCGCTTCACGCAGCGCCAGCGCGTCGGCGCGCGCGGCCTCGATCAGGCGCTCGCGCTCGGCGCCCGCCTGCGCGAGCGCGTCCTTCAACGCGTCGTCGCGCGCCGCGGCGAGCGACGCGCGCTCGGCGCGCGCCCGTTCGTGCTCGGCGCGCGCGGCGTCGCGCTCGTGCGCCGCGTCGTCGATCAGCTTGCGCGCGGCGGCCTGGCGCTTCGCGATGATGTCGCTGACGGGCCGAAACAGGAAGCGCGACAGCAGCCACACGAGCACGACGACGTTGACCGCCTGCAGCGCGAGCGTGGACCAGTCGATTCGCATCGCCGTCTCCCCGTCACTTGACGAACGGATTCGCGAACAGCAGCAGCAGCGCGACGACGAGGCAGTAGATCGCCATCGTCTCGATCATCGCGAGCCCGACGAACAGCGTGCGCGACACGGTGCCGGACGCATCCGGCTGCCGCGCGATCGCGTCCATCGCCGCGCCGACCGCGCGCCCTTCCGCGAGCGCGGGACCGATCGCGCCGAACGACACCGCGAGCGCGGCCGCCGCGATGCTGACCACTTCGATGAGATTGTTCATGAGTTCTCCTGCCCGCGCCGCGGCGCGGAAGTTTCTTCACCGGACACGGCCGCGCCGATGAACACCATCGACAGCACCATGAAGATGTACGCCTGCACGGTGCCCGTCAGCAGATCGAGCGCCATCAGCGGAATCGGCACGAACAGACCGGCGAGCGACAGCACGATGCCGATCACGAACACGCCGCTCATCACGTTGCCGAACAGGCGCACGATCAGCGAGAACGTGCGCGTCAGCTGCTCGACGACGTTCAGCGGAATCATCACCCAGGTCGGCTCGGCGAACGTCGCGAGATAGCCGCGCAGGCCGCGCACGCGCACGCCGTAATAGAGCGTCGCGGCGAGCACGACGAGCGCGAGCGCGGCGTCGGTCTCCAGATGCGCGGTCGGCGGCTCGACGCCCGGCACGAGCGACGCGCTGTTCGCGCAGAACACGAGCGCGAAGATCGTGCCGATCAACGCGCGGTAGCGCGCGGGCGGCGTCTGCATCGTGTCGGCGATCTGCGCGTCGATCGTCGCGACGAACAGCTCGAGCACGCTTTGCAGCCGCGACGGCGCGTCGACGCTCAGCCGCCTGCGCGCGACGAGCGCGAGCGCGACGAGCAGCGCCATGATCGCCCACGTCGCGAGCACGGGCTCCGAGATGCCGACGGGGCCGATCGAGAACACCGGCACGGTCGACAGCGGCGACGCGTTCATCGTCACGCTCCCGTCAGCGCGTGCGCGCGGCGCACCGCGATCGAGCGCGCGGCGAGGAAGCCCGCCGAGCCCGCGACAAGCATGCCTGCGCCCGCGCGCGCGAGCACGACGAGCACCGCGACCGCGAGCGCGATCCGCAGAAGCTGCAGCGCGAGCGCCGCGCCCGCGCGGCCCGCGACGAACAAGCGGCTGTTCCAGCCGAGCGACACGAAGTGGCACGCGCCCGCCGCGAGCCCCGCTGCAAGCCCGATCGCGACGGCGACGCCGTCGAATGACGCGCGCGCGGCTTCCCACATTTCAATCATCGCGATCTCCTTCTTGTTGAGTTTTCATCCAGCGCCATGCGAGCCAGAAACCGAGCGCCGCGCCGAACATCAAGAGCGGCGCGGAAAAAAACACGCGCGACGCGAACGCGCGGTCGAGCCAGCGGCCGAGCGCGAGCGCGGCGAGCGTCGGCGCGAGGATCGTCCAGCCGAGCACGCCGATCTGCGCGAGGCGCCGGCCGAGCGACGGCTCCGGATCGCGCGCGCCGCGCGCCGCGCGCTTCGCGGCCGTGCGCGCCGCCTGTTCGACGCGGTCGGCGGCGGGCGTTCGCGCCGTGCCGGCGGGCGGCGGCGCGTCGCGCTTCGACACGTCCCGCGCGGCGGGCGGCCCGGCGCGCTTCGCATCGTCTCCCGCCGCGGACGCCGCCGCGGGCTTCGCGCCGGCACGGGCATCCGCTCCCGCGTCGCGCTTCGCATCGGCCGGGCGAGGCTTCGTCATTCGAGCGTCTCCGGCTTGAGCGGCGCATGCATGCCGTCCTTCGCATGCTCGGGCCGCAGATACGTGAGGAGCCGCCGCATCGCCTGCGCGTGCAGCCGCGTCTCGTCGACCCGCGCGCGGCGCTTCTCGTCGAGCTGCGCCGCGCGCACGCCGCGCACGATCGCGTCGAGCTCGGCGAGCGACTCGCCGAGCACCGCCTCGCGGCACGCGATCTCGATCCGCGAGCCGCGCGTCACGCGCAGCACGCCGCCGTCGATCGCCGCGTAATGCGTGACGTCATGCGTCGCGCTGCTGCGCGTGTCGGCGGCGGTGCGCCAGCGCACGACCGACGCGCGCAGCAGCGTGACGAAGTCGACGTGGCCCGCGCGGATGCCGAACGAGCCGCTCGCGTCCTCGGCGCGCAGCGACACGATCGGCAAATCGTCGACGCACACGCGCGCAGGCGTCGCGATCACGAGGCGCAGCTCAGCGGGCATGTGGCGCTCCTTGCGGCGCGTCGGGGCCGGGTGCGGGCGCGCGCGTCTCGGCGGCCTCGCGATCGCTCGCGGCGGCGTTCGTTGTCGCGGCCTTCGCCGCATTCGCCGCATTCGCGCCGCTCGCGCCCGCTTTCTCGCCGCGAGAAGCCGAGGCGCCGCCGTTCTCGCTGTTCTCGCTGTTCTCGCTGTTCGCGCCATTCGTCTCCGTCGAACGCGTTGTGTTCGTCGAACCCGCCAATTCATTCAAACCGATCGCGCCCTGCACGCCGTCCGCGCCATCTGCGCCATCTGCGCCGTTCGTGCCCTTCACGCCATCTGCGCCCTTCGTGCCGCCCGCGCGATGCGCGCCCGCCGCGCCGCTCGCGCCATCGCGCCGCGCGTCCGCGTCGCGCGCGGCCTCTTCCTTGCGCCGCGCGTCGTCGAGCGTGCCGACCATGTACAGCGAGCTCTCGCGCCAATCGTCGCAATCGCCGCGCAGGATCGCGCGGCAGCCGGCGATCGTGTCGGCGATCTCGACCGACGCGCCCGCCTGCCCCGTGAACGCCTCGGTCACCGCGAACGGCTGCGTCAGGAAGCGCTGGAGCCGGCGCGCGCGGCCGACGATGCGCCGATCGTCCGCGCCGAGCTCGTCGATGCCGAGAAGCGCGATCACGTCCTGCAGCTCGCGGTAGTGCTCGATCACGCGGCGCACCTCGATCGCCACCTCGACGTGCCCGTCGCCGACGACGAGCGGATCGAGCAGGATCGACGACGACGCGACCGGATCGATCGCCGGATACATCCCTTCGGCCGCCATCGCGCGCGACAGCACGACCATGCTGTCGACGTGCGCGGCGATCGCGGTGACGGCGGGGTCGGTGAAATCGTCGGCGGGCACGTACACGGCCTCGATCGCCGTCACGGCCGCCCCCTCGACCGACGCGATCCGCTCCTGCAGCGCCGCGACCTCGCTCGCGAGCGTCGGCTGATAGCCGACCCGCGACGGCAACCGCCCGAGCAGGCCCGACACCTCGGCGCCCGCCTGCACGAAGCGAAACACGTTGTCCATCAGGAGCAGCACGTTCTGCGCGCGCTCGTCGCGAAAATGCTCGGCGATCGCGAGCGCGGTGAGCGGCACGCGCCAGCGCGCGCCGGGCGGCTCGTTCATCTGCCCGTAGACGAGCACCGTGCGGCCGAGCACGCCGGAGCCGCGCATGTCGAGCAGCATCTCGTGGCCTTCGCGCGAACGCTCGCCGATGCCCGCGAACACGGAGATCCCGCGATAGCGTTCGACCATCGCATGAATCAGCTCCATCACGAGCACCGTCTTGCCGACGCCCGCGCCGCCGAACATCGCCGCCTTGCCGCCCTGCGCGAGCGGCGCGAGCAGGTCGATCACCTTGATGCCGGTCGCGAACAGCGCGGTCGCGCTCTTCTGCTCGGACAGCGGCGGCGCGCCGCGATGGATCGGCCGCCGCGCGACGCCCGCCGCGAGCGGCGCGCCGTCGTCGCCGGGCTCGCCCGTCACGGTCAACAGACGGCCGAGCACCGCGTCGCCCACCGGCACGCGAATCGGCCCGCCCGTGGCGCGCGCGGCGGCGCCGCGCCTGAGCCCGCCCGTCGGGCCGAGCGCGAGCGCGCGCACCGCGGTGCCGCTCAGGTGCGCATGCACCTCGGCGAGAATCGGCGCGGCGCCGTCGACCGGAATGACGAGCGCGTCGTTCAGCGCGGGCAGCACGCCGCCGTCGAACGCGATGTCGACGACCGCGCCGCGCACCGCGACGACGCGCCCGTCGCGCGCCGCTTGCGCCGCAGTCTCGCCATTCGTCGCATGCAGTTCCGCCACGCTCGCTCCCGCCTGAGTGGTTCGTCGATGGCTTCACCATAACGACGGGCGGCGCCCGCCGGCTGATCTCGGTCAAGAAACGGGAAATCGCCAGATGAAACGATCCATCGCGCGAAGCGAAACGATCCGTGCGAAAACGCGCGGCGGCGACGCGATTGCCGCGGCGTCCGTCATTGATGCAAATCAGATTCCACAGACCTATGCGTGGCTACAGTGGCCGTGTCAGTGATCGTCGACGCATGCGGTCGAAGCGAGCGGCGGGCGGCAACGCCCGCGGCGCGGCTTCGCGCGCGGCCGCCGCATCGGCCGCCGTACTTCGTCATGCCGTCGCCCGCGCAGCGCCAGCCGAAGGAAGCCCGATGGATACACGCCACACCCCCGAACCCGGCGCGCCCGCCGCGCCGCCGCCCGCCCATCCGCCCGCGTCGTACGCGCCGGAAAGCCCGTATCGCATCTTCGATCTCGCGAAGGAGGCGTCGCTCGCGAAGCTGACGTCGGGCCTGTCGCCCGCGTCGCTGCAGCTCGCGCTGTCGGACTGGCTGATTCACCTCGCGGCCGCGCCCGGCAAGCGCGCGGAGCTCGCGACGCTCGCGACGAAGCACGCCGTGCAGCTCGCCGAATACCTGTTCGAAGCGGCGACCGGGCACGCGCCCAACGCGCCCGCGCAACCGTCGCCGGGCGACCGGCGCTTCCGCGCGAACGCATGGCAACTCGAGCCGTTCCGCTTCTGGAATCAGACGTTCCTGCTCGCCGAGCAATGGTGGCGCGCGGCGACCCGCGACGTGCCCGGCGTGTCGCCGCATCATGAGGACGTCGTCGCGTTCACCGCGCGGCAGATGCTCGACATGCTCGCTCCGGCGAACTACGTCGCGACGAATCCGGAAGTCCTGCAGCGCACCGTGCTGTCGTGCGGCGCGAATCTCGCGCAAGGCGCGTGGAATTATCTGGACGACGTCCGCCGCCTTCTGACGAAGCAGCCGCCCGCGGGCGTCGAGCGCTTCCAGGTCGGCAAGGATCTCGCGACGGCACCCGGGCGCGTCGTGTTCCGCAATCACCTGATCGAGCTGCTGCAGTACGGGCCGACGACGCCCGACGTCTACGCGGAGCCCGTCCTGATCGTGCCCGCGTGGATCATGAAGTACTACATCCTCGATCTGTCGCCGCACAACTCGCTCATCCGCTATCTGGTCGACCAGGGGCACACGGTGTTCTGCATCTCGTGGCGCAACGTCGATGCGAGCGATCGCGACCTGAGCATCGACGACTACCGCCGGCTCGGCGTGATGGACGCGCTCGACACGATCGGCAAGATCGTGCCCGGCGCGAAGATTCACGCGACCGGCTACTGCCTCGGCGGCACGCTGCTCGCGCTCGCGGCCGCGGCGATGGCGAACGCGCGCGACGAGCGCCTCGCGTCGATCACGCTGCTCGCCGCGCAGACGGACTTCGCCGAGCCGGGCGAGCTGCAGCTCTTCATCGACGACAGCGAGATCTATTTCCTCGAGAGCATGATGTGGGAGCGGGGGTACCTCGGCGCGCACCAGATGGCGGGATCGTTCCAGCTGCTGATGTCGAACGATCTGATCTGGTCGCGCGTGGTCCACGATTATCTGCTCGGCGAGCGCACGCCGATGATCGATCTGATGGCGTGGAACGCCGATTCGACGCGCATGCCGTACCGGATGCACTCCGAATATCTGCGCCACCTGTTCCTCGACAACGATCTCGCGACCAACCGCTACGTGATCGACGCTCAAACGGTGTCGGTGCACAACATCCGCGCGCCGTTCTTCGCCGTCGGCACCGAGCACGATCACATCGCGCCGTGGCGCTCGGTCTACAAGCTCCACTACCTGACCGACAGCGACGTGACGTTCGTGCTGACGGCGGGCGGCCACAACGCGGGCATCGTCAGCGAGCCGGGCCATCCGAAGCGCCATTACCGGATGAAGCTCACGGCCGCCGACGCGCCGAACATCTCGCCCGACGAATGGCTCGCCGGCGCGACGGACTTCGAGGGCTCGTGGTGGCCCGCGTGGCACAAGTGGCTCGCCGGGCATTCGAGCACGCAGCGCGTCGCGCCGCCGCCGCTCGGCAAGCCGGGCGCGCACGCGCTCGGCGACGCGCCGGGCACCTACGTGTTCCAGAAATAAGGAGCGCCGCGTGGACCGCGAAATCCTGCAGAACCGCCCGTTCGACTCGCTCGCGATCGGCGACAGCGCGTCGGTCGTGCGCATGGCGTCGCGCGACGACATCGACCTGTTCGCCGCGATGTCGGGCGACGTGAACCCCGCGCACCTCGACGCGGCGTTCGCCGCGCACGACCTGTTCGGCCACGTCGTCGTCCACGGAATGTGGACGGGCGCGCTCGTGTCCGCGGTGCTCGGCACGAAGCTGCCAGGGCCGGGCACGATCTATCTCGACCAGACGCTGGAGTTCCGGCATCCGGTCGCGCCGGGCGACACGGTCACGGCCACCGTGACCGTCAAGGAAAAGCGTCCGGAGAAGCGGATCGTGCTGCTCGACACCTGCTGCACGAACCAGGACGGCCAGGTCGTGCTGCGCGGCACCGCCACCGTGATCGCGCCCGACAAGCCGCTCACGTGGGAGCGCGTGCCGGGGCCGGAAGTCGCGGTGCGCCGCCACGACCGCTACGAGACATTCGTGCGCGACGCGCGCGAGCAGCCGCCGCTGCGCACCGCCGTCGTGCATCCGTGCTCGCCCGACGCGATCCGCGCGGCGATCGACGCGCGCGACGAGAACCTGATCGATCCGATCCTGATCGGCCCCGAGGCGAAGATCCGCGCGGCCGCCGAGGCGGCCGGCGTGAATCTCGCGGGCGTGCGGATCGAAGCGGTCGAGCACAGCCACGCGGCCGCCGCGCGCGCGGTCGAGATGGGCGGCGCGGGCCAGGTCGCCGCGCTGATGAAGGGCAGCCTGCACACCGACGAGCTGCTCGCCGCGGTCGTCGGCCCGGCGTCGCTGCTGCGCACCGAGCGGCGCATCAGCCATGTGTATGCGATGGACGTGCCCGCGTATCCGAAGCCGCTCGTCATCACCGACGCGGCGATCAACATCGCGCCGACGCTCGAGCAAAAACGCGACATCTGCCAGAACGCGGTCGACCTGCTGCACGTGCTCGGCGTCGAGCGGCCGCGCGTCGCGGTGCTCGCGGCGGTCGAGACCGTCAACCCGAAGATGCCCTCGACGCTCGACGCGGCCGCGCTCACCGTGATGGCCGCGCGCGGACAGATCGCGGGCGCGATCGTCGACGGGCCGCTCGCGTTCGACAACGCGGTGAGCGCGATCGCCGCGCAGTCGAAGGGCATCGCGTCGCCCGTCGCGGGCGACGCCGACATCCTGCTCGTGCCCGACCTCGAGGCGGGCAACATGCTCGCGAAGCAACTGATGTATTTCGCGGGCGCCGACGGCGCGGGCCTCGTGCTCGGCGCACGGCTGCCCATCATCCTGACGAGCCGCGCGGACAGCCTGCGCGTGCGGATCGCGTCCGCCGCGCTCGCGAAGCTCGTCGCCGAGAGGACGCGCGCCGGCGCGCTCGCGTCATGAGCGAGCCGCTGCTGCTGACGTTCAACGCCGGCTCGTCGACGCTGAAGATCGGCCTCTACAGCGTCGCGAACGGCGAGCCCGCGCCGCTCGGGCGCGGCAAGATCGACTTCAACCGCATGCCGCTCCAGTTCGAATACGCGAACGGCGGCGACGCGCGCACGGTGCCGCTCGCCGCGCCCGTCACCGACGATCTGCACGAGGTGCTCGACGAGGCGCTCAACTGGATCGCCGCGCATCTGTCGCTGCACGAGCTCGTGTCGGTCGGCCATCGCGTCGTGCACGGCGGCGACGCGTTCGACGGCCCGGTGCGCATCGACGATCGCACGCTCGACGCGATCGCGGCGCTCGTGCCGCTCGCGCCGCTGCACCAGCCGCAGAGCGTGCGGCTGATTCGCGCGCTGCGCCGTCTGCGGCCGCATCTGCCGCAGGTCGCGTCGTTCGACACCGCGTTCCACCGCACCCAGTCCGATCTCGTGCGGCGCTTCGCGCTGCCGCGCGCGCTGTTCGACGAAGGGGTCAAGCGCTACGGCTTTCATGGGCTGTCGTACCGGTACGTCGCCGGACGGCTGCGCGAGCGGCACCCGGCGCTCGCGCGCGGCAAGGTCGTGGCCGCGCACCTCGGCAGCGGCGCGAGCCTCTGCGCGCTCGACGCCGGCGTGAGCCGCGACACCAGCATGGGCTTCTCGACGCTCGACGGCATTCCGATGGCCACGCGCTGCGGCGCGCTCGACGCGGGCGTCGTGCTGCATCTGCAGAAGATGCTCGGCCATTCGGTCGACGAGGTCGAGCAGATGCTGTATCACCGCTCCGGCCTGCTCGGCGTGTCCGGCGTGAGCGGCGACGCGCGCGTGCTGCTCGCCGATCCGTCGGCCGGCGCGCGCGACGCGCTCGAGCTGTTCGCATTCCGGATCGCCGGCGAGACCGCGCGGCTCGCGGCGACGCTCGGCGGCCTCGACGCACTCGTGTTCACCGCGGGCATCGGCGAGCATCAGGCCGAGACGCGCGCCGCCGTGTGCGAGCGGCTGCGCTGGCTCGGCGTCGAGCTCGATGCTCACGCGAACGCGCGCAACGCGGAGATCGTCAGCCGCGACGCGAGCCGCGTCGCGGTGCTCGTCGTGCCGACAGACGAGGAGCAGGTGATCGCAACGGATGCGGCATCGGTGTTGCATGCGTGAGCGCTCGGACCGGTCGGGCGGTCCTTCGGGCCTCCCGACCGCTCGATGCGCGTCGTTCCGGGGCGGGCGGCGCGGACCGTCCGCCTGATCCGCCGCGTCGCGCACCGCACGGCTTGCGCTGAGCGTCGCGCGCCACGCGCCGGCGCCGCGGGCGGTGCCTCGGCGATCGGATGCCTCCCGGCTGTCGGGCGAGCGATCGCCCGACGCAGCTGCCACCGGCATCGCCGCAGGTTGCGCCGCGGGTTGCGCCGCAGGTTGTGAATCGGCCCTCTCGCGCTAATGCAAGCGATCGCGTCCGCGCGGCCGGCGGAACCGGGCGTCGGGGCGCAATCGCAACGCACGGTCCGAAGCGAGGATGCAGAAAGAGCGCCGGGCGGGCAGGCGCTACGCGTGCCATCGCCGGCAATGTGAATCGGTCCTCTCACTTTCACGCAAGCGATCGCGTCCGCGCGGCCCGCGAAACCGGGCATCGGGGCGCAATCGCAACGCGCGGCCCGAAGCGAGGATGCCGAAAGGGGCCGGGCGGGCAGGCGCTACGCGTCGACCGTTCCCGGCAATTCCCGATAGATCCGCTCGACGTCCTCCTTCGCGCACAGCGCGGTGCCCGCGTTCAGCAGCGAAGCCGACGCCGCGGCTAGCGCGTAGCGCGACGCATCGGCGACGCTCGCGCCACGGTTGAGCGCCGCGACGAGCCCCGCGACGAAGCTGTCGCCCGCGCCGATCGCACTGCGCACCGCGACCTTCACGCCCGGCAGCCGCACCGCATCGTCGCGCGACACGACGAGCGCGCCGGCGTCGCCGAGCGTCAGCGCGACGATCTGCGCGCGCCCGCTGCCGACGATCGCGCGCGCGGCCGCGAGGCGCGCGGCGTCGTCGTCGAGCGGCAGGCCGGTCAGCGCGCGCAGCTCGCCCAGGCTCGGCTTCACCAGATAGACGCCCGCATCGAGCGCGGCCGCGAGCGCCAGCCCCGACGTATCGACGACCGTGCGCACGCCGCGCGCGTTCGCGAGCCGCGCGAGCCGGCCGTAGCAATCGTCGGGCATTCCGGGCGGCAAGCTGCCGCTCATCACCAGATAGCGCGACGCGTCGGCGAGCCGCGCGAGCGCGTCGACGCAGCGCGGCCATTCGTCGGGCGCGAGCGCCGGGCCCGGCAGCACGAAGCGGAATTCGCGCCCCGTCGATGTTTCGAGCACCGAAAAGTTTTCTCGCGTCTCGCCGGCGACGTCGATGCAGCTCGCGCGCACCCCTTCGTCGGCGAGCAGGCCGCGCAGCGCGCGACCGGTATCGCCGCCCGCGAGATAGAGCGCCGAGCAATCGGCGCCGAGGCGCGTGAGCACGCGCGCGACGTTGATCCCGCCGCCGCCCGGATCGCGCCGCGCCGGCGCGCAGCGCAACTTGCGGGTGTCGGTGATGCGATCGACGGACGTCGCGACGTCGACGGCGGGGTTCGGCGTGATGGTGACGATTTCGGGCATCGTGGCGGTCGGGATGTTCGTGGCGGTTGTGACAAAAGGGTCCGCAACGGAAAGGAAACGGGGTGATCGAACGCGGCGGCGCGCGCCGCGTTGCGCGTGTTCGGTCCGGCGTCGAACCTTCTGCTGCGGAGCAGGTCCGCCGCCGTTGGCCGTTGGCCGTTGGCCGTTGGCCGTTGGCCGTTGGCCGTTGGCCGTTGGCCGTTGGCCGTTGGCCGTTGGCCGTTGGCCGTTGGCCGCTTGCCGCTTGCCGCTTGCCGCTTGCCGCTTGCCGCTTGCCGCTTGCCGCTTGCCGCTTGCCGCTTGCCGCCGATCAGTGTCGGGCGCCGTGCGCGCGATGCGCAAGCGCCGCCCACGCCTACGCGACGCTCAAATGATCGATGACTTCGCGCACGCCCTTGACCGACCACGCAGCACCGCAAGCCGCGCGCCGCTCGATCAGCGAATCGACGGTGCCGGTCAGCGTGACGATGCCGTCGCGCTCGTCGACGTCGATATGCCCGGCCTCGCGCTGCGCGCGCCGCGCGAGCGCATCCGCGACGCGCTCGCGCACGGTCTCGCCCGCGTCGCGCGAGCGCACGTCGATCCTGTTGACGACGCCGATCACGCCGCGCATCCGGCTCACGACCGTCTCGGCCGCCTGACGCTGATAGCCGAACTCGACTTCGCCCGTGAGCGTCACGCAGCCTTCGTCGACGTCGACGTGAAGCTCCTGCCCGGCAAGCCCTTCCTGCCACGCGAGCGCCGACACGATCGCGGCGGCGAGCACTTCGTCGTCGCGGGGCGATTCGCTCGGCAGCACCTTCAGCTCGAGCACGAGCGCCCGCGCGCCCGCGATGCGCTGCGCGGCCTTCTGCGCCGCGTACTTCTGCGCCCAGCTGGGCACGAAGCCGCGCAGCGTCACGATGCGATCGTGCACCGACACGTCGATCTGCCGCGCATCCAGCGACGGGTCCCAATACAGTTCCTGCTCGACATCTTGCCTGAGCGCAGCATCCGATTTCATCGTCGTCTCCTCGCCGACCGGTTTCGATAAGCGGCCGCCCTCGGCGAACAACGCGCGGCGGCGCACGCAAGCCAGCATCGCGCATTGCGCGGCGCGGACCTTGACGCGCGTCAATGAAGGAGAAGTGACAAACGGATGCGCGGCGATGCGGCCGGCCGATACGCTGCGACGCGGGAGACGGCGCGGCTCGCGGCCGGTTCGTCGTTCGGCCGCCGATGGCCATCACGCGAAAAACCGACGAAATGCGCGGGGGAAAAAATGAAACCGCACGAATATGTACGAAGGCGTACGAATACGTACGAATACGCGCGGAAACCGGGAAAAGCACGAGAAACCCGAGACGGCGCGCCGCATCGCGCACGCGCCGCCGCCGGCGCGCCGCGCGTCACTCCAGATAGAACGCGTCCGGCAGCAAGTCGCCCGCGCTCGTCACGCGCACGTCGCCCTTCATGTTCGTCAACACGATTTCGAGCGCCGGCTTGCCGAGCTCGATCATCACCTGCCGGCATGCGCCGCACGGCGCGATCGGCCCGTCCGTCTCGCCGACGACCGCGATCGCCGCGAACTCGCCCGGCCGATAGCCCGCCGCGAGCGCCGAGAACAACGCCGTGCGCTCCGCGCAATTGCACAGCCCGTACGACGCGTTCTCGACGTTGCAGCCGTGGAAGATCTTGCCGTCCTTCGTCGCGAGCGCCGCGCCGACCCTGAAGTTCGAATACGGCGCATAGGCCTTCTCGCGCGCGGCCTTCGCGGCTTCGATCAATGCGTTGTGCGTCATGTCGTGTTACCTCGTTCGATGATTCGATGAGCTGTGATTCGGTTCTCGGGGTGCGATGGTGGTGTTGAGCGTCGCTTGCCGCACGTCGCACGTCGCACGTCGCATGTCGCATGTCGCATGTCGCATGTCGCATGTCGCATGTCGCATGTCGCATGTCGAACGTCGCATGTCGAACGTCGCACGCCGCACGCCGCACGCCGCACGCCGCACGCCAGTCTGCGTCGACGTGCGATTTTATGCCAACGTCCATCGCAGCGCCCCGCACGGCCGGCAGGCTCGATATGCCCGATTCTCCTGAGCCGCCCGATGCTCACGTTGCCTGCGGCGCGTCCGATGTGTGCGCCCCTCGCGCGCGGCCCAATTCGCTCGATTACTCGATCACCGCATAGACGACGCGCGCCTGCGCCGGCTGCTCCGCGCCGATCCGATACGCGCGCCGCACGGCGTCGGCGGCCCGCGCAGCCGCGTCGGGCTCGCGCGCGTGAACGATCGCGATCGGCTGCCCCGCGTCGACGCGCGCGCCCCGCTGCGCGAGCGCGGACAGCCCGACCGCGTAATCCAGCGCGTCGCCGATCTTCGCGCGGCCGCCGCCCAGGCCGACGACCGCGAGCCCGAGCGCGCGCGCGTCGATCCGGTCGATCCAGCCGGCGCGCTCGGCGAGAACCGGCGCGGCGAGCGCCGCGCGCGGCAAATGCAGCTGCGGCCGCTCGATCAGATCGGCGGGCCCGCCGAGCGCCGCGACCATCCGCGCGAAACGCTCGGCGGCCGCGCCCGATTCGAGCGCGACGCGCAACTGCCGGCGCGCGTCGTCCGCGTTCGCGGCGAGCCCGCCCATCGTCAGCATCTGCGCGGCGAGCGCGAAGCTGACCTCGCGCAGCCGCGCGGGGCGCGCCGCGCCCGTCAGGAAGTCGATCGCGCAGCGCACCTCGATCGCGTTGCCCGCGCACGGCGCGAGCGCCTCGTTCATATCGGTGAGCGTCGCGGCCGTCTTCATCCCCGCGCCGTTGCCGACGTCGACGATGCTGCGCGCGAGCTCCGCCGATTTCTCCACGGTCGGCATGAACGCGCCGGTGCCGAGCTTCACGTCCATCGCGAGCGCGTCGACGCCCGCCGCGAGCTTCTTCGACAGGATCGACGCGGTGATCAGCGAGATCGATTCGACGGTCGCCGTCACGTCGCGCACCGCGTAGATCCGCTTGTCGGCGGGTGCGAGCTGCGCGGTCTGGCCGACGATCGCGACGCCGACCTCGCGCACGACGCGCCGCAGCGCGTCGACGGACGGCGCGACGTCGTAGCCGGGAATCGCCTCGAGCTTGTCGAGCGTGCCGCCCGTGTGGCCGAGGCCGCGGCCCGAGATCATCGGCACGCAGCCGCCGCACGCGGCGACCATCGGCCCGATCAGGAGCGACGTCAGATCACCGACGCCGCCCGTCGAATGCTTGTCGACGACGGGACCGTTCAGGCGCTCGCCGCGCCAGTCGAGCACGTCGCCGGAATCGCGCTGCGCGAGCGTCAGCGCGATCCGCGCCGATAGCGGCAGCTCGTTGAAATAGACGGCCATCGCGAACGCGGCGATCTGGCCTTCGGTCACGTCGCCCGTCGTCACGCCGCGCACGAAACGCTCGACGTCGGCCGCGTCGAGCGGCTCGCGGTCGCGCACCTTGCGGATGAATTCCTGCGGCAGGAAAGTCATGACTTGCCCAAGTATTTGATTTTCAACGACACGATCGAATGCATCCCGTACGGCGCTGCGCCCCGCCGCGCGCGTCGGCGTTCCATCCGTTGCCGGGACCGGCAGGCCGGGCGGGAATCTCATGAAGAGCGACGCTATCACGGACGCGCAAGCCGCACACGCAATCCCGACGCGCCGCGAAGGCCCGCTCGATCGGAACGATGCGGGCCCGCGATGGAAGCGATCGCGAATCCGGCTGCGCGGGCAACGGCCGATTCCGGCAGGCGGCGGCGTCCCGCGCGCGTGCATATCGAGGCGATCGAATCGAGTGGCGACCGCTCGCCGCGAGCCGCGAGCCACCGGCCATCGCCATCGCCATCGCCATCGCCACCGCCACCGGCCGCCGGACAGCCGGCAAATTCGGCGCATCACTCTAACCGGGGAATTTCCCGGTCAAGAAAGCGATCCCCGCGGCCGTTAAGTTGGCTAAAGACAGGAGGTCGACATGCTCTACGCCATCTTGACGCCGAAAGCGGAAACGCCGCTGGGTTACTACGATTCGTCGGTGACGCCGACACCGGAGGACATGGCCGACCATCTCGCCAAAGCCATGGGATTCGACGATCGCGAGGAATGGATGGAGGCGTATGGAGTCCACAAGCTCGGCTATGCGCCGGTTCACTGACGGGAGCCGCGAGATGCGCGTCGATCCGTCACGCGGTCGCGCACACGTGCGCGCGCCTTTCGCGACGCGCGCGCTGCGGCGGGCGTGCCGGCGGCTTCAACGGCTCGCGCCGGCCATCGGACTGCGCGCGATCCTGACCGCGCTGCTCGGCTGCCGGTGGCTTCGAGCACTGGCCGAACTCGCGCGTGCGAGCGCGGCCCCCGGCTACAGCCTCGCCGTCGTCGAACGGCGCCCCGATCGCATTCGCCCCCGGCGCGCCCGTATCGACTGACGCCGCCCTTCGGTTCGCGCAACGTCGCTCAATACCCTGCGCCCCGCGTCGCCCCTGCCCGATGCCCGAGCGTCTCGAGCAGATTCCCGAGCAGCCCCGACGCGCCGAAGCGAAACGTCGCGCTCGTCAGATAGCCCGGCCCGAGCTCGCGCTCCGCGAGCGACAGATACTGCGCCGCGTCCTGCGCGGTGCGCACGCCGCCCGCCGCCTTGAAGCCCACCGCGCGCCCCGCCACGCGAATCGTCGCGAGCATCACGGCCGCCGCGTCGAGCGTCGCGTTCACCGCGACCTTGCCCGTCGACGTCTTCAGAAAATCCGCGCCCTCCTCGATCGCGATCTCGCTCGCCTGGCGGATCGCCGCCGCGTCGCGCAGCTCGCCGGTTTCGAGGATCACCTTCAGACACTGGCCGCCCGCCGCCGCGCGGCATTGCGCGACGAGCTCGCGTCCGACCCGCTCGTCGCCGTCAAGCAGTGCGCGATACGGAAACACGACGTCGATCTCGTCCGCGCCGCGCGCGAGCGCATCGGCCGTCTCGCGCGCGGCCGCATCCGGATCGGCCGCGCCGTGCGGGAAATTCGCGACGGTCGCCACCGGCAGCACGAGCCCGCGCGCCGCGAGCGCCGCGTGCGCGACGCCGGCGAAGCGCGGATACACGCACAGCGCGGCGGGCGTGCCGACCGGCGTGTCGGCGGACGCGGCGAGCGCGGCGATCTTCTCGTCGGTGTCGTCGTCGTTGAGCGACGTGAGGTCGATCAGGTGCAGCGCCTTCAGCGCCGCTTCGGTCAATTGGTTGCGATTCAACGAAAGCTCCATGCGAGCACCTCGTTCAAGAAAGGGACAGGAACAGCCCGGCGATCGTCGCGCTCATCAGGTTCGACAGCGTCGCGGCCGCGAGCGCGCGCATGCCGTTGCGCGCGACGTCGGAGCGCAGATCCGGCTCGACCGCGGTGAAGCCGCCCGTGAGGATCGCGATCGACGAGAAATTCGCGAAACCGCACAGCGCGAACGACACGATCGCGATCGTCTTCGGCGCGAGCACGGGCAGCCCGGCCGCGGCAACCTGCGCGGCGTCCTTCAGATACGGCGACAACGCGCCGTACGCGACGAACTCGTTCAGGATCAGCTTCTGGCCGATGAAGCTGCCCGCCACCGGCGCATCTTGCCACGGCACGCCGATCAGCCACGCGAGCGGCGAGAACAGCGCGCCGAGCAGCGACTGCAGCGTGACGCCCGCGAAGCCGAGCCAGCCGGCGACGAGCCCGACCATCGCGTTCAGGAGCGCGATCAGGCCGATGAACGCGATCAGCATCGTACCGACGTTCACGGCGATCCGCATCCCGACGCCCGCGCCGGACGCGGCCGCCTCGATCACGTTCGCCGCGCGCTTCTCGTCGAACTCGAGCGAATCGACGACGACGCGGGACGGCTCCGTCGTCGGGCACAGCATCTTGCCGAACAGCAGGCCGCCCGGAATCGCCATGAACGACGCGGCGAGCAGATACTCCATCTTCACGCCGAGCCCCGCGTAGCCGGCGAGCACCGAGCCCGCGACCGACGCCATGCCGCTCGACATCACCGCGAACACTTCGGTGCCGTTCATCCGCCGGATGAACGGCTTCACGAACGCGGGCATCTCGCTCTGGCCGAGGAAGATCGTCGCGACGGCCGAGCACGCCTCGATGCGGCTCACGCCGAGCAGCTTCGCCATCGCGGTGCCGACGATCGTGATCAGCCACTTCATCACGCCGATGTAATAGAGCACTGCGATCAGCGACGTGACGAACACGATCATCGGCAGCACGCGCAGCGCGAACGCGAAGCCGCCGTCGCCGAAGAGCGCGAACATCTTGTCGCCGACGAGGCCCGCGAACAGGAACGCAACGCCGTGCTGGCCCATCTCGAGCACACTGTTGACCGCATGCGCGATCGCGGCGAGCGCGTCGCGGCCGACGGGCACGAACAGCACGAGCGCGCCGATCGCGAGCTGCGTCGCGAGCGCCGCGACGACAGTGCGGGCGCTGATCGCACGCCGGTTGATCGACAGCGCAAAACCGACGCCGAGCAATACCACGATGCCACACAAGCTGCGCAAGATATCCACGAACGTACCTCGGATGATGGGATGAGAGGCCCGCCGTCGCCGGCGCGGCCGGCGGGCTGGCCAGCCCGCTCGATCGGGCGGACGGGCGCGTCCGTCCAATCGTCGGACGAGAACATAACGTGCGCGGCCGGCGAACGCCAGTGGTCGAATCGATCGGCGAACGAAAGATGCGCGCCCGCGCGTTTCGCGCGCGGTTTCGGTTGTCAGCGGGATTTTGGCGAGGTAGGCGAGGGGCGGGCGCTTCGCGGCGATTTGGCGATTTGGCGATTTGGCGATTTGGCGATTTAGCGTTCTGCGTTCTGCGGTTTGCGGTTTGCGGTTTGCGGTCGAGCGTTACGCGTCAAGTATCAAGTGTCAGGTATCGAGCGTCGGACATCGAACGTCGGGCGTCGGGCGTCGGGCATCACGCATCACGCATCACGCATCACGCATCACGCATCAAGCATCAAGCGCACAATATCGTCGCCTCCCGTGCCGGATTCGGACGCCGACGAAAGCGCGGACGCGGACGACGCCACCGAAGCCGTCGCCAACGCCGCAGCCACCCCCGCCGCCTCCATTCCTCCCACCCCCGCGAACTGCGGCGCGAACCGCGGCGCCGACCACCGAAACGGCAGCACCGCCGCGCTGCGCCGCACCTCGCGAACCCGAAACCGCACGAGACGCCGCGCGCCGTCGAACGCATCGAGCGCCGGCCCGTCCCACACGATCCGCGCGTCGACCGCGACGTACAGCAGATCGCCTCGCTCGAAGTCGACGAACAGCAAACCGGCGCGCGGATCGTGCAGCAGATTGCCGATCGTGTTGAAGAAATTGTTGCCGCTGTAGTCGGGCGTCGTCAGCGTGCGGTCGTCGTCGACGCGCACGAAGCCGGGCGGCCCGCCGCGATGCGACACGTCGACGCCGCGCGCGCCGCCCGCCGCTTCCGACGCGTTCGCGCTCGCAATGAAGAACGTATCCGCTCGCGCGAGCAGCGCGCGGTCGTCGGCGCCGAGCCGCGCGGCGCGGCGCTGCGGCGGCGCGGCGTCGATCCGCTGCGGCGGCGCCGGAGTCGACGTGCGGCTCTGGATGTACTTCGGGCAATTGCCGAAGCTCTGGTCGACCGCCACCGCCATCGCATCGCCCGCGAGCGACGCGACGACGCCGTTGATCCGGTTGCGCCGCCGCGTGTGCAGTTCGATGCCGAGCCCGCCGAGCAGGCTGCCGACGCGCCAGCTGCCGGCGAGCGGATCGTCGCGCAGCGCGCCGCCTGCGATGTCGAGCATGCGCGGCTCCCGCGACGACACGAAGCCCGGCGCGCCGACGCGCAGCGTCGCCCACGGCTGGCCGTCGCCGTCGACGCCGCCGACGACGAAGAACGGCAATTGCGCGTAGAACGCGCGATGCTGATCGGGCATGAACGTGCGGATGCCGCGCCCGCCGGACACGGCGGCCGCTTCCGCGACGCCCGCGCGCCGCTGCGCGGCGAGCTCGCCGTCGTGAAACGGCGCGACGGGCGCCGTCGATGTGGATTGCGTCATGTCGTTCTCCTTCGCGATGGATTCGGCGCCGCGCCCGAGCTCGCGTCACGCGACGCGCAGCCCCGCGCGGCTCGCCCGCATCGGCACGAAGCCCGGCAGCGCCTCGATGCGCGCGAGCCACGCGCGTACGTGCGGATACGGCTCGAGCGATACGCCGCCCTCGGGCGCATGCGCGATGTACGCATATGCGGCGACGTCGGCGATCGTCGGACGGTCGCCCGCCGCAAATTGCCTGGCGGCGAGCTCGGGATCGATCACGTCGAAGAGCCGCTGCGCGATCCTCACCGCGCTCGCGTGATCGAGCGGCGCGCCGAACACGGTGACGAGGCGCGCGGCGGCCGGGCCGTACGCGATCGGCCCGGCCGCGAGCGACAGCCAGCGCTGCACCGCGGCGGCGCCTTGCGGATCTTCGGGCAGCCACGACGGATCGCCGTAACGCTTCGCGAGATAGACGAGGATCGCGTTCGAATCGAACAGCACGGTGCCGCCGTCCTCGATGATCGGCACCTGGCCGAACGGATTGAGCGCGAGGAACGCGGGGCGACGGTTCTCGCCGCCGCGCATGTCGACTTCGACGAGCTCGACGGGCAAGCCGAGCAGCGACAGGAACAACTGAACGCGATGGCAGTGGCCGGACAGCGAGCTCCGGTGGAGCCGAATCGGCGCGGCGGGCAATCGAATGGCGGGCATGGGGCGGCACTCCTCGAACGAAGGACTAGATACGAAATACGAAGGTCGAAACGCGAAGGTCGAAGGCGGAACACGACGAACGGCGGCGGCGGACCGCCTCGGCAACCGGCGCTTTGCGTCGATCCGCCCGCCGACACCCGCAGCGTAGCGCGCGCATCCCGTTCACATAAGATGGATAATTGCCGAAACACAATCCCTGATGAATGGACAATTGACGATGGCGGACATCCGCGACGTGAACCTGAACCGGCTCGCGATCTTCGTCGCCGTGGTGGAGGCGGGGTCGCTCACGGCGGCGGCCGAGCGGCTCGGCCTCGCGAAGACGATGGTGAGCGCGCACATGCAGCGGCTCGAAGCCGAGGTCGGCGCGAGCCTGCTCGTGCGGACCACGCGGCGGCTCAACGTGACGGAGGCGGGCCGCGCGTTCTGCGACGCGTGCCGCGACATCCTGCGCCAGACGGAAGCGGCGCTCGCCGCGGCGGCGGGCGACGCGGGGCCGCTGCGCGGCACGCTGCGCGTGAGCGCGCCCGTCGACTACGGCGCGCTCGTCGTCGCGCCGGCGCTCGTCGCGCTGCGCGACGCGCATCCGGCGCTCGACGTCGAATTGCAGTGCGACGACCGCGTCGTCGATCTCGTGCGCGACAACCTGGACGTCGCGATCCGCCTCGGCCGGCTCGCCGATTCGAACTATCGCGCGGTGCAGATCGGCGGCTTCGAACGCTGGCTCGTCGCGAGTCCGGCGTTCGTCGCGCGCCACGGCGCGCCGGCCGCGCCCGATGCGCTCGGCGCGCTGCCGTACGTGATGCTGTCGACGGTGCCGCGCACGACGCTCGAGCTTTCGAACGCGCGCGGCGAGCGCGCGAGCGTGCGGTGCAAGCGCGCGTTCGCGTCGAACACGGCGACGGCATGCCGCGCGGCCGTGCTCGCGGGCGGCGGCTTCGGCGTCGCGACGAGCTTCTCGAGCGCCGACGACGTCGCGGCCGGCCGGCTCGTGCGCGTGCTGCCCGCCTGGTCGTTCCCGCCCGGCGACATCCATGCGGTGTTTCCGTCGACGAGCCATCCGTGCGCGAAGGTGCGCGCGCTGATCGACGTGCTGAAGGCCCGGCTCGCGGCGTGAGCGCGAGCCAGGGCGAATGCGCTGAACGGCGCGTCACGCAGGCGCGCCGGCGCATCGCTCATCGGCGAAGCCGGCGCCGGCGAGCCGGCGGCAAGTGAAATGCGAAGCGAGCGCGGGCCGATCGACGACGCAGCCCGGCCGAATCGCGTGCGCGGGGCTCCGCGCGTCGCCGTGGCGAGAATGGCGACGAACCTTCGTTCGACGCGTGCGTCGACACGCAGCCGATCGATCCGCACGACGAGACGATCCGCGCCGATCCGAACGCAAACGCATCGGCGCGCTCGGCGCAAGATCGACGCGCATCCGCCGCGCGATCGACGCGCGACGTCCAACGCCGACGCGCCGCCCCGCCCGCTCACCGCTTCGCGAGAAACTGCAACGTGCCGAGCAGCACCTTCCGGCAGTTGCGCACCATCTTCTCCTCGGGATCGCGATAACCGGTCAGCAGCCACGCCGCGCCGACGTTCGTCATCGCGCCGACGAGCGCGAGCCCGATGATCCGCTGGTCCGCGCGCTCGCCGGCCTCCTCGCTCACCGGCCCGGCGAGCGAGATGATCATCTTGCCGAATTCGAGCAGGTTCCGCTGATAGGTCGCGTCGGTTTCCGTGCTCACGCCCATCACTTCGAGCAGCAGCACGCGCGCCGCGCAAGTGTCGCGCAGGAATGCGAAGAATGCGGCGAGACCCGCGTCGACCCGCGCTTCGAGCCCGTCGCGCTCGCCGCCGAGCGCGTCGATCGCGTGCTTCACCGAAACGCGCAGTTGCTCCGCGTGATGCTGATAGGTGCAGCGCAGCAATGCATCGGCGCTGTCGAACGCCGCGTAGAAATAGCGATCGTTGAGCTTCGCTTCCTGGCAGATCGCGCGCACGGTGGCCCGGCGGAAACCGACGGTGCCGAAGATGCGCGTGCCCGCGCGGATCAGCGCGTCGCGGCGCTCCGCGGCGCGGGCCTCGGGCGCGACCCCGCCGTACGGGCGGCCCTTCTTGTCCAGTTCGAGAGAGTTCTCCATTTCGCTATTTGACATCAGTCAATGTAAAAATTAAAGTGGTGACGACTCACACCACATTCAAAATTGACATATATCACGGAGACACCCTTAGGAGGGCCGTGTGATGAGGAATTTTTCCGGCAAGGTGGCGGCGATCACGGGCGCGGGCTCCGGCATGGGGCGCAGCCTCGCCGTCGAGCTCGCGCGGCGCGGCTGTCACCTCGCGCTCAGCGACGTCAACGAAAGCGGCCTCGCGCAGACCGTCGCGATCTGCGCGACGCACGGCGTGAAGATCACGTCGCAGCGGCTCGACGTCGCGTCGCGCGACGCGGTGTTCGCCTGGGCGCGCGCGACGCGCGACGTGCACGGCAAGGTCAACCTGATCTTCAACAACGCGGGCGTGTCGCTCGCGGCGCCCGCCGAGACCGCGCGGATCGAAGATTTCGAATGGATCATGGCGATCAACTTCTGGGGCGTCGTGCACGGCACTCAGGCGTTCCTGCCGTATCTGCGCGAATCGGGCGACGGCCACGTGATCAACACGTCGAGCCTGTTCGGCCTCGTCGCGATGCCGACGCAAAGCGCGTACAACGCGACGAAGTTCGCCGTGCGCGGCTTCACCGAGGCGCTCAGGATGGAGCTCGAGCTCGAAGGCGCGCCGGTCGGCGTGACCTGCGTGCATCCGGGCGGCGTCGCGACCAACATCGCCACCGCGTCGCGGATCGATTCGAGCATCGCGACGCTGACCGGTCAGGACATCGAAACGCATCGCCGCGCGGCGAACCGGCTCATCAACGTGACGACGCCCGAATCGGCCGCGCGCCAGATCGTCGCGGGCGTCGAGCGCAACGCGCGGCGCGTGCTCGTCGGCGCCGACGCGCGCCGCATCGACAAGCTCGCGCGCCTGTTCGGCTCCGCATACCAAGTCTTCGTGCTGCGCTTCGTGCGCAAGTCGCGCGAGCGCAACCTCGCGCGCCAGCAGGCCGCGGCGCGGACCGCTCCCCCTTCCTCCATCAGCAAGGACCCCGCATGAGTTCGACGACAGACTGGAACGCCGCCCGCGCGCTGAACGATCGCGCGCCGCAGGCGGCGACGGGCGGCGACACCCGCGCCGCGACCGACTTCGACGTGCTGATCGTCGGCGCCGGGCTGTCCGGCATCGGCGCCGCGTACTACCTGCGCGAGCGCTGCCCGGACGCGAAATACGCGATCCTCGAAAGCCGCGCGACGATGGGCGGCACATGGGATCTGTTCCGCTATCCGGGCGTTCGTTCGGATTCCGACATGTTCACGCTCGGCTTCAGCTTCCGGCCGTGGCACAGCGACAAGGCGATCTCGGACGGCCAGACGATCCTCGACTACATCGAGGACACCGCGCGCGCGTACGGCATCGACAAGACGATCCGCTTCAATCACAAGGTGATCGCAGCGAGCTGGGATTCGACGAGCGCGCGCTGGACCGTGCGCGTGCAGCGCGCGGGCGACTCGCATCAGGAAGAAGCCGTCTACACGTGCCGCTTTCTCTACATGTGCAGCGGCTACTACGACTACGACGAAGGCCACGCGCCGAGCTGGCCGGACATGGACGCGTACCAGGGCCGCATCGTTCATCCGCAGCATTGGCCGAGCGATCTCGACTACAAGGGCAAGCGCGTCGTCGTGATCGGCAGCGGCGCGACCGCGGTGACGCTCGTGCCGTCGATGGCGGGCGACGCGCGCCACGTGACGATGCTGCAGCGCTCGCCGACCTACATCGTGTCGCTGCCCGCGCGCGACGCGATCGCGAACGCGCTGCGCCGCTGGCTGCCGTCGGGGCTCGCGCACCGGCTCGTGCGGCTGAAGAACGTGCTGCTGACGATGTACTTCTACAACCTCGCGCGCCGCCGCCCGGACGCGACGAAGAAGTTCATCATCCGCGCGGCGGGCAAGCAGCTCGGCCCGCAGTTCGACGTCAACAAGCATCTGACGCCGCGCTACAAGCCGTGGGACCAGCGCCTCTGCCTCGTGCCGAACGGCGATCTGTTCAAGGCGATCCGCGCGGGCAACGCGTCGATCGTCACCGACGAGATCGAACGCTTCACGCCGACCGGCCTGCGCCTGAAGAGCGGCCAGCGCCTCGACGCGGACGTGATCGTCACCGCCACGGGCCTGAAGCTGAAGATGCTGGGCGGCGCGGCCGTGACCGTCGACGCACGCCCCGTCGACCTGTCGCAGACCGTGTCGTACAAGGGCATGATGTACAGCGGCGTGCCGAATCTCGCATCGTCGTTCGGCTACACGAACGCGTCATGGACGCTGAAGGCCGAGCTGATCGCGCAATACGTGTGCCGGCTGCTCGAGCACATGCGCACGCATGGCTACGACGTCTGCGTGCCGCGGCTCGCACCCGGCAGCATGGAGCTCGATCCCGTCGTCGACCTGACGTCGGGCTATATCCAGCGCGCCGCCGGCGTGCTGCCGAAGCAGGGCACGAAAAAGCCGTGGAAGTCCTACCAGAACTACGCGCGCGATTTCGCCACATTCAGGTTCGGCTCGCTCGCCGACGGCGCGATGCAGTTCGAGCGCCGCCGCCCGGCGCTCGCCGAACGTGACGACACCCGTCAGCCCGCCTACGAAGGAAGGTGATCCCGATGATAATCAAGCTGTTGCACTTTCTCGCTTATGCGTTCGTCGCGCTGTTTGCGTTCACGCTGTTCACCGCGCACCGCATCAAGAAGATGTTCCCGCCCGAGGGCAAGTTCGTCGACGTCGGCGCGGACCGCCTGCACTACGTCGAATACGGCGAAGGCCCGCCGATCGTGTTCGTGCACGGCCTCTGCGGCCAGTTGCGCAACTTCGCGTATCTCGATCTGCAACGGCTCGCGAAGTCGCACCGCGTGATCCTCGTCGATCGCCCGGGCTCCGGCCGCTCGACGCGCGGCCCGCGTTCGACCGCCAACGTCTACGCACAGGCTCGCACGATCGCGATGTTCATCGCGACGCTCGGCCTCGACAAGCCGGTCGTCGTCGGCCACTCGCTCGGCGGCGCGATCTCGCTCGCGCTCGCGCTCAACCATCCGCAGTGCGTGAGCCGGATCGCGCTGATCGCGCCGCTCACGCACACCGAAACCGAGCCGCCCGGCCCGTTCCGCGGGCTCGCGCTGCGCTCGTCGCTCGTGCGCCGCTTCGCGTCGTTCACGCTCGGCATTCCGGTGTCGATTCTGCAAAGCCGCAAGGCGATCGAGTTGATCTTCGCGCCGGAAACCGTGCCGCACGATTTCGGCGTGAAGGGCGGCGGCCTGATGGGGCTGCGGCCGCACGCGTTCTATTCGGCGTCGTCGGATCTCGTCGCCGCGCCGGAGGATCTGCCCGACATGGAAAGCCGCTACGCGTCGCTCGCCGTGCCCGTCGACGTGCTGTACGGCCGCGGCGACCAGATCCTCAACTGGCAGCGCCACGGCGAGGCGCTCAAGAAGCGGCTCGACGCGGTCAACCTGAAGGTCGTCGACGGCGGCCACATGCTGCCCGTCACGCAGCCCGCGCAAACGACCGACTGGCTGCTCGAAGTTGCCGACGCGCCGGTGCCCGCCGAGCCCAAACGCCTGACTGAAAGCGTCGAGAGCTGAGCCGACGGTTCGCGTCGGGCGGCTTTCGCGGCGCGTACGCGCGCTGTGAAACCGTTCGATTCGCGTGAGATGCGCCGCCTTTTTTGGGCGGCGCTTTTTTTATGCCGCGACGAATCGCGATGAGCGATGAGCGATGAGCGATCGGCGATCGGCGATCGGCGATCGGCGATCGGCGGTCGGCGGTCGGCGGTCGGCGGTCGGCGGTCGGCGGTCGGCAATCGGCGGCATGACGAATGCATGCCGTTCGTTGCACGCGCAACGAACTCGGCGCGGCGCCATCGCCACGCGCTTTATTACGCACACCTTCCAGCCCGTCATCGATTACATTACATCGGCCCGTCGCCTCGCTGCGTCCGGAGCGCCGGGCCGCCGTTGCGCACACACGCGACGATCCGATCGCCGCGCATGCATGCGGCAATCAGCCGCATGCGCAATCGGGGCGCAAGCTCGGGATCAGGCTTGCAACGACGAAAAATGATCGCCGCACGAATCCGTGCTCGACGATCGCGATAATCGGAAGGAAAATCTACGATCGTATCCACGGACGAAAGAACGCGCGCGACGCCCTCG
Organism: Burkholderia sp. ABCPW 111; assembly: GCF_000773065.1. Taxonomy (NCBI): domain Bacteria; kingdom Pseudomonadati; phylum Pseudomonadota; class Betaproteobacteria; order Burkholderiales; family Burkholderiaceae; genus Burkholderia; species Burkholderia sp. ABCPW 111. The sequence continues at coordinate 6,405 of NZ_JPWT01000072.1, read as the reverse complement.
TCCGTGCCGGCCGGCGAACGGCCGCCGAATCGCGCGCCGCCGCGGCAGCCGCGTGGAAACGGCCTTGTGCGACGCTCGAATGATCAAGAAAATGCGGCATTGCACGATAACCCGAATAATCGTTGCTTCGCGCGAGCCGGCAGCCCGCGCGAAGCGGCGGATGAAACGACGGTCCGATCGCACGGCCCCCGCGAACCGCGATGCCGCCGATCGGCCGCCCGACAGGCCTCCGACGTCATGCGCAAGCGCTCGACCTTCTTCGCGACTCGTTACCTGCAGTCCTGGATGCAGAGCCTGATGTCGCCGGCGGGCATCATCGTTTGCGGCGCGCTGCTGCTCGCGCTGATCTGGCTGTTCGGCGCGCGTGTGCTGTACGAATCACGCAAGGACGCGTACCTGCACGCGACCGAAAACGCGCACAACCTCGTGCTGCTGCTCGAACGCGACGTCGCGCGCAACATCGAGCTCTACGATCTGTCGCTGCAGGCGGTCGTCGACGGCGTCAACGATCCGCACATCATGGCGCTCGACCCCGCGATACGCAGCAAGGTGCTGTTCGATCGCGCGGCCACCGGCAAGTATCTCGGCACGATCTACGTGATGAACGAGCACGGCGACATCGTGCTCGATTCGCATTTCCCGCATCCGCCGCCCGTCGCGAATTTCGCGTATCGCGACTATTTCGCCTATCAGCGCGACCATCCTCAGGGCGGCCTCTACATCAGCGAGCCGTACGCCGCGCGCCTGCGGCACGGCGCGCTGACGATCGCGCTGAGCCGGCGCATCACGCGCGCCGACGGCTCGTTCGGCGGCATCGTCGCGGGCACGCTCAGCATCGACTATTTCCGCGCGCTGCTCGACGGCCTGTCGGTCGGGCCGGGCGGCACCGCGTCGATCTTCGAGACCAACGGGCTGATGATCACGCGCCTGCCGTTCGACCCGAAGATGGTCGGGCGCAGCATCGCCGGATCGGAGCTCTTCACGCAAGCGAAGGCGCGCGACGAAGGCGTGTTCACCGCCGTCGCGTCGATCGACGGCGTGCGGCGGCTCTACGTGTACAAGCGGCTGCCGGGGCTGCCGATCGTCGTCGCCGTATCGCCCGCCGAACACAACGTCTTTCTCCAATGGCGCATCCGCGCGCTGCGGCTCGGCTTGTTGATGCTCGTGTTCGGCGTCGTGATCCTGACGGGCACCGCGCTGCTGTCGCACGAGCTGCGCTGGCGGCGGCACGCCGAGCTGCGCCTGCAGCGGCTGGCGCGCACGGACGCGCTGACGGGCCTCGGCAATCGCCGCGCGTTCGACGAAAACCTGCGCAGCGAATGGGCGCGCGCGCTGCGCACCGGCCGGCCGCTGTCGCTGCTGTTCGTCGACATCGACCAGTTCAAGGATTACAACGACTGCTACGGCCACCAGGCGGGCGACGACGTGCTGCGCGAAGTCGGCCGCTGCCTCGCGCTGAACGTGCGCCGCGCGGCCGACGACGTCGCCCGCTACGGCGGCGAGGAGTTCGTGATCACGCTGCCGGACACCGATGCGAAGAGCGCGTCCGCGATCGCCGAGCATATCCGCCGCGCGATCTACGATCTCGACATCGAGCACGCAAGAAGCCCGTACGAGCGCGTGACCGTCAGCATCGGGCTCGTCACGTCGCGCGAGAACGTCGCGCATTCCGACACGACGCTCGTCAGGATGGCCGACGCCGCGCTGTACCGGGCGAAATCGTCGGGCCGCAACCGCGTCTGCGACGCGCAGCACGCATAGCGCACGCGGCTCGCGCGTCGGGCCCGTTTTGGCCCGTTTGGGTCCAATTTAGCCCGATTTAGCCCGTTTCAGCGCGGCTTCCGCACACCCGCCGCCGCGCCGCTTTGCGGCTCGCGAAAGCGCCCGAAAGGAACCGAGGCCGCGCGGCCCGGTCATTCGTATACGCTATCGTTTTGTCCACACACGAACCTATTGTCTTGAATCATGCGAGTCGGCCGCCCCGTTCCCGCCCTGCCTCAACCCGTCTGCGACTACTGCGGCGCGAAAGCGACGCTCGCGCGCTACGGCGAAGAAGCGTATCCATACCGCGAAGATCACGGCGAGCTGTGGATCTGCCCGCCGTGCGACGCATGGATCGGCGTCTTTCCGCGCAGCCGGCGCCACGTGCCGCTCGGCCGGCTCGCGAACGCCGAGCTCAGGCACGCGAAGTCCGAGCTGCATGCGGCGCTCGAGCCGCTCGTCGCCGCGAAGATGCGGCGCGACGGCTGCAACGCGTTCGAAGCGCGCGCGAAAGGCATACGCTGGCTCGCGACGCAACTGGGGCTCGACGCCACGTCGAACACGATCCACACGTTCGATCTCGACGCGTGCCGCGGCGCGCTGCGGCTCGTCGAGCAATTCATATCCCGCAAATCGCCGCCCGCGCATTCGTAATACTTATTCGCCATTACTGCGGCGCATCAAACGCTTTTCACATCCCAGCTTACATTCTGCCTTTATCGAATTTGGTTCAAACGAATTACGCTTCTAAATTTTTTAGATCGAATCAAAAAAAGTTTGACGCTTCAATTTTTTCCTTGCTATCTTTTCGCAAACAAATGCCGCATCGATACGCGGTGCAAGCATTAACCAAACATCTGCCTGACTGAATTCTTCCAATTTAATTACGTTATTTACGAGGGGCGGCTTTCAATCCACGAAGAAACCGCGGCACGCTTCCGGACAATCGATTAATTCCAGATTAACCGGCAATCCTTCGCCATTCATCGCGAATCGGAAATATCGAAAATCACTCGATTAATACGGATTTTCGAGATTGGATTCCCGAGCGGCGCAAAGCGAATGCCGGAATCTCGGTGGGCGAGCGTTTGGCCGGCGCGGCCAACGAAGGCGGCAAACGACGAACGATGCGCGCGGCGAGAGGGCGCCGCGCACCGCCGACGCGCAGGCAGCATGGCTGATTTGACGGCCCCGACCGGCTCGCCCGGTTCCGGCCGGTCTACTGAGTAGGTGTTCCGTCTCGCGCGCCGCTTCGTCGCGGCTGCGCGACGGGCTCGTGTTGTCCGAATTTGCTGAAAGACGCGGTACAGCCGCCGCGTGACGGATCGACGCCGATCCGCCGCGCCGCATGCGGATCGCGCAACGAATTGCGGCGCGGCGCAAGCAGTGCTTTCGCGCGCCATATGAATGGGATTCCTAAGCATTTGACGAACGGCCCGCCGAATCGGGCGCGCGTTCGCGTCGGCATGCGGGTGCGCCCGACGCCGCCGCGAACGTCGAGCTCGACCACGCCGCGCCGCCTCAGCCATCCATCGAAGGGAGGGAATCATGTCGCCGTGAACGTCAGCTTCGCCGCATCGCCGTGCATCGGCTGCGCGCCGCGCGTCCCTACCCCGTCGGACCCAGGCTGCGCATCCGTTCTTCATCATTTTCTTGGGACTCCAAAAATGCAGAGAACTCAGCATGTCAACCGGCTATTCTCGAAACGCTTCGCGCTGTCGCTGCTACCGCTGGCGATCGCCGCTGCGTTGTCCCCGCTTTCCTCGCAAGCCGCATCCGACTGGGCACCGACCCGCACCGACGCCTTCCTGATCGCGCGCGCGCCCGCCGCCGCCGCATCGCAGACGCTCGCCAAGACGGCGCCGAGCTACACGCTCAACGTGATCGGCACGCCCGAGCTCACCGACACGAACGTCACGCCGCTCGAGCTGAGCCAGCCGCTGCGCGTGACCATCGTGCTGAAGAGCCGCAACGAAGCGCAGCTCGACGCGCTCGTGCGCGAAGTGAACCAGCCCGGTAGCGCGAACTATCGCAAGTACCTGACGCCCGAGCAGTTCAAGGCGCGCTTCGCGCCGACCGACGGCCAGGTGCAGGCCGTCGTCGCGCACCTGAAGGCGAACGGCTTCAGCAACGTCACGGTATCGGCGAACAACAAGCTGATTTTCGCGGAAGGCAACGCGTCGAACGCGGAGCGCGGCTTCCGCACGACGCTCAAGCGCTTCAACTATCGCGGCAAGGCGGTCTACGCCAACGACTCGGCCGCGCTGGTGCCCGCATCGCTGAGCCCGTTCGTCGAATCGGTGCTCGGGCTGCAGAGCGCAGCCGTTCCGCATCGGCTGATCCATCGCGGCACGCCGGCCGACGCGCGCATCCAGACGGACACGATCACGAAGAACGCGACGACGGGCGGCTCGCAGGTCGGCCATCAGCCGACCGATTTCGCGCAGATCTACGACGCAAGCGGCCTGCCCGCCGCGACCAATACGACGGTCGGGATCATCACGTGGGGCGACATGACGCAGACGATCGCCGACTTGAACACGTTCACGCAGAACGCGGGCCTGCCGACCGTCAACACCGCCGTCGTCGCGGGCAGCTCGGGCACGCTCGCGAACGACGGCGATCCGAGCGAATGGGATCTCGACAGCCAGACGATCATCGGCACGTCGGGCGGCGTGAAGCAGCTCATCTTCTATGCGGCCGTCAACGGCGACAGCAACGACAACGGCCTCACGAACGCGACGCTGACCGCCGCGTACAACAAGGCCGTCACCGACAACGTCGCGAAGGTCATCAACGTATCGCTCGGCGAAGACGAGGCGGCCGCGAATTCGGACGGCTCGCTCTCCGCGAACGACGCGGTGTTCAAACAGGCGGTCGCGCAGGGACAGATCTTCTCGGTGTCGTCGGGCGACGCGGGCGTCTATCAATGGTCGACCTCGCCGTACGGTTCGCCGGGCTACGTCGGCACGTACAGCGGCGGCCGGGTCACGACGAAGATCAATCTGGCGAAGTACAGCGTGTCGTCGCCGGCGAGCTCGCCGTACGTCGTCGCGGTCGGCGGCACGACGCTGTCGACGAACGGCACGACGACCTGGGCGGGCGAAACCGTGTGGAACGAAGGGCTCGCCTACGCGGACGTCAACAGCAGCGGCCAGGTGCTCGACAACGCGGTGCGGCTGTGGGCGACAGGCGGCGGCGTGAGCGGCTACGAGACGGCGCCGAGCTGGCAGACGGCCGCGCTCGGCAGTTCGGTGACGAAGCGCGTGGTGCCGGACGTCGCGTTCGACGCCGCGCAATCGACGGGCGCGTATCTCGTGATCAACGGCCAGGCGAATCAGCTGGTCGGCGGCACGAGCCTCGCGTCGCCGATCTTCGTCGGCGGCTGGGCGCGCGTCGAATCGGCGAACAGCAACAGCCTCGGCCTGCCGACGTCGGCCTTCTATCAGGGCCTGCCGAGCAATGCGTCGCTGCTGCACGACGTGACGTCGGGCAACAACGGCTACAACAACTACGGCTATAGCGCGACGTCCGGATGGGATTACGACACCGGCTTCGGCAGCCTCGATTTCGCGAAGGTCAGCGCAAGTTCGGTGAAGTAACGGGCGGGAAACGCCGCGCGTGGCCGGTTCGGGGCGCGCGGCGGGTTTCGTGCCGGCATGCCGGTGCCGGCGCGCCGACGTGCCGGCGTGGCGAATACGCCGGCAAATGCGGTGAATTCGAGATGCAAGTTCGACACGCGCAACCGAAACTCGGGCCCGCGCGGCATGCGTCGGAAGTCGATTGCCGGCGGGTGCATGGCCGTCGATGAGGGCGACGCTTTTCATCGAGAGGCAAATTTCGGCCGAGTGCGCGTCACTGCGGCTTGCTTGCCGCGAGGGGTCGGTTCATTCGGGCGCTCGGGTCAGCGGCCGATCGAACTCGCGGACAGCGCCGCCGCGCAGGCGGAAGACGAATCGATACTGACCGGCCGGTCGGAACGCCTCCCTCACTCTCCTTTTCGAATCGGATCGTTTTCGATTGATATCGCAACGCCTGCGATCGATTCAGGCCTGCACGGATGCCGCCGTCACGCGATGCCGTCTTACCTCACGCGTACGCTTCGGCCCCCGTGTTCCGTGTTCCGTGTTCCGAGCGCAGTCCGTTACGCCGCCCGGAACGTCACGTAGCAAGACGGGAGCAGCGCGGCCACACCCTCGCAGAAAATCCAAATTTCCCCATCGATCTCGAACGATTAATCGATGATTTGATATTTTTTATACATTAACGAAGGGAGATTCTACGAAGTAATCAATGGTACGAAAATTGCATCGAAGGCTGTCATCAAAGTTTATCTGGGAGCCTGTCATGCAAAAACTGTTCAATAAATCGGCCATCGCAATCAGTATTTCCACACTTCTCGCGCTTTCGGGCTGCGGATCGGTCGACGGTCCGTCGCTGTCGTCCGGCGGCGTCAAGCCGGCCACCATCGGCACTTCGGGGACTTCGGGGACTTCGGGGACTTCGGGCACGTCCGGCACCTCGGGTTCGGGCGGCACGTCCGGGTCGTCGGGTACTTCGGGTACTTCGGGTACTTCGGGTACTTCGGGTACTTCGGGTACTTCGGGTACTTCGGGTACTTCGGGTACTTCGGGTACTTCGGGT
>NZ_JPWT01000071.1:0-65224 GCF_000773065.1 Burkholderia sp. ABCPW 111 | reverse complement strand
GAGAACCGAGAACCGAGAACCGAGAACCGAGAACCGAGAACCGAGAACCGAGAACCGAGAACCGAGAACCGAGAACCGAGAACCGAGAACCGAGAACGCCCCGCGTTCGGCGAGCGTCGCCCCCGCCGTCGCATTCGCGGCGGCGCGGCCCGGAGCGCCCGAGCCCGCCTTCCGCCGTTCGTCCGCGGCCGGCCCTCCGCAAGCGGCTACAATAACGGGTTCGCCGAATCGATGTCGTCGGCCCCGTGATCCGCTCCACCGTGACACTTCCATGACCACGAATCTCGTCATTCAAAGCACCGCGCCGCTTTCCGACGCGCATCACAAGCCGCTCACCGCGCTCGCGCGCGGCACGCGCGCCGTTCCGCTCGACGCGCAGGCGATCCGCATCGAGGGCGCCGATCCCGCGCAGCGCGCCGACATCGACGCGTACTGCGACGCGCACGCGCTCGACTACGCATTCGTCGACGCGACCCGCAAGCTCGCCGACTTCGGCCTCGTCGCGATGGACATGGATTCGACGCTGATCACGATCGAGTGCATCGACGAGATCGCCGACTTCTGCGGCCTGAAAGCCGAAGTCTCGGCGATCACCGAGGCGGCGATGCGCGGCGAGATCAAGGATTTCAACGAGAGCCTGACGCGCCGCGTCGCGCTGCTGGCGGGCCTCGACGCGAGCGCGCTCGAGCGCGTCTACGACGAGCGGCTGCGGCTGTCGCCGGGCGCCGAGGCAATGCTCGCGGGCGTGAAGGCGGCGGGCCTGAAGACGCTGCTCGTGTCGGGCGGCTTCACGTTCTTCACCGAACGCCTGAAGGCGCGGCTCGGCCTCGACTACGCGCGATCGAACACGCTCGAGATCGTCGACGGCAAGCTCACGGGCAAGGTTGTCGGCGAGATCGTCAACGCGGACGTGAAGGCGCGCGCGGTGCGCGAGACGTGCGCCGCGCTCGACATCGCGCCCGCGCGCGCGATCGTTCTCGGCGACGGGTCGAACGACCTGAAGATGATGGCGACAGGCGGCTTCTCGATCGCGTTTCGCGCGAAGCCCGTCGTGCGCGGCGCGGCGAGCGCGGCGTTCGATCACGTCGGGCTCGACGGGCTGCTGCGGCTCTTCTGAAGCCCGCGGCCCGTTCGAGCCGCAACGCCGAGCGTACGTCGTCGCCTCGCGCCCCACCAGTCGCACGCTCCGTCAACGAAAAACGGCGCTGAGGGCCTTTGCCCCAGCGCCGTTTTCGTTCGACTCATTGTCGACATCCATGCCGGCTTCGATACCGACCGCAATGCCGACAACCACGCGGCCGCACACGGAACTCCGCGGCTGACGCCGCACGGCCCTCGCGCGTGCGCGTCGGCCTCCGCTGCTCCGCCGTCCGATTCCGCCCGCCTCGGCCCGCCTCGGCCCGCCTCGGCCCGTCTCTGCCCGTCTCCGCCCGTTACGCGAGCGCCGCGGCGAATGCGCGCTCGATGTCCGCGCGCAGATCGGCTTCGTCCTCGAGACCGACGTAGAAGCGCACCAGCGTGCCGCGATGCGGCCACGCCGTCGTGCGCATCGATTGCACGTCGTACGGCATCGCAAGGCTGCACGCGCCGCCCCAGCTCCAGCCGATCGCGAACAGCTCGAGCGCCTCGACGAAGCGATCCACCTGCGCGGCGCCGTAGCGTTCGTCGAGCACGACCGAGAACAGTCCGCCCGCGCCCGTGAAGTCGCGCATGAACGCATCGTGCCCCGGGCAATCGGGCAGTTGCGGATGCAGCACCGTCGCGATCTCCGGGCGCGTCTTCAGCCAGCGCGCGAGCGACAGCGCGCTGCGGCTGTGCGCGTCGAAGCGCGCCTGCATGCTCGGCAGGCCGCGCAGCACGAGCGAACAGTCGTCGGCCGACACGCCGATCCCGAGCCGCATCCGCGCGAGCTTGAGCTTTGCGTTCAGCTCGTCGTCGGCGGTGATCGTCGCGCCCATCAGCACGTCGCTGCCGCCGGATTGATATTTCGTCAGCGCCTGCACCGAGATGTCGACGCCGTGCTCGAACGGCTTGAACGCGAGGCCCGCCGAATACGTGTTGTCGATTGCCGTGACGATGCCGCGCGTGCGCGCGGCCGCCGTGATCGCACGCACGTCGGGCACTTCCATCGTCACCGAGCCGGGCGCCTCGATCCAGATAAGGCGCGTGTTCGGCAGGATCAGATCGGCGATTCCCGCGCCGATCATCGGATCATAAAAACGCGCGGTGATGCCGAAATCCTTCGCGAACCATTTGCCGAAATCGCCGTTCGGGCCGTACGCGTTGTCCGGAATCAGCACGTCGTCGCCTTCCTTGACGAGGCCGAAGTACACGTTCGTGATCGCCGAAAGCCCCGACGGCTGCAGCAGCGCGTGCGCGCCGCCTTCGATCTGCGCGAGCCGCTGCGCGAGCGCGAGCGACGTCGGCGTCGCATGCAGGCCGTAGCGCCATTGGCCGTCCTTGCGCCAGTCGAGGTTGCGCATCGTCGCGAGATCGGGGAACACGACCGTCGACGCCCGCGCGACCGGCACGACGAACGATTCGAAACCGGCGGGAATGCGGTCGTCCGGCTGGACGACGCGAGTCTGCAGCGCGCGCTTGGGAGTGAATGCGGTCATGACTGGGAAAGCTCGATGCAAAACGAGCCTGAAATGATTGGAATCCGGCTAGCTTAGCCGGATTCCGTGCGTTTGGCCCGGTACAGTCGGCGCGGCCGCGACCGTGCCGGCGAAGGCTCCGGGCCGGCCGCAGCCGAACGATCCCACGCGAAGCAGCGCGGCCGGGAGGTCGAGTGAAGGCAAAACCGGGGCCGGGAGCCCTCGCCTCAATCGGCGGACGGCCGGATTCGGCTGCCACGCTTTATCCAGCCGCGGTCGTCGTTCGTTACTCCGCGGTCCGCACGTTGCTCACGCCGCCGACCGACTGCCCATGGGCGCCCGCCTGCGGCGCGGCGGCGCCGGCCGACGCGGGCTGCGCGGCCGCCGCATGTTGCGGCGCCGACGCGCCGCCCGACGGATGCAGCACGACGGGCAGCGGGTCCGACTGGTCCGCGTTCATCCGGTCGGCCGACAAGCCGCCCGACGGATCGAAGCGGCCAATCCATACGCCCGTGATGTTCGTGCCGTCGTCCGACTCCTCGATTTCGAGCGTGTCGCCGTCTCGGTCGCCCGCGAGCAGGACGACCGCGCCCGTATCGAGATACTGACACTCGCCATGCACGCCCGGCTCGTCCGTCTTCGGCCCGAGGCGCACGACGATCGGCCGGCCGCCGAGCGTCCCTTCGTAGCGCGGCAGCCGCGCATACGCCGGATTCGGCTTGAGCGGCGCGGCGGGCGGCGGCGCGTCCGCCGACGCCGCGACGGGCGCATCGGACGCGCCTGCGGAAGCCGCCGCAGGCTGAGGTTGAGACTGCGCGAACGCGAGCCCCGCCGCCGTCGCGAACGCGGCGGCGAGCGCCGCGCCGCGGATTCCGGTGATCAGCTTCAACTGCGCGGCCCTCTCGTTACAGACGCTCGAACACCGCGGCGATGCCCTGGCCGCCGCCGATGCACATCGTCACGAGCGCGTAGCGCCCGCCGATGCGTTGCAGCTCGTACAGCGCTTTCACCGTGATGAGCGCGCCCGTCGCGCCGATCGGGTGGCCGAGCGAGATGCCCGAGCCGTTCGGGTTGACCTTCGCCGGATCGAGACCGAGCTCGTTCGACACCGCGCACGCCTGCGCGGCGAACGCCTCGTTCGCCTCGATCACGTCGAGATCGGCGACCGTGATCCCCGCGCGCTCGAGCGCCTTTCGCGTCGCAGGCACGGGGCCGATGCCCATGTACGCCGGATCGACGCCCGCATGCGCATACGAGACGAGGCGCGCGAGCGGCTTCGCGCCGCGCCGCTCGGCCGCGCCGCGCTCCATCAGCACGACGGCCGCGGCCGCATCGTTGATGCCCGATGCATTGCCCGCCGTCACCGTGCCGTTTTCCTTCGCGAACACGGGCTTGAGCTTCGAGAAATCGTCGAGCGACGCATCGTGGCGCACGTGCTCGTCGGCGTCGAACACGACGGTGCCCTTGCGCGACGCAATCTCGATCGGCAGGATCTGATCCTTGAAGTAGCCGGATTTCGTCGCGTGCGACGCGCGCCGGTGCGACTCGAGCGCGAGCGCGTCCTGCGCGTCGCGCGTGATCCCGTACTTCGCCGCGACGTTCTCGGCCGTCACGCCCATGTGGACCGATTGGAACGGATCGTTGAGCGCGCCGATCATCATGTCGACGAGCTTCGCGTCGCCCATGCGCTGGCCGAAGCGCGCGGCCGGCACCGAGTACGGCGCGCGGCTCATGTTCTCCGCGCCGCCCGCGACCGCGATGTCCGCGTCACCGAGCAGCACGCTCTGCGCGGCCGACACGATCGCCTGCAGGCCCGAGCCGCACAGCCGGTTGACGGTCAGCGCGGGCGCGTGCTGCGCGACGCCGCCGTTGATCGCCGCGACGCGCGCGATATACATGTCCTTCGGTTCCGTGTGCACGACATTGCCGAACACGACGTGCCCGACCTCGTCGCCCGACACTTGCGCGCGCGACAGCACTTCGCGCACGACCCGCGCGCCGAGCTCGGTCGGCGAGAAATCCTTCAGGCTGCCGCCGAAATCGCCGATCGCGGTGCGTACGCCGCTCACCACCACTACTTCGCGTTGCATCGTTGCCTCCCTTTCTTCTCTTGATGAAAACCGATGGAGCGCGCGGCCCGCGCCGCACGCGTCACGTATTCGAATCGTGCATTCGCATCACGCATCTTCGCGTCACGCACCGGATACACGCATCCTTCGCGCGCCCTTCATGCACCCTTCACGCACCCAATAGCCGCTCGACCGCATCGCGCGACGGAATCGGCGCGACCGCGCCGAAGCCCAGCGTCGACAGCGCGGCCGCCGCGTTCGCGTAGCGCGCGGCCGAGAACGGATCGTCGCCCGCGACGAGCCGCGCGACGAACGCGCCGCCGAAGCAGTCGCCGGCTCCCGTCGCGTCGGCCGCGTCCACGACGAAGCCCGGCACGACGCGCCGCTCGTCGGGCGTCGCGACATACGCGCCTTCGCGGCCGAGCTTCAGCGCGACGACGCTCGGCCCGAAGCCGAGCAGCGCATCGATGATCGCGTCGCGCTCGTCGAGCCCCGTGAGCGCCGTCACGTCGTCCCAGCTCGGCAGACAGACGTCCGTGTGACGCAGCGCCTCGCGCATCACCGCGCGCGCGCGCGGCAGCGGCCAGAGCTTCAGGCGCAGGTTCGTGTCGAAGCTCACGCGCGCGCCGTTCGCACGCGCATGCTCGATCGCGGCGAACGCCGCGTCGCACGCGCTCGCGCTGATCGCGAGACTCACGCCCGACAGATGGACGACGCGCGCGGCCGCGAGCGCGTCGAGCGGCAGATCGCGAACCGCGTAGCGGCTTGCGGCCGAGCCCGCTCGCAGATAGTCGAACGCGTGGCCGTGCTCGCCGTGCGACACGAAATAGACGCCCGTCGGCGCGCCGCCGTCGATCCGCACATGCGACGTATCGACGTGCTCGCGGCGCCACAGATCGAGCAGCAGCCGGCCGAAATGATCGTCGCCGACCGCGGACACGAAGCCCGCTCGCGCGCCCTGCCGCGCGGCAGCGATGCAGAAGTTCGACGTATCGCCGCCGAAGCCCTGCAGGTAGTTCGGCTCGCCCGGCCGCGCCTGATTGAATTCGACCATCGCCTCGCCGAGCGCGAGCACGTCGGGAAACGTCGCCGGCATCGTCAGACCTCGCCCCACAGATCGTGGCCGTCCGCGCCCGTGATCTTCACCGACACGAAATCGCCGACCTTGTAGCGCTTGGACGCCTTCGTCGCCGGCTCCACGTAGACGACGCCGTCGATCTCCGGCGCGTCGGCCGCGGTGCGCCCGATGCCGCCTTCGTCGTTGACCTCGTCGATCAGCACCTTGAGCGTCTTGCCGACCTTGCGCTCGATGCGCGCGGCCGACACCGCCTCGGCGACTTCCATGAAGCGCGCGCGGCGCTCCTCGCGCACGTCGTCGGGCAGCGCGCCGTCGAGCTCGTTCGCGCTCGCGCCCTCGACCGGAGAATACGCGAAGCAGCCGACGCGATCGAGCTCCGCCTCGCGAATGAAGTCGAGGAGCGTCTCGAATTGCGCTTCGGTCTCGCCGGGAAAGCCCGCGATGAACGTGCTGCGAATCGTCAGATCCGGGCAGATCTCGCGCCACTTCTGCACACGCTCGAGCACCTTCTCCGCGTTCGCGGGGCGCTTCATCCGCTTCAGCACGTCCGGATGCGCGTGCTGGAACGGCACGTCGAGATACGGCAGCACATGGCCCTTGAACGGGCCTTGCGCCATCATCGGAATGATCTCGTCGACGTGCGGATACGGATAGACGTAGTGCAGACGCACCCACGCGCCGTACTGCGCGGCGAGCTCGCCGAGCGCGCCGACGAGCTCGGTCATCCGCGTCTTGATCGGCCGGCCGTTCCAGAAGCCCGTGCGGTACTTGACGTCGACGCCGTACGCGCTCGTGTCCTGCGAGATCACGAGCAGCTCCTTCACGCCGGACTTGAAGAGATTCTCGGCTTCGAGCATCACTTCGGCGACGGGCCGCGACACGAGATCGCCGCGCATCGACGGGATGATGCAGAACGTGCAGCGATGATTGCAGCCTTCGGAGATCTTCAGATATGCGTAGTGGCGCGGCGTGAGCTTGATGCCCGCGGGCGGCACGAGATCGACGAACGGATCGTGCGGCTTCGGCAAATGGCTGTGCACGACCTGCATCACCTCGCCGACCGCATGCGGGCCCGTGACGGCGAGCACCTTCGGATGCACTTCCTCGATGAGACCGGAGCCGCTCGCGCTCTTCTTCGCGCCGAGACAGCCGGTGACGATCACCTTGCCGTTCTCGGCGAGCGCTTCGCCGATCGCGTCGAGGCTTTCCTGGACCGCTTCGTCGATGAAGCCGCAGGTGTTGACGACGACGAGATCCGCGCCGTCGTAGGTGCCGGAGATCTCGTAGCCTTCCGCGCGCAGTTGCGTGATGATCTGCTCGGAGTCGACAAGGGCTTTCGGGCAGCCGAGCGAAACCATACCTACCTTGGGCGCGGCATGCGGCTTACCGCTTGATTTCAATGAATTTTCCAACTATCGCTTCCATGCGTGAGGGGACGGCGTGCGCCGGCGGCGCGCCTTGGGTTTGCCGACATTTTACCCTCCGCGCGGCGACGTTCCTTCACGGACGCGCACCCGGCGCCCGGCGCGCCGCATCTCGCGCTCCGATCGGCCGTTTCCGCGCTCGCGGCCGCCCGGCGCGCCGCTTCGGAGCGGCGTCACGACGGCACTTTCTGACTCAAATTCAGAAGCACCACGCCGGCCACGATGAAAGCCATGCCGGACCATTTCGCGAGCGACGCCCCCTCGTCGACAATCGCGATGCCGACCAACGCCGTCAACGCGGTCCCCGCGCCGGCCCAGACCGCATACGCGATGCCGATCTCGAGCTGCTTGGTGGCGAGCCCCATCAGCCAGATCGCCCCGGCGTAGCATGCGCCCATCGCAATCGTAAACGGCAGACGCGCGAGGCCCGCCGACAGCTTCAGGAAAATGGTGCCGCACACTTCGGACAAGATGGACAGAACCAACAGGTGCCACGGGCTCGCGAGCGTTCACCGGCAATCAGGACGAGTCCCTGCGAAGAGAAACCAACAGGCTTCGCGCAGCGACGCACACGGCCCGGCACCCGGCGCCAATGCCGCCGCCCGTGACGCCGATGCATACGTCCCCAAAAAGAAACGACGCCTCGCAGGCGCCATTTCTTCTTTTACGCGATCGCGATGTCCGTTCGATGACGCGCGCCAAGCCGCAAGCTCGGCGGCCGCGCGCGCCCTGGACGCACTCAGCCGACCTTGCGCCGACGCCCCCCCCCAAGCCGCTCCGCGGCCGACGACGCGCCGATCGCCGCGACCGAGCCGTGCGCCCCCGCCGCAATCGCGTTCGATCGCTGCGACAAACGCCGCGCTTACTTCTTCTCGGGCTCGCTGCCCGGCGGCGTCGCCGGCTTGAACGGGAACGAGCTGAACATCGTCTTCGCCTGGTTCTGCATCTGCTCCTGCATTTGCACGAACATGTTCTTCGACTGCTCGATGTAGCTCGTCATCATTCCTTGCATCATCGGCGCCTGCATGTTCATGAACTGCGACCAGACCTCGGGATTCATCGCATTGTTCTCGTACAGGCTCTTCGACTGATCGGCGAGCTTGCTCTGGATGTCGATGAACGCCTGGATGTTCTTCTCCAGGTACGTGCCCATCATCCCCTGCATCGCATGTCCGTAGAACCGGATGATCTGCGACAGCATCGACGACGAGAACATCGGCACGCCGCCGCTTTCCTCTTCGAGGATGATCTGCAGCAGGATGCTGCGGGTCAGGTCTTCGTTGCTCTTCGCATCGATGACCTTGAAATCCTCCTGGCCGAGCACGAGCTGCTTCACGTCGGTCAACGTAATGTACGTGCTCGTCTCCGTATCGTACAAACGGCGGTTCGGATACTTCTTGATCAGCCGTTCGCCAGTTTTCTTTGTAGTAGTCATGTAACGCCTTTGAGCGCCTGATGCGCGCAGTGACGGCGCCCGGCGCCGCACGCGGGCGCGGCCGCGCGCGGAACCGGGCGTTCCCGGAACATCCGACCCATGGGCCCGGACGGCACATGCCGCCCGGCTCCATGGCTCAGCCCATATGCAAGCCGCCGTTCAGCGAGAAATCGGCGCCCGTCGCGAAACCGGACTCCTCCGACGCGAGCCACGCGACGATCGAGCCGATCTCGTCGGGCGAGCCGAGACGGCGCACCGGAATCGTCGCGACGATCTTCTCGAGCACGTCCGGGCGGATCGCCTTCACCATGTCCGTGCCGATATAGCCCGGCGACACCGTGTTGACCGTCACGCCCTTCGTCGCGACTTCCTGCGCGAGCGACATCGTGAAGCCGTGAATGCCCGCCTTCGCGGTCGAGTAGTTCGTCTGGCCGAACTGCCCTTTCTGGCCGTTCACCGACGAGATGTTGATGATGCGCCCCCAGCCGCGCTCGACCATCCCGTCGATCACCTGCTTCGTGACGTTGAAGAGGCTCGTCAGGTTCGTGTCGATCACGGCCGTCCAGTCTTCGCGCGTCATCTTGCGGAACACGACGTCGCGCGTGATGCCCGCGTTGTTGACGAGCACGTCGACCTCGCCGATCTCGGCCTTCACCTTGTCGAACGCCAGCTTCGTCGAATCCCAGTCGCCGACGTTGCCTTCGGACGCATAGAAATCGAAGCCGAGCGCCTTCTGGTCCTCGAGCCACTTCACGCGGCGCGGCGAATTCGGGCCGCAGCCCGCGGCCACCTTGAAGCCGTCCTTGTGCAGACGCTGGCAGATGCTCGTGCCGATGCCGCCCATTCCGCCCGTTACGTAAGCAATTCGCTGAGACATAACCTTTACTCCATTATCGTTTTGAGAAGCGCCGAGCGGCAACTTCTCCGTCGCCCGCCTGCCAATCCGCCTGTTCTCCGAGCCGAACCTGTCGGCGCGGCCCGGCCGATTGCCTCTGATTCGCGTTACGGACGCTCGAGCGCGAGCGCGACGCCCATCCCGCCGCCGATGCAAAGCGACGCGAGGCCGCGTTTCGCATCGCGCTTTTGCATTTCGTGCAGCAACGTGACGAGAATCCGGCAGCCCGACGCGCCGATCGGATGGCCGATCGCGATCGCGCCGCCGTTCACGTTGACCTTCGACGTGTCCCAGCCCATCTGCTTATGGACCGCGAGCGCCTGCGCGGCGAACGCCTCGTTGATCTCCAGCAGATCGAGGTCGCCGACCGACCAGCCCGCGCGCTCGAGACAGCGGCGCGACGCCGGCACGGGGCCCATGCCCATCACGCTCGGATCGACGCCCGCGTTCGCGTACGCCTTGATCCGCGCGAGCGGCGCAAGGCCCAGCGACTCCGCCTTCTTCGCCGACATCACGAGCACCGCGGCCGCGCCGTCGTTGATGCCGGACGCGTTCGCGGCCGTCACCGTGCCGTCCTTCGTGAACGCGGGCTTGAGCGTCGCGAGCGACTCGGCCGTCACGCCGTGGCGCACGAATTCGTCGGTCGCGAAGCGAAGCGGCTCGCCCTTTCTCTGCGGAATCTCGATCGGCACGATCTCGTCGTCGAAACGGCCCGCCTTCTGCGCGGCTTCCGCCTTGTTCTGCGACAGCGCGGCGAACTGGTCCTGCTGCTCGCGCGTGATGCCGTGCTCCTTCGCGACGTTCTCCGCCGTGATGCCCATGTGGTACTTGTTGTAGACGTCCCACAGGCCATCGACGATCATGCTGTCGACGAGCTTCGCATCGCCCATCCGGAAGCCGTCGCGCGAGCCCGGCAGCACGTGCGGCGCGGCGCTCATGTTCTCCTGGCCGCCCGCGACGACGATCTCCGCGTCGCCCGCGACGATCGCGTTCGCGGCAAGCATCACGGCCTTCAGGCCCGAGCCGCACACCTTGTTGATCGTCATGCCGGGCACCGCGGTCGGCAGGCCCGCCGCGATCAGCGCCTGGCGCGCCGGATTCTGGCCCGAGCCCGCCGTCAGCACCTGGCCCAGGATCACTTCGCCGACCTGCTCGGGCTTCACGCCCGCGCGCTCGAGCACCGCGCGGATCACGGTCGCGCCGAGCTCCGGCGCGGCGATCTTCGCGAGCGAGCCGCCGAACTTGCCGACCGCGGTGCGCGCGGCCGATACGATCACTACGTCAGTCATTTCACTATCCTCCGAGCGAACGCGGCACGGCGCGCCGCGTGTCGCCCTGTTAAAAGTCGGTAGCGACGGAAAGCGTGCTCCGCCTTCCGCCGTTCGTCAATCGCGTTGCATCACATAGCGGCCGGGCGCGGGCTCGATCACAGGGAAGTGCGCGGAGCCGAGCTGCGCGCGCGGCTTCACCTTGCGGCCGCCGTACTGATCGAGCCACTCGATCCACACGGGCCACCAGCTGCCCGGATGTTCGGTCGCCGCGTCGAGCCAGTCGTTCGCCGATTCCGGCAGCGCCTTCGCGCTTGCGTCGTAGCTCCAGTAGCTGCGCTTCTTTTTCGCGGGCGGGTTGATCACGCCCGCGATGTGGCCCGACGCGCCGAGCACGAACTTGAGCGGGCCCGTGAGCAGCGACGTCGATTCGTACGCGGTCTGCCACGGCACGATGTGATCCTCGCGCGAGCCGTAGATGAACGTCGGCACGTCGATCCTCGACAGATCGACGGGCTCGCCGCACACGACGAGCGCGTCCGGCTCGCGCAGCTTGTTCTCGAGATAGGTGTTTCGCAAGTACCACGCGTACATCGGGCCCGGCAAGCTCGTCGAATCGCTGTTCCAGTAGAGCAGATCGAACGGCGCCGGCGTGCGTCCCTTCAGGTAGTTGTCGACGACGTAGTTCCAGACGAGATCGTTCGGCCGCAGGAACGAGAACGTGTTCGCGAACTCGACGCCGCGCATGAGCCCCGGCGGCGTGCCGTTCTTGCCGCCGATCGTTTGCTCGCGCATTTGCACGTGCGCTTCGTCGACGAACACGTCGAGGATGCCCGTGTCGGAGAAGTCGAGCATCGCGGTGAGGAGCGTCATCGACGCGGCCGGATGCTCGCCGCGCGAGGCGAGCACCGCGAGCGCCGTCGCCAGCATCGTGCCGCCGACGCAGAAGCCGAGCGTGTTGATCTGCTCGCGCCCGCTCACCTGCTGGACGGCGTCGATCGCGGCGAGGAGCCCCTCGTCCATGTAGTCGTCCCAGCTCTTGTGCGCGACCGATGCGTCCGCGTTGCGCCACGACACCAGGAAAACCTGATGGCCGCACGACAGCGCATGCGCGACGAGCGAATTCTCAGGCTGCAGATCGAGGATGTAGAACTTGTTGATGCAAGGCGGCACGATGAGAAGCGGCCGCTCGAAGACGGTCGCCGTCGTCGGCTTGTACTGGATCAGCTGGATCAGATCGTTCTCGTAGACGACCGCGCCTTCCGTCACCGCGAGATTCTTGCCGACGACGAACTGAGTTTCGTCCGTCTGCGAGATCTTGCCTCGCTGCATGTCGGCGAGCAGGTTCTTCATCCCGAGCCGCAGGCTCTCGCCTTGCGTCTCGACGAGATTCTTCTGCGCTTCAGGATTGAGCGCGAGGAAGTTGCTCGGCGCCGCGGCGGCCGTCCATTGCTGGACCGCGAAGCGGATTCGCTCGCGCGTCTTCGGATCGGTCTCGAGCGCGTCGGCGAGCTCTTGCAGATAGCGCGCGTTCAGCAGATACCATGCGGCTGCGAACGCATGCGCGGGCGACGCCTTCCACGCGTCCGAGCTGAAACGCCGGTCCTTGAGATCGGGAACGGTCGGCGTCGCGGCCGTCGCCTGCTGGATCAGCGCGAGACTATCGCGCGAATAGTCGGCCTGAAGCGTCTGCAGCCGCGCGGGCGGCACCGACGCGACGGGCGCGAGCCCCGCGAAAGATGCGGACGCGCCCGACCAGTCCGGCATCGGCGGCATCTGCGGCATGGCCGGCATCGCGAACGGGAACGGCTGAGACGGCTGGAACACCGCGAACGGCGGCTGTGCGGGCGCGCCGCCGGCGGCCGCGCGGGCCGGGTCCGCGAAGCTGCGCCACGCGCCGATCCAGGACTCGAACATCTGTTGCATGGGCTGGGTCGCCGATCCGGCTGTCTCGCGACCCTGGGAAGTATCCGTATGAGAGGACGTCGACGATTTTTTCGATGCTGTCATACCTGCCTTAACGGTGGTTCCTCGGTGGTTCCTCGGTGTTTCCTCGGTATTGCCTGCGGGGACCCTGGAAATCCTGCTCGAGCCGCATGAAGTCGACCACCCACTGCGCCCCGTCCGGCCGGGCGTCGCGTTCCGGAGCGTTCCTCCAGATTCTGCCGCAGTGCAGTAGTTTTATCATTATCGTTTTCCCCATGTGATCCGTCACCTCCGACAACACATGCTTCACCGACCGGAATAATTGTTGCGAAACGCGCGATGCGATGCGCGGCGCGGCGGGGATGCCAGGCCGAATCGGCCGGCGAGAGTCTAAGCGATTTCGATGACAGCAATCGCACGAAGCAGCGCAGCAATCGGCGCCCGGCGGCACGGCGAAAATATCGCTCCCGCTCGTTCCCGATCGTCAACAAAGGGCCGCGCGCAACCGGCGGCCGTCAATCGGCGAGCCAGATCATCGCGGCCATTCGTCCCGTCACGCGATCGCGTCGATACGAATAGAAGCGCTCACGCTCGGTCGCCGTGCACGCGGTGCCGCCGCTCACGCGCGTGACGCCCGCGCGCGCGAGACGCAGACGCGCGAGCGCGTAGAGATCCGCCAGATATTTGCCGGGCGCGTCCGCGCGCGGCGCGAATGCGCGCTCGGTCGCCGCGTAATCGGCGAGCGGCGCCGCGTCGAGAAAGGCCGAGCGCACGTCGGCGCCGACTTCGAAAGCGCTCGGGCCGATCGCCGGGCCGAGATACGCGTGCAGGCCGTCGAGGCCGCCGCCCGCCAGTGCCGCAACGCGCTCGGCCGTCTTCTCGACGATCCCCCCGACGAGTCCGCGCCAGCCCGCATGCGCGGCGCCGACCGCCCGGCCCGCGTCGTCGCACAGCAGCACCGGCAAGCAATCGGCGACCATCACGACGCAAACGGCGCCCGGCGCCGTCGCAACGCTCGCGTCCGCGCGTACGACGCGCTCGGCTTCGCCCTCGCCCGCGCCGCCCGCGCTCGCGGCGAGCACGTCCTCGGCGCGCACGACGTCCGTGCCGTGGACCTGCTCGAGCCACGCGGCGCGCGACCGGCCGGTCAGCGCGAGCAGCCGCGCGCGGTTCATCTCGACATGCGCGGGATCGTCGCCCGTGTGCCGGCCGAGATTCATCCCGCCCGCGACCTCGCCGCCGCCGCCCCAACCACCATAAGGCGGCTCGCTCACGCCGCCGTTGCGCGTCGAGACGAGCGCTCGCACGCGCGGGGGCGCGTGCCAGTCGGGTTGCACGCAATCGGCGAGCGTCAGGGGTCGCAACATCGTCATCGGGAATCAATCCTCATCGTCGCCGGCATGCGGGATGCCGTCATCGTAACCTTCGTCATAGACCGCGTCGTCGTCGCCGAATTCCGCGTCGTCCGCACCGAAGCCGAGCGCGTCGACGAGCGCCGCGAGATCGGCCGGCAGCGGCGCGCGCCATTGCATCGTCCGGCCGCTCGCGGGATGCACGAGGCCGAGCCGCCAAGCGTGCAGCGCCTGCCGCGCGAAGCCGCCCGGCAGCGGCGCGACCGAGCGCTTGCCGCGCGCGCGGCCGTACACGGGATCGCCGAGGAGCGGATGCCCGACGTGCGCGCAATGCACGCGAATCTGGTGCGTGCGCCCGGTCTCGAGATCGCAATGGATCGCCGACACCGGCTGGCGCTCCCACATCGTCGTGTCGACCGTACGGAAATGCGTGCGCGCCGGCTTGCCCGCCGCCCCCGTGACGACCGCCATCCGCGTGCGTTCGCGCGGGTCGCGGCCGATCGGCGCGTCGATCGTGCCCTCGTCGGGCATCTGCCCCCACGCGAGCGCGAAATAGCGGCGCTTCACCGTGCGCGCCTGCAATTGGCGGATCAGGTCGGTCTGCGCGGCGAGCGTGCGCGCGACGACCATCAGGCCCGACGTTTCCTTGTCGAGCCGGTGCACGATGCCCGCGCGCGGCAGGCCCGCCGCATCGGCATAGCGGTGCAGCAGGCCGTTGAGCAGCGTGCCGCTCCAGTTGCCGGCGGCCGGATGCACGACGAGCCCGGCCGGCTTGTCTACGACGACGAGCGTGTCGTCCTCGTAGACGATCGAAAGCGGCACCGGCTCCGGCGCGAACGCGAGTTGCTCGGGCAGCAGGTCGGGCAAGAGCTCGATCGTCGCGCCGAGCGGCACGGGCTGCCGGATCTTCGCGTGCGCGCCGTCGACGCGCACGCGCTCCGATTCGATCCACTGCTGCAGGCGGCTGCGCGAAAACTCGGGGAAGAGCTGCGCGAGCGCCTTGTCGAGGCGCTCGCCCGCGAGCGCGGGCGGCACCTCGATCACGCGCGGCGCATCGGCGCCGGAATCGGCGCTCGCGGGCGCGACGAGCGCGTCGCTCGTCAGATCATCGTCGAGCGAATCGCCGGCAGAAGCATCGGTGGGGCTGACGCTTGGGCTATAATCGTCGCGGTTTGACTTGCCCGCACGGGCATTCAACGAACTTGAACGGGTCATTTAGACTGGGTCACTTGAGACTTGAAGCTAGGACAATGCGAGCCCTATTCACCATGATGCATTCGACCAAACGCGTCGCGAAACCTGCGGCCGCCTGGGCCGCGCTGGCCGCTGCGGCGGCGCTCGTCGCGGGCTGCCACGGCTTGCCGCAGAAGACCGACGAGACGGCGACCTGGTCGAACAACAAATTATACTCAGAGGCTCAGGATGCATTGACGGGCGGCGACTGGGGCAAGTGCGCGAAATACTTCGAAGCGCTGCAGGGCCGCGATCCGTTCGGCCATTTCGCGCAGCAGGCGCAGATCAACGTCGCGTACTGCAACTGGAAGGACAACGAAGCAGCCGCGGCCGACCAGGCAATCGACCGCTTCATCCAGCTGCACCCGGATCACCCGGATATCGCGTACGCGTACTATCTGAAGGGGATGATCCACTTCAACGACGACCTCGGTCTCTTCGGCCGCTTCTCCGGCCAGGACATGAGCGAGCGCGATCCGCAGGCGCTGCGCGAATCGTATGACGCATTCAAGCTCGTCGTCGACCGCTATCCGAAGAGCAAGTATGCGCCGGACGCGGCCGCGCGGATGCGCTACATCGTCAACGCGCTCGCGTCGCACGAAGTGCACGCGGCCGATTACTACTACCGGCGCGGCGCTTACGTCGCGGCGATCAACCGCGCGCAACTCGCGATCAGGGAATACAAGAACGCGCCCGCGATCGAGGATGCGCTGCACATCATGATGCTGTCGTACGCGAAGCTGAACCAGACGCAGCTCGCCGACGACACGAAGCGCGTGCTCGCGTCGACGTTCCCGGACAGCCCGTACGTGACCGGTCATGCTCGGCCGGGCGCGAAGAAATCGTGGTGGCAGTTCTGAGCTGAGCGTCGCGCATTACGCAGCTGACCGCAGTTGACGGACGCTGCCAAAAGAAAACCCGGCCTGTCGAGCCGGGTTTTCTTTTTTTGAGGCGTTCTCGCGCGTTTAGCACACGCCGCGAGCAGCGCGGCGCGGCCGCACTGCTCGCCGATCGCCCCGCACATCCCGTGCCGCCGCCGCAAACGGCGCGCGTGCGGCGCGCTCAAGCCTGCTCGGGCTCGCGCCGCTCGGCGAAGAACTCGCGGACGACGTCGATCTCGCGCGTGCGCTTGAAGGGCGGCAGGCTCTGCCAGATGCGCCGGCCGTACGGCTTGTCGACGAGGCGCGTGTCGCAGATCATCAGCACGCCGCGATCCGTCTCCGCACGAATCAAGCGGCCCGCGCCCTGCTTCAGCGTGATGACGGCCTGCGGCAGTTGGTGGGCGGCGAACGGGCTCAATCCCTTTTTCGTCAGCGCGTCGAGCCGCGCGGCGAGCACCGGATCGTCGGGCGGCGCGAACGGCAGCTTGTCGATCACGACGAGCGACAGCGCGTCGCCGCGCACGTCGACGCCTTCCCAGAAGCTCTGGCTGCCGACGAGAATCGCATTGCCGTACGCGCGGAACCGGTCGAGCAGCTCGGTGCGGCTTGCGTCGCCCTGCACGAGGAGCGGCGTGCCCCAGCCGCGCGCGTCGATCGTATCGCGCAGCTTCGTCGCGATCCGGTCGACCGCGCGCAGCGTCGTGCACAGCACGAACACACCGCCGCCCGACGCCTCGATCGCCGGCAGCGCGGCGTCGAACACCGCGTCGGTGAATGCGGGCGACGACGGCTGCGGCAAGTTCCGCGGCACGTACAGGAGCCCTTGCGTTTGATAGTCGAACGGGCTCGGCAGCGTCATCGAGCGGCGCGCGTTGAGGCCCATCTGCGCCGCGTAATGCGTGAAATCGCCACGCACCGACAGCGTCGCCGACGTGAAGATCCACGCGCGCGGCACGCCCGCGCGCTGTTTCGCGAAGATCGGCGCGACGGACAGCGGCGTTTCGTGCAACTGGACCGTGTGCGCGAATACCTCGACCCAGCGCACCTTCTCGTTCGGATCGCCGTGCTCGCCCGCCTGAGCTCCGGCTTGCGCATCGGCTGCGTCCTCCTTCGCGCCGGGCGCGACCCAGCCCGCGAGCAGATCCTGCAGCTCGCGCGCGCGGCGCTCGCATGCGGCGATCGACTCGGCGCGCTCCGCTTGTCCCGCGAGCGCGGTCGACAGCGCGCCGAGCGCCACGTCGAGCGCGTCGAGCGCGCCAAAGAGCGGATGGCCGTCACCCAGCTGCGCGAGCGACATCCGCACGATGCCGTCGTCGGCGAACGCAAGCCGCAAGTCGCGCGCCGCACGCTCGAGCGCGCCGCCGAGCTTCACCCATTCCACCGCGTCACGCGCATGCGCAAGACCTTCGACCACCGAGTCGCGCGCGAGCTCGAGCAGCTGCGTCGTCGACAGCGTCTCGCCGAAAAAGAGCGTCGCGGTCTCGGGCAGTTGATGCGCCTCGTCGAAGATGATCGTGTTCGCGCTCGGCAGCAACTCGGCCATCCCGGTGTCGCGCAGCATGATGTCCGCGAAGAACAGGTGGTGATTGACGACGACGACGTCCGCCTGCTGCGCCTCGCGGCGCGCCTGCATCACGAAGCAATCCTTGTAATGCGGGCATTCCTGGCCGAGGCAGTTGTCGCGCGTCGACGTGACCATCGACCACACGGGCGACGTCTCCGGCACGCTCGCGAGCTCGGCCTTGTCGCCGCTCTTCGTGATCTTCGCGAAGCGGATGATGTCCTGCAGGTAGGCGGTGTCCTGCCGCGACGGCAGGCGGCCGTTGTCGGCCGTGCGCTGCAGGTAGTAATGGCACAGATAGTTTGCGCGCCCCTTGAGCATCGCGACCGTCACGGGCACCGCGAGCGCATCGCGCACCGTCGGGATGTCGCGCAGGAACAGCTGATCCTGCAAGTGCTTCGTGCCCGTCGACACGATGACCTTGCCGCCCCAGAGCATCGCCGGGACGAGGTATGCATAGGTCTTGCCGGTGCCCGTGCCCGCCTCGACGATCAGCGTGTTGTCGCCGTTGTCGGCACCTTCGCCGTCGGGCAATGCGGCGGGCGCGTCGTCGCGGCCGGCGGAAGCGCCCTCCTGCAGGCGTCGCGCGGGACGCTTGCGCGTCTCGAAGATCTCGGGCTCCGGCATCAGCTTACCCGACGCCTCCATCGCGGCCGCGACGGCGCGCGCCATGTCGATCTGCGACGCGCGCGGACGATAGCTGTCGAGCGCGCGCGCGAAGAGGCCGCCGTCGCCGAAGATCGCGTCGAGCTCGTCGATACGCTTCACGCTCGGCGTATACGCGCCCGTCGCCGCCACGGCGCCGGACGTGCGGGCGCGCGCGGCGGACGATTCGTCGCGCCGCGCGTCGGGATTGACATCAAGCGGTGAATTCAAGGCAAGCGGTTCCTAGTATCCGGCGCTTGCCGCGGCGCCGGCGCTTGCCAGGCCGCGCGTCAAGCGCGCTTATCCGGTTCGAGCTGCGACTGCAGCATGATGATCTTGTCTTTGGCGAGCAGCTTTTCCTTCTTCAGCCGGTGCAGCGCCAGGTCGTCGATGTCGGACCGGCCCTCCTTCTGCTCGATCTCGCGGGCAAGCTGCCTGTGCAGCTCCTGCAACGACGTCAGTCGGTTGTACAGTTCCTGTTGAGTTTCCGCCGAACGGGTTTGCATACTCGCCTCCTCACTGAATCGGCATGCCGGCCGAGCCGCCCGCATGCCCGAGATTGCCTTGCGAAACCACCACCCAACGCTACCGCGTCACTTCCCCTGCTGCTAACCGTTACTGCTGCTGTTGTTGCTTCTGCTTCGCCTTCTCGGCGGCTTGTCGCTGGCGCTCCTCGACGTCCGCCTTGTGCTGCGCCGCGTCACGCTGCTTCTGTTCGTAGCGCTCGGCGTTCCCCGCACGCTGCTGCGCATCCTTCGCCGCCTGCGCGTGCGCCGCGTCGAGCTTGCGCTGAAACTCGGCCTGCTTCGCGTCGTAGGCCTTCTGGTTCGCCGCGCGCTGCGGCGCCTGCGCGTCGCGCTCCGCGCGCTTCAGCGCGTTTTGCTGCTGCTTGCCTTCATAAGCCGCCGCATTCGCCGCTTCGTCGGCCGCGCGCCGCGGCGCTTGCGCCTGCCGCTGCGCATCCTTCAGCGCCAGTTGCCGGTCGCGCTCCTGCGCGCGCACCGCACGCTGTTCGTCGTCGAGCGCGAGTTGCTCCTGGCTGATGCTCGCGCGCTCCGCGCGCACCGTCTCGCGCGCCTTGTTCAAGCAGCGATTGACGAAAAACGCGCTGTAGCAATCGTGCTGGGCCACCGCATAACGATAATCGTTTTCCGTCGTGCGTTGATTGAGCACTTTTTGACGCGCGTCGAAATTCGCTTGCGCGGCGAACGTATCCGCATCGGACGCAGCGGCGGCCGGCGCCGCAGCGGACGTCTGCGCGACGCCGGCGACGGGCGCGCAGGACAGCGTCGCCGCAAGCGCCACGGCGAACGCGACAATGGAAAATCGGGAAGTAGGCAACGTCGTAGGAAAGCTGCGGATCATGGGCCAAATTCTAACACCCGCGGCTAGACCCTTTCGCATTTATGGCAAAATGCCCCGCTCCATTCACCCGCCAGGGCCGGCCCGAGGGCGCAGTCGGCCGGACCGGGCGATTTCAGCAGGCAGTAGACGCACATCACGACATGACGGAAACCGTAGCACTCAAGATCGTACAGCGCATCGCCGACGAACTGGCGGTTCAGCCCAGGCAGGTCGCCGCAGCGGTGCAACTCCTCGACGAAGGCTCCACCGTTCCGTTCATCGCCCGCTACCGGAAGGAGGTCACGGGCAACCTGGACGACACGCAACTGCGCCAGCTCGAAGAGCGCCTCCTGTATCTGCGCGAGCTCGAAGAGCGGCGCGCGACGATCGTCGCGAGCATCGACGAGCAAGGCAAGCTGACCGACGAGCTGCGCGCGGCGATCGAGGCGGCCGACAGCAAGCAAACGCTCGAGGATCTGTACCTGCCGTACAAGCCGAAGCGCCGCACGCGCGCGCAGATCGCCCGCGAAGCCGGGCTCGAGCCGCTCGCGCAGGCGCTCCTCGCGAATCCTCTGCTCGATCCGCAAACGGAAGCCGCCGCGTACGTGAACGCGGACAACGGCGTCGCCGACGTGAAGGCGGCGCTCGACGGCGCGCGCGACATCCTGTCCGAGCAATTCGGCGAGACGGCGGAACTGCTCGGCAAGCTGCGCGACTACCTGTTCGAGCGCGGCGTCGTGTCGTCGGCCGTCGTCGAGGGCAAGGAAGGCGAGGAAGGCGAGAAATTCCGCGACTACTACGACTACTCGGAAACCATCAAGACCGTGCCGTCGCACCGTGCGCTCGCGCTGTTCCGCGGCCGCAACGCCGGCGTGCTGACCGTCAAGCTCGGCCTCGGCGACGAGCTCGACGCGCAGGTGCCGCACCCCGGCGAGGCGATGATCGCGCGCCATTTCGGCATCGCGAACCAGAACCGGCCGGCCGACAAGTGGCTGTCCGACGTGTGCCGCTGGTGCTGGCGCGTGAAGGTGCAGCCGCACATCGAGACCGAGCTGCTCACGCAACTGCGCGAGAACGCCGAGCATGAAGCGATCCGCGTGTTCGCACGCAACCTGAAGGATCTGCTGCTCGCCGCGCCCGCGGGCCCGAAGGCCGTGATCGGTCTCGACCCGGGTCTGCGCACGGGCGTGAAGGTCGCGGTCGTCGATCGCACGGGCAAGCTGCTCGCGACCGACACGATCTACCCGCACGAGCCGCGCCGCGACTGGGACGGCTCGATCGCGAAGCTCGCGCGCATCGCCGCGCACACGCAGGCCGAGCTCGTCAGCATCGGCAACGGCACCGCGTCGCGCGAGACCGACAAGCTCGCGAGCGAGCTGATCGCACGGCATCCGGAGCTCAAGCTGCAGAAGATCGTCGTGTCCGAGGCGGGCGCGTCCGTCTACTCGGCATCGGAGCTGGCCGCGAAGGAATTCCCCGAGCTCGACGTGTCGCTGCGCGGCGCCGTGTCGATCGCGCGCCGGCTGCAGGACCCGCTCGCCGAGCTCGTGAAGATCGAGCCGAAGGCGATCGGCGTCGGCCAATACCAGCACGACGTGAACCAGCGCGAGCTCGCGCGTTCGCTCGACGCGGTCGTCGAGGACTGCGTGAACGCGGTCGGCGTCGATGCGAACACCGCGTCGGCCGCGCTGCTTGCGCGCGTGTCGGGCCTCAATGCGACGCTTGCGCGCAACATCGTCGACTACCGCGACGCGAACGGCCCGTTCCCGTCGCGCGAGCACCTGCGCCGCGTGCCGCGCCTCGGCGACAAGACATTCGAGCAGGCCGCCGGCTTCCTGCGCATCAACGGCGGCGAGAATCCGCTCGACCGCTCGTCGGTGCACCCGGAAGCGTACCCCGTCGTCGAGCGGATGCTCGCGAAGATCAGCAAGCGCATCGACGACGTGCTCGGCAGCCGCGAAGCGCTCGCGGGCCTGTCGCCCGCCGAATTCGTCGACGACCGTTTCGGGCTGCCGACCGTGCGCGACATTCTGTCCGAACTCGAGAAGCCGGGCCGCGATCCGCGCCCCGAATTCAAGACCGCGACGTTCCGCGAAGGCGTCGAGAAGGTGTCGGATCTCGCGCCGGGCATGGTGCTCGAAGGCGTCGTGACGAACGTCGCGGCGTTCGGCGCGTTCGTCGACGTCGGCGTGCATCAGGACGGCCTCGTCCACGTGTCCGCGATGTCGACGAAATTCGTCAAGGACCCTCACGAAGTCGTGAAGGCGGGCCAGGTCGTCAAGGTGAAGGTGCTCGATGTCGACGTGAAGCGGCAGCGGATTTCGCTCACGATGCGCCTCGACGACGACGCGGCGCCGAGCGCCGCCGGCAGCCGCGGCGGCGCGGAGCGCGGCGGAATGCGCAGTGGCGGCGGCGCCCGCCCGCAGCGCACGCGCGAGCCGGAACCGGCGGGCGCGATGGCCGCCGCGTTCGCAAAACTCAAGCAGCAGCGTTGAGCGCGACGCGCCGGCAACGAAAAAGCCCGCAGCGATGCGGGCTTTTTTTACGCCCGCGGCGTCGCGCGGCCCCCGCGACCATTCACGGCAGCCGGCTCGCGCGACCGACGTCCGCTCGCGGGTTTCGGCTTCCGAAAAGCGAACGCAACCCGGTTTCCGGCGGCGACTCTCGTTCGCCGCCTCGTTCGCGCCAGGGTCGGTTGTCGATCATTCGAAAGTCGACGGCACGATACGCAGCAAATCTGGAGCAGACCGGCGCACACGCCGCACAGCGATGCACATAGCCTGCGGGCCGCGCCGTTGCCGAAGAACGACGGACGCGGCCCGCGTCGTCGCTCAGATCTCGATCTTCGTGCCGAGCTCGACGACGCGGTTCGCCGGAATCGAGAAGAAATCGGTGGGCTTCGCGGCGTTCTGATGCATCCATGCGAACACGCGTTCGCGCCAGATCGACATGCCCGGCAGATGGGTCGGCACGACCGTTTCGCGCGCGAGGAAGAACGACGTGTCCATCAACTCGAACGTGATGCCGCGCTGACGCGCCACTTCCTCGAGCGTCGCCTTCACGTCCGGCGTTTCGTTGAAGCCGTACTCCGCCTTGACGATGTAGAGCCCTTCGCCCGCGTCGTGGATCGTCACTCGTTCGTCATCCCTCACGTACGGAATGTCGCGCGTGACGAACGTGAGGAAAATGGTTCGCTCGTGCAGCACCTTGTTGTGCTTCAGGTTGTGCAGGAGGCTCACCGGCACGAGCGTGTCGTTGCCCGTCAGATAGATCGCGGTGCCCGACACGCGGTGCGGCGGATGCGCGAGCAGGCCCTGCAGGAACGGCGCGAGCGGAATGCCGTCGGCTGCCGTGCGCTCCTTGACGAGGTGACGCCCCTTGTACCAGGTCGTCAGCAGGAAGAACAGCAGCGCGCCGATGCCGAGCGGCAGCCAGCCGCCCTGCTCGACCTTCAGCAGGTTCGCGCCGAAGAAGCCGAGATCGACGACGAGAAACACGCCGATGATCGCCGCGACGAGCAGCTTGTTCCAGTTCCAGACCTTCACCATCACGACGGCGGCGAGGATCGTCGTGATCACCATCGTCGCCGTCACCGCGATGCCGTACGCGGCCGCAAGGTTGTCGGAGCTCTTGAAGCCGATCACGATGCAGAGGATCACGAACAACAGCAGCCAGTTGACGACGGGCACGTAGATCTGGCCGATCGCGAGCTCCGACGTGTGCAGGATCTTCATCCGCGGCACGTAGCCGAGCTGGATCGCCTGGCTCGTCAGCGAGTACGCGCCCGAGATCACCGCCTGCGACGCGATGACGGTGGCGACCGTCGACAGCACGACGAGCGGCAGCGCCGCCCATTGCGGCGCGAGCAGGAAAAACGGATTCTCGATCGCCTTCGGATCGAGGAGCAGCAGCGCGCCCTGGCCGAAGTAATTGAGCACGAGCGACGGCATCACGAGCACGTATGCGGCGAGCCGGATCGGCTTCGCGCCGAAGTGGCCCATGTCCGCATAAAGCGCCTCCGCCCCCGTCAGCACGAGCACGACGGAGCCGAGCACCACGTACGCGAGCAGCACGTGCTCGGACATGAACGAGAACGCGTAGTACGGGTTGATCGCCGAGACGATCATCGGCGCGCGCACGATATGGTAGACGCCGAGCACGGCGATCGTGACGAACCAGAGCACCATGATCGGGCCGAACAGCTTGCCGACCGTCGCGGTGCCATGCCGCTGTATCCAGAACAGCGCGATCAGGATCACGATCGTGATCGGCAGCACGAGGTGCGTCAGTTGCGGCGCCGCGACCTCGAGGCCCTCGACCGCCGACATCACCGAGATCGCCGGCGTGATCACCGCGTCGCCGTAGAACATGCATGCGCCGAATATGCCGAGCGCCATCATCAGGCCGGTGACGCGCGACTTCGGATTCAGCGGCCGCAGCGACAGCGCCATCAGCGCGAGCACGCCGCCTTCGCCGTTGTTGTCGGCGCGCATCACGAACAGCACGTACTTGATGCCGACGACGAGGATGATCGCCCAGAACAGGAGCGAGATCACTCCGAGGATCGAACTTTGCGTGAGAGGAATGCCGTGGGCCGGACTGAACGCTTCCTTGAGCGAGTACAGCGGGCTCGTGCCGATGTCGCCGAAAACCACGCCGATTGCTGCGATTGCGAGCGATTGCAGCGAATGCTGGCGCATGGACGAGTGATTCGTGTCGGTCATAAAAGCGATATAAATCCGTGCTGGGATCGGAAAAACGAGCGCTATTCTAACTGGGCACGCAAAAATGCCGCCCACTGGTGTTGTCAGCACACCACTTGCTGCGGCGCGCCAAGTGTAGCATGGGGTCGTGACGCATCCTGCCGCGACGGGGCGTCATGATAGCCGGGCGAAGACGGCGCGCCTACCCTCGCCGCGCGATTCTTCGGATACCGTAAAGAGGATGTAAAAAGACGGAACAAAAAACGGCGCCGTCGAGGCGCCGTTTTCGATGCTGCGCCGGACGCGCTTACGCGTCGGACGCTTCGTCGCGCTGCATGTTGCCGCGCTTGATCCATGCCGCGAGATTGTGCGGACGCACCGTATCCCATTCCTCGAACGGCTGGTGAATCCACGGATTCGTCGGCAGGTACTGAACGTGGTAATCGGGCTTCACCTTCGAGCAGCCCTTGTACCAGAGCACGGCCGAACGCACGGCCGTCACGGCCGGATAGCGCTCCTTCAGATGCTGCTGAACGCGCGCGAGCGTCACGCCCGAGTCGACGAGATCGTCGACGAGCAGCACGTTGCCCGACAGATCGCCGCGCGTCATCGTGATGTACTGCGCGATGTCGAGATCGCCCTGCTGCGTGCCCGCCGCCTCGCGGTACGAACTCGTCGCGAGGATCGCGAGCGGCAGATCGTAGATGCGCGAAAGCTGATCGCCGACGCGCAGGCCGCCGCGCGCGAGGCAGAGGATCTTGTCGAACTTCCAGCCCGATTCGTGGACGGCGAGCGCGAGCATCTCGATCAGCCGGTGGTATTCGTCCCAGCCGACCCAGAGGTTCTTGTCGTCGTTGCGCGGATCGGACATCGTCAGCGCATGCATGAGATTCTGCGTCATCTACGCTTACACCTTGAACGGATGGCGCAGCAGGATCGTCTCGTCGCGATCCGGGCCCGTGGACACCATGTCGATCGGCACGCCGGCCACTTCCTGCACGCGCGTGAGGTACGCACGCGCGCTCGCGGGCAGCGCATCCCACGAGTTGATGCCGACCGTGCTCTCCTTCCAGCCGCCGAACGTCTCGTAGACGGGCTCGCAGCGCGCGACTTCGGCCGCGCCGCGCGGCAGCAGGTCGACGTCTTCGCCATCGATCTTGTAGCCGACGCACAGCTTCACTTCTTCGAGGCCGTCGAGCACGTCGAGCTTCGTCATGCAAAGGCCCGACACGCCGTTGATCTGGATCGAGCGGCGCAGCGCGGCCGCGTCGAGCCAGCCGGTGCGGCGCGGACGGCCCGTGACGGAGCCGAATTCCTTGCCGACGTTCGCGAGCGTGATGCCGATCTGATCCTGGCGGCTCGGATTATCCGCGTCGTACAGTTCGCTCGGGAACGGGCCCGAACCGACGCGCGTGCAATACGCCTTCGTGATGCCGAGGATGTAGTTGAGCTTCTGCGGGCCGACGCCCGCGCCCGCCGCCGCCGCGCCCGCGACGCAGTTGCTCGACGTGACGAACGGATAGGTGCCGTGATCGATGTCGAGCAGCGTGCCCTGCGCGCCTTCGAACAGCAGGTTGCGGCCCGCGTGGTTCTCTTCGTACAGGCGGCGCGACACGTCCGCGACCATCGGCTTCAGACGATCCGCGTAGCCGAGCATCGTGTCGAGCGTCGCCTGGAAATCGACGGCCGCGCCGCCGAGATACTGGGTCAGCACGAAGTTGTGGAAATCGAGATTCTCGCGCAGGCGATCGGCGAACGTTCTCGCATCGAACAAATCCTGCACGCGCAGCGCACGGCGGCCGACCTTGTCTTCGTATGCGGGGCCGATGCCGCGGCCCGTCGTGCCGATCTTGCCCGCGCCGCGCCGCGCCTCGCGCGCCTGGTCGATCGCGACGTGGTACGGCAGGATCAGCGTCGTCGCCTCGGAGATGAAGAGCCGCTCGCGAACGGACAGGCCCGCCTCTTCCAGCTCGCCGATCTCCTTGAAGAGCGCCTCGGGCGACAACACGACGCCGTTGCCGATGTAGCAGGCGACGCCTTCACGCATGATGCCCGACGGAATGAGGCGCAAGATGGTCTTCTTGCCGCCGATGATGAGGGTGTGGCCTGCGTTGTGGCCGCCCTGGAAACGCACGACGCCCTGAGCGTGGTCCGTCAGCCAGTCGACGATCTTGCCTTTGCCTTCATCACCCCATTGAGTCCCCACGACGACGACGTTGCGCCCGGGGGTCACGTTCACTGCGCTGGCAGACATGTTGATTCGATAGCTGGTTAAAAACGTATTCTACCTAGGTTCGCCGCCGGTTCCGAATTTTTCCGTTTCGCTTCAACGACATTGCACTCTAGAAACGCGCCGGAAGCCCGGCGGCGCGGCGCGTTCAGCGTGGCTCGACCACCCACGCGCCGCCTCGCTCGACGAGCGCGCGATCGCACGCGAACTCGTCGAGCACGTGATCGTGCCCCGGCAGCGCCTGGATCACGACCTCGCCCGCGTCGCGCAGCGCGCCGACTGCCGCGCGCAGCGCGTCATCGTGCTTCCACGGCGCGAGAATCGCGGCGCCGCGCGCCTCGATCGGCGAAATCCGCGCGATTTCGCGCAAGTCGAGCGAAAAGCCCGTCGCCGGACGCGCGCGGCCGTACGCCTGGCCGACGTGGTCGTAGCGGCCCCCGTGCGCGACCGCGTTCGGCACGCCGTCGACGTATGCGGCGAACATCGCGCCGCTGTGGTACGCGTAGCCGCGCAAATCGGCGAGATCGATCGCGACCTCGGCGTCCTTCACCTGCGCGGCGAGGCGCGCGAGATCGTCGAGCGCGCGCGCGATCTCGGGCAGCGCCGGCAACCGACGGCGCGCCTCGTCGAGCACCGACGCGTCGCCGTACAGGCGCGGCAGCGCGCGCAGTGCGGCGCGCGTATCGGCGCCGAGATCGTCGGTCAGCTCGTTCAGGCGCGGCACGTCCTTGCCGGCGAGCGCGTCGTAAAGCGCCTCGCCGCGCTCGGCCGCGACCGCGTCGCGCGCGAAGAGCGCGGCCAGCACGCCCGCATGGCAGAGGTCGAGCCGGATTTTCTTCAGACCAGTCAGATGCAGCGCATCGAGCATCAACTGCTGGATCTCCTCGTCGGCCTCGAGGCCCGCGTGCCCGTAGATTTCAGCGCCGATCTGCAATTGCTCGCGGCTCGCGTGCAGCCCGCGCGGACGCGTGTGCAGCACGGGGCCCGCATAGCAGAGGCGCGTCACGCCCTGGCGGTTCAGCAAGTGCGCGTCGATGCGCGCAACCTGCGGCGTCATGTCCGCGCGCAGACCGAGCGTGCGGCCCGACACCTGATCGACGAGCTTGAACGTGCGCAGGCGCAGCTCGTTGCCGCCGCTCGTCAGCAGCGACTCCAGATACTCGAGGAGCGGCGGCATGACCATTTCGTAGCCGTACGAACGAAAGCGGTCGAGCAGCCTGCGGCGCAGCTCCTCGATCTTGCGCGCCTCCGACGGCAGCACGTCGGCAATATTCTCGGGAAGTAACCAGGTCGACATCGTTGCGGTCCTACGACAGGAAACACGGCGCGCACTGAACGCGCGCCTCGGATTGAAATCGGGTCGGCGCCCGGCGTCCCGGCGCATGGCCGGGAAACGCCGAAGGGGCGCGCGCGGCCGGCTCAGGTGACGAACAGAAGCAGCGCAAGCCCGAGCGCCATCACGATGAACCCGCCGATCCGGATATGGTGCGCGGGCCGCTCCGCTATTCTACGAAACGTGTCGCGCCACGCGCTCGGAAACACGAACGGAAAGGCGCCCTCGATGATGAGCATCAGCGCGAGAGCAAGCAGTAACGAACCAGCGAAATCCATGCGGACGACGACGCCCCTTGCACATCAACGGTTGCGGGGAGCGGCAGCGGGTGCCGCGGCGCCGCCCGTCGGGCTGCGCATGAAGCGGAAGAACTCGCTGTCCGGATCGACGACGATCACGTCGTTCGGCTTGAAGCTGTTCCGATAAGCCTGCAGGCTCGCGTAGAACTGGTAGAACTGCGGATCGCGCCCGAACGCATCGGCGGCAATCGACGCGGCCTTCGCGTCGCCCTCGCCCTTGATCGACTGCGCCGACTTGTAACCTTCCGCGAGGATCGTTTGCTGCTGACGCGCCGCGTCCGCCTTGATCTCCTCCGCCTGCGCCGCGCCTTCCGCGCGCTCCCGCTCGGCCTCGCGCTGCAGCTCGGCCGTCATCCGCTGATACGCGCCGTCCGCCTGCGCGGCGGGCAAGTCGACGCGCGTGAGCTGCACGTCGACGATGTCGATGCCGAGCGGCGCCGCGTCGGCCTGCAGCGAGCGCCTCGCCTCGTCGGCAATCGCGCGCTGGCTGCCGAGCGCATCGTCGAGCTCGCGCTTCGCGAACGCGGCGCCGAGCGCGCCCCTGACGGCCGTCGACAGGCGTTCGGCCTCGCTGCGCGGCGCACCGCCCGTCGCCTTGTAGTACTTGAGCGCGTCGGCGATCCGGTATTTGACGACGGGGCTCACGAGCACGTCGCTTTTGTCCTTCGTCGTCAGCGTTTGCGGATCGGCCGAGTCGAGCGTCTGCACGCGGACATCGACGAGCGTCGCCGTCTGCAGCGGCTGCGGCAGCTTGAAATGGAGGCCGGGGCCGGCGAGCGTCAGCGCGCCGCCGTCGCGCGACGACAGCACGGCCGCGTGGCGCGGATCGACGACGAGCACCGTCGACGCAGCCACCAGCGCGACGACGACGATCGCTACGACGAGCGCAATGATTCGGTTCATATGATGCGCTCCTCGTTACTGCAGATCGTCGGTGCGCGAACGGCTGCGAAACGCCTCGCGCGAGCGCAGCGAATCGCTGCCGGACGCCGGATTCGCGGCGGCGGGCGCCGATGCGTGCGACGCGCCGGCGACGGCCGCAGCCGACGCCGGCGCGGAAAATGCGGGGGCGAACGCCTGGGCGCCGCTCGCGGGTGCCGCGGCGGCGGCGCTCGCCGCCTCTGCCGCGCGCTGGCGGCCCGCCTCGACGATCTTGTCGAGCGGCAGATAAAGCACGCTGTTGCCCGCCTTGTTGCCGACGTACACCTTTGTCGTGTTCGAATAGATCTCCTGCATCGTCTCGAGGTACATCCGCTCGCGAATCACCGCGGGCGCCTTCGAGTACTGCGCGTAGACCTGCTTGAAGCGCTCCGCGTCGCCCTCCGCCTGCGCGACGACGCGCTCGGCGTACGACTTCGCGTCGTCGACCATCTTCGCCGCGTCGCCCTGCGCGCGCGGCAGCAACTCGCTTGCGTACGCCTGCGCGGCGTTCTTCGCGGCCTCGCCGTCCTGACGCGCCTTCGCGATGTCGTCGACGGCCGCCTGCACCTGCTCGGGCGGCGAGACGCTCTGCACGGTCACGCCCGTCACGACGAGGCCCGTGCGATAGCCGTCGAGATCGCGCTGGATTGCTTTCGCGAGCGCATCGCGCAGTGCGTCGCGATCCAGCGCGAGCACGTCGTCCGCGCTCTTCGCGCCGACGATCTCGCGCACCGCCGCCTGCGCCGCCTGCGACACGCTGCGCTCGGGATCGGCGGCGCGAAACAGGTAGTCGGTCGCGGAGCCGACTCGATATTGAACGGCAAAGCGCACGTCGACGATGCCCCCGTCGCGCGTGAGCATCGATGCGTCCTTCACGTTCGCGAGCCGCACGACGTTGTTGCGGCCGATCTCGATCGAGCGCACCTGCGCGGTGTCGACGATCTCGTGCGATTCGAACGGATACGGCAAGCGCCAGTGCACGCCGTCGCCGACCGTGCCCTTGTATTCGCCGAAGCGCAGCACGACGCCCGTCTGGCCGTCCTGGACGATGAAGATGCCGCTGCCGAGATAGATCGCGATCAAGACGCCCGCGACGATGCCGACGCCGACGCGCGCGGCGCGCCCGTTGTCCGGGCGAAGGCCGTTGTTGCCGCCGCCCTTGCCGCCGAGCCAGCCGTTCAGGCGGCGGTTGAAATTCCGCCACATCTCATCGAGATCCGGGGGGCCGTCGTCGCGCCCGTTCGGGCGCTTCGATTCGTTCGCGCGCGGCTTGTCGCCGTTGCCGCCGCGTCCCCAGCGGGGATCGTTGATCGACAGCAAGGCGCGCATACGCCGCCAGGTACTCCGCTCGTTGTAGTCGTTCACCTGTGTTTGTTCACCAGATTGGAGCAACTAGACCGGCCGCAGCCGTCAGCGCCCGTGTTCGGAAACCGGGTGGTCTTCGTGTGGTAGCGCCGGCGCGCCGTCGAGCGGCACGGCGCCGACAAGATGTTCCGCGGTGGCGATCTCGGCAATGGCGGCACGCAGCGAGTCCAGACCCTGGCCCGTGCGCGCGCTCAAAAAGACGCGCGAGATATTACCATATTCGTCCCGCTCGACCGCGCCCCCGCGGGCCGCGAGCTCGGGCACCGCGTCGATCTTGTTGAACACGAGAATCTGACGGATAGAATCCGCCCCGATTTCGTGCAGCACCTCGTTGACCTGCTCGATCTGCTCGAGCCGCACCGCGCTCGACGCATCGACGACGTGCAGCAGCAGATCCGCGTGGATCGTTTCCTCGAGCGTCGCGCGAAACGCCGCGACGAGCTGGTGCGGCAGCTCGCGAATGAAGCCGACGGTGTCGGACACGACGATCTGCCCGACCTCGTCGCCGAGATACACGCGCCGCGACGTCGTGTCGAGCGTCGCGAACAGCTGATCCGCCGCGTATGCCTGCGCTTTCGTGAGCGCATTGAAGAGCGTCGACTTGCCCGCGTTCGTGTAGCCGACGAGCGACACCGACATCGTGCCGCTACGCACCCGCTGCCGGCGCTGCGTGTGATGCTGACGGCGCAGCTTGTCGAGCCGCGACTTCAGCATCTTGATGCGCTCGCCGATCAGGCGGCGGTCGGTTTCGAGCTGCGTTTCGCCGGGACCGCGCAGGCCGATCCCCCCCTTTTGCCGCTCGAGGTGGGTCCAGGCCCGAATCAGTCGGGTCGCAAGATATTGCAGCTGCGCGAGCTCCACCTGCAGCTTGCCTTCGTGGCTGCGCGCGCGCTGGGCGAAAATATCGAGAATGAGGCTCGTGCGATCGACAACGCGCCGATTAAGCATCCGTTCCAGGTTGCGTTGCTGCGCGGGAGCGAGCGCGTGATTGAAGATGACGATTTCGACGTCGTTCGCTTCGCAGGCAAGCCGCAGTTCCTCGGCTTTGCCGCTGCCGACGAACATGGCGGCGTCGGGGCTCGCACGGCGGCCCGTCAGCGTGACGGCGGGATGGGCGCCCGCGCTGGAGGCGAGCAGGCTGAGTTCTTCGAGACTGGCTTCGAAATCGGTCTTGCCGAAATCGATGCCTACTAACGCTGCGTTGATCAAATTATCGGAAGTCAAGATTGGGCGGCTGGCATCGGATGCCGACGGCGACGCGAGCCAGCCGCGGCAATGGGTTAGGACGCTGCTTCCGCATCCGGGTGGAAGTTCACCGGACGCGCCGGCACGACCGTCGAAATGGCGTGCTTGTAAACCATTTGAGTAACCGTGTTCCTGAGCAACACGACGTACTGGTCGAACGATTCGATGTTCCCTTGGAGCTTGATGCCGTTGACGAGATAAATCGAAACCGGTACATGCTCTTTACGCAGTGCGTTCAAAAACGGGTCTTGTAACAATTGCCCTTTGTTGCTCATGGCGTACTCCATCTTTTTTGCAGGTTGATCTAAATTGGGGCGAAGAAAAAGAGATCCGCCGCCAATCGCTACACTATAGCCGATTTTGTCCGCCCCGCCCGGCTCTGCCGTCCGGCCGACGCGGCTGCCTCGCTCAGCCCTTGTCGGCGTAAGGATTGGTCGACGAGCGGAACTCTATGCGCAATGGAGTGCCCGTCAGCGAGAAAGTTTCTCGGAAACGATTCTCGAGATAGCGCTTGTACGTCTCGGTCACGGCGTCGAGCGCATTGCCGTGGATCACGATGATGGGCGGGTTCTGTCCGCCCTGGTGCGCATAGCGCAGCTTCGGCCGCACCGGGCCGCGGCGGCGCGGCTGCTGGAACTCGACCGCCTCGATCAGCGCGCGCGTGAGCTTCGGTGTCGGCAGCTTCTTCATCGCGGCCGCGTATGCGTCGTCGACCGAGCGCATCAGCGCTCCGATGCCCGTCTTCTCCGCAGCCGAAATGAAATGGAACTTCGCGAATTCGAGGAATTTCAGCTTGCGCGTGAGATCGGCCTTCGTGCGCTCGCGCACGTGCGAATCGAGCCCGTCCCACTTGTTCACGCCGACGACGAGCGCGCGCCCCTGCTCGACGACGAAGCCCGCGATGTGCGCGTCCTGATCGGAAATGTCCTGCTGCGCATCGAGCAGAAGAATCACGACGTTCGCGTCGGAGATCGACTGCAGCGTCTTCACGACCGAGAACTTCTCGATCGCCTCGAACACCTTGCCGCGGCGGCGCAGGCCCGCCGTGTCGATCAGCGTGTACTGCTTGCCGTTGCGCTCGAAATCGACATAGATCGAATCGCGCGTCGTGCCCGGCATGTCGAACGCGATCACGCGATCTTCGCCGATCAGCGTGTTGACGAGCGTCGACTTGCCGACGTTCGGCCGGCCGACGATCGCGATCTTGACGCCGCGCGCGGCCGCGTCCTCTTCGCTCTCTTCCGGCTGGCCCGCGTACGCGACCTCGAGCGCCTCGTTGATCATGTCGGTCACGCCGTCGCCGTGCGCGGCCGAAATCGCGCGCGGGTCGCCCAGGCCGAGCTCGTAGAAATCCGACGCGACCGCCGTGTATTTCATCCCCTCGGCCTTGTTGACGACGAGGAAGATCGGCCGTCCGGTCTTGCGCAGGTAGTCGGCGATCGACTTATCCTGCGGCGCGAGGCCGTTGCGGCCGTCGACGATGAACACGACGACGTCCGCCTCCTCGACCGCCTGGCGCGTCTGCCGCGCCATCTCGTGCAGGATGCCGTCCTTCGCGACGGGCTCGAAGCCGCCCGTGTCGACGACGAGATACGGCCGCGCGCCGACCCGCCCCTCGCCGTAGTGGCGATCGCGCGTCAAGCCGGGCAGATCGGCGACCAGCGCATCGCGCGAACGCGTGAGCCGGTTGAACAGCGTGGATTTCCCCACATTGGGGCGCCCAACGAGGGCAATGACCGGTTTCATCTGATTGATGTCGTCTACGTGAAACGCAGCGGCGATGAGCCCGCATTCGGCAGGCGGCTGCGCTTGATGGAAATTAGCACGAATTCGCGCCGACTCGGCGCGCAGGCGGCGGCATACGTGTCGCGCCGCTCATTTTTTTCGATTCGCTCCCGGCCCCGCGGACCGCGCGATGCCGCGCCGCCGGGCCGCGTGCGCCCGGCTACGGCCGCACGCACGCGTCAAAAAATACGAAGCGCGGCCGGCGAAACGCGCGGCCGCGCGAAAAACGCCGCGCGCTTAGCGCGGACGGAAACCGTACACGCCGCCGTCCTGCGTCTGGATGACGAGCGTGTTGCCGGCGAGCACGGGCGCCGCGGCGATCGCGCTGCCGTCCGTCTTCATCCGGGCGACGAACGTGCCGTCGTCGCGCGACAGGAAGTGCACGAAGCCCTTGTAGTCGCCGAACACGACCGCGCGGCCGAGCAGGTACGGCACGCCGACGTCGCGGCTCTTCAGCTTGTCGTTGCGCCAGAGCTCCTTGCCCGTCGCGACGTCGTAAGCCGACACGACCGACCAGTCGTCGCCGCCCGCGACCACCGTATCGTCCTGCGCGACGCCGCTGCGGCTCGAAAACGATTTTTCCCACAGCGGACGGCCCGAGTTCGCGTCGAAGCAGCCGAGCTGGCCCTGGAACGTCACCGCGCAGGTCTCGGCGCCGACGAGAGTCGGCGCGCCCGTCACGTCGTTGATCCGCTCGACCTCCGTCACGCCCTTCGGGAACGACACGGGCGTCTGCCAGAACGGCTCGCCCGTCTGCAGGTTCAGCGCGACGAGGCCGCCGCCCGGAAAGCCCGCGAGCACCGCGGCGTCGCCCGCGAACGTCATGCCGGCCGACACGCGCAGATTGAGCGGCACCGCGCGATTGCGGTACGTCCACTTCTGCTCGCCCGTCTGCCCGTTGAACGCGATCACCTGGCCGTCGATCGTGCGCACGATCACGAGGCCGTTGCCGACGAGCGGCGGCGAGAAGACCTCGCCCTGCACGCTCGTCTTCCACAGCAGCTTGCCGTCCGGGCCGAGCACGAACACGCCGCCCTTCAGCGCGCCGACCGCGGTCAGGGTGCCGTCGCTGCCGACGCCCGCCGACAGGTCGGAGCCGACCTTCGCGCGCCAGACTTCCTGGCCCGTCTTCGCGTCGATCTTCTCGACCGAACCGTTCGCGCCGGCGACGTACACCGCATCGCCCACCGCGACGGGCGAGAACGAGTAGCGGCCGCCCTTGCTGACGCTCGCCTTCCACACTTGCTGCACGTCGAGCACGGGTTTGAACTCGGTAAGCGGCGTCGGCACGCGGCGCGCGTCCTTCGTTGACGAACAGGCCGCGAGAACCAGGACGGCCGCCGCGCAGGCAACGGGTGCAGCGTAACGTTTCAGCAGATTCATCGATAGCGAAGCAAAGTTAAGTTGTAAAACGAAAGCGCACGCGCTCAACCGCCGAGCGCGTCCAGCTTGAACTGCACGAGTTGGCGGGCGGAGGCGTCATCCTTCGGCAGCGAATCGAGCGCGAGCTTGTACGCGGCGCGCGCGTCGTCACTCTTGCCCTGCGCGGCGAGCAGATCGCCGCGACCATTCGCGACGGCGCCCTTGAACGCCTCGGGCGGCGTGCCCGACAGCAGCGCGAGGCCTGCGTCGTACGCCTTCTCGTCGAGCAGCAGCGACGCAAGACGCAGTGTCGCGATCTGCTTGTACTCGCCGTCCTTCGCATGATCGGCGGCCCACTGCAACTGCGCCTTCGCACCCGCCGTATCACCCGCGCCGTACAGCGCCTTCGCCGCCTCGAGCGCCGTCATCTGCGCATAGGCGGTGCCGCCGAACTTGTCCTCCATGTCCGACGCGACGCGCGACACTTTCGCCTTGTCGTTCGACTGGACGGCCTGCTGCACCTGCTCGTAGAGCACGGCCGCTTGCGCGGCCTGGCGGCGCTGCCAGTAGTTCCAGCCGTTCCAGGCGGCCGCGGCGGCGAGGACGGCGATCGCGATCCAGGTCGTCAGATTGCCCCACCGGGCCCACCACGCCTTCAGGCTTTCAATCGATTCTTGTTCGTCGTGATAACTCATCGCCTAGCGATTCCTTCCTGTACACGCTTCTTTGTCGAGCGGATGCGCCGCGATCAGTCGTCGCCGTCTTCGGCGGTTGCAACCATCGCATTGATTAGAAAATCGGTCAAGCTTTCGACCG
Organism: Burkholderia sp. ABCPW 111; assembly: GCF_000773065.1. Taxonomy (NCBI): domain Bacteria; kingdom Pseudomonadati; phylum Pseudomonadota; class Betaproteobacteria; order Burkholderiales; family Burkholderiaceae; genus Burkholderia; species Burkholderia sp. ABCPW 111. The sequence continues at coordinate 29,457 of NZ_JPWT01000071.1, read as the reverse complement.
GCACGGACTGCTGAACGTTCTTTTCGCCGTCGTCGCCCGCGCCGCGCAGCGGCTTCACGCTCGCCGTGCCGTTTGCGATCTCGTCGTCGCCGAAGATCACCGCGAACGCCGCGCCGCTCGCGTCGGCACGCTTCATCTGCGACTTGAAGCTCGCGCCCGCGCCGTCCGCGCTGCAGTGGAGAATCACGTCGAGGCCCGTGTCGCGCAGACGCTCCGCGACGACGAACGCTTGCTCGCGCGCCGCGTCGCCCTGATGGACGACGTACACGTCGACGCCTTCCTGCTCCGGCACGAGGTTCTCTTCCTTCAGCAGCTCGAGAATGCGCTCGACGCCCATCGCCCAGCCGCACGCGGCGGTCGGCTTGCCGCCCAGTTGCTCGATCAGCGGATCGTAGCGGCCGCCCGCGGCGACCGTGCCTTGCGCGCCGAGCTTGTCGGTCACCCACTCGAATACGGTCAGATTGTAGTAATCGAGCCCGCGCACGAGCCGCGGGTTGATCGTAAACGGCAGGTTGTTCGCCTTCAGCAGGCGCTGCAGGCCTTCGAAGTGCGCACGCGACGCGTCGCCGAGGAAGTCGATCAGCTTCGGCGCATTCTGCACGATCTCCTGCAGCGCGGGATTCTTCGTGTCGAGCACGCGCAGCGGATTCGTGTACAGGCGACGCTGGGCGTCGTCATCGAGCTTCTCGACGTGCTGCTCGAGATACTTGACGAGTTCGACGCGGTGCGCCGCGCGCTCCTGCGCAAGGCCGAGCGAGTTGATCTCGAGCTTGATGCCGGTGAGGCCGAGATCGTCCCACAGGCGCTGGCACATCATGATGATTTCCGCGTCGGCGTCCGGCCCCGCGAAGCCGAGCGCCTCGACGCCGACCTGGTGGAACTGGCGATAGCGGCCGCGCTGCGGACGCTCGTGGCGGAACATCGGGCCGACGTACCACAGGCGCTTCGGCCCGTCGTACAGCATGTTGTGCTCGATGGCCGCGCGCACGACGGCCGCGGTGTTCTCGGGGCGCAGCGTCAGGTTCTCGCCGTTGAGCGCGTCGACGAAGCTGTACATCTCCTTCTCGACGATATCGGTCACTTCGCCGATGCCGCGCGTGAAGAGCTGCGTATGCTCGACGATCGGCGTACGGATGTTCTGATAGCCGTACGCGCGCAACAGCGACTTCACGGTCGCCTCGAAGAATTCCCACAAGCCGGCATCCTGCGGGAGGATGTCGTTCATGCCCTTCACGCCCGCGAGCTTCTCGAGCTTTCGCTTTTGTTCTGTCATCTGAAATACGGTGGACGAATTAATTCTGGACCGCAACGCGGCCGTAGGTGCGCGCGACGTAATCGCTCACGATCTGCTGGAATTCCTCCGCGATGCGCTCACCGCGCAGCGTCTTCACTTTCTGGCCGTCGACGAACACGGGCGCGGCCGGGTTCTCGCCCGAGCCCGGCAGGCTGATGCCGATGTTCGCGTGCTTCGACTCGCCCGGGCCGTTGACGATGCAGCCCATCACCGCGACGTTCATCTTCTCGACGCCCGGATATTCCTTGCGCCACGCGGGCATCTGCTCGCGCAGATAGGTCTGGATCTGCAGCGCGAGCTCCTGGAACAGCGTGCTCGTCGTGCGGCCGCAGCCCGGGCACGCGACGACCATCGGCGCGAACGAGCGCAGCCCCATCGTCTGCAGGATTTCCTGGCCGACGATCACTTCGCCCGTGCGCGACGCGCCGGGTTCCGGCGTGAGCGAGATGCGGATCGTGTCGCCGATCCCTTCCTGCAGCAGCAAGCCGATCGCGGCCGTCGACGCGACGATGCCCTTCGAGCCCATGCCCGCCTCGGTGAGACCGAGATGCAACGCGAAGCCGCAGCGGCGCGCGAGCTCACGATACACGGCGATCAGATCCTGCACGCCGCTCACCTTGCACGACAGCACGATCTTCTCGCGGCCGAGGCCGAGCTCCACCGCGCGCTCGGCCGAGCCGACCGCCGACTGGATCAGCGCCTCGTACATCACGCTCTGCGCTTCCCACGGCTCGGCGCGCGCGCCGTTCTCGTCCATCATCCGCGCGAGCAGGTCCTGGTCGAGGCTGCCCCAGTTCACGCCGATGCGCACCGGCTTGTCGTACTTGATCGCGGCCTCGATCATCTGCGCGAACTGCGAATCGCGCTTCGCGCCCTGGCCGACGTTGCCAGGGTTGATCCGGTACTTCGACAGCGCTTCCGCGCACTCGGGATAGTCGCGCAGCAGCAGATGCCCGTTGTAATGGAAATCGCCCACGAGCGGCACGGATACGCCCATCCGGTCGAGCTGCTCGCGGATCGCCGGCACGGCGGCGGCGGCCTCGGGCGTGTTCACCGTGATGCGCACGAGCTCCGAGCCCGCGTTCGCGAGCTCCTTCACCTGGATCGCGGTGCCGATCGCATCGGCCGTGTCGGTGTTCGTCATCGACTGCACGCGCACGGGCGCCGCGCCGCCGATCGTCACGAGCGTCCCGCCCCAGCGGACGTCGACCGCATGCGACACGCGCCGCGGCGCATGCCCGCCGAACACCGGCTCGGTTGAACAAATCTGACTGCTGCGTGGGGATTGAGCTTCGGATTGCATCGATAGATCCAATTTACGCCAAACGCGCCGCCCGCTTGGCGACGCGCGAAAGAGAACAGCGCCGTGCCCGGCCGGCCACGGCGCTTGCCGTCAGGGCAATGCGAAACGCGCGACGTTGCCCCGAGCCGTCGAGTATTTTGCCGGATCGACGGGCTTGCCGTCGAAAGCGATCGATTCGAGCCCGGCCTTGTTGCCGATCGTGACCTTGAGCGGCGCATCGCCTGCAACCTGCTTCGTCTCGCCGGCGCGCACGAGCGACGAGAACAACTCCTTGCCGTTCTTGTCGCGCACGCTGAACCAGCAGTCCTGCGCGACCTTCAGCGCGACCACCGACTGACCGGGCGCGGCCGTTACGACGGCGCTCGCGCCATCGGCCCCCAGTGCCGCCGATTGTTGCATCGATTGCGCCGGTTGCGCGGCGGCGACCGGCGTCGAAGCGGGCGGCACGGCCACCGCGCTCGCGACGGCAGGCGCGGAACCCGCGGCCGGCACGCTCGCCACCACCGCATCGCCCGCCGACGCGCCGCCGACCGACTGCGTCGCGCTCGCCGCGACGGCGCTCGCCTGCGTCACCGTGCCGGACACCGCCGCGCTCGCCGGCAGATCGGACGCGGCGCCCTCCGGCTGCGCACGCGCGCCCGACGCGGCTTCGCCGGCCCCGCTCGACTTCAAGCGCGCGAGCCAGTTCGACGATTCGCCGCCCGTACGCCACATCGCCGCGGCGATCAACGCGACGACGACCGCCGCGACCGCCCACAGCCACGGCCGGCCGCGCGACGAGCCGCCGAGCGGAATCGACACCCGGCCGCGCGGCAGATCGGTGCCGGCCGACGCGGGCATCGACAGATCGACCTCGGGCACACCCTTCTCGCGACGCAGCGCCTGCGCGAACGGTTCCGGATCGACGCCGAGCATCTTCGCGTAACTGCGCACGAGGCCAAGCGCGAAAGTCGTCCCCGGAAGCTGACTCGTATCGCCCGCCTCGAGCGCCTGCAACTTCGACGCTGCGACCTTGAGCCGCGCGGACACGTCGTCGACCGACCATCCCTTCGCCTCGCGCAACTCCGCGAGCCGCGCGCCCACTGCCGCGACCGACGCAATGCCGCCGCCGGCCGCCGCCGGTTTCTCGCCTGCGTTCGTCTCTGGGCTCTTTGACGGCTGCGGTTCGCTCATCCTCATCCTCGCGTCGATTCTTCTTGCCTGCACACCCGCACCGGCTCCGGCCAGGCTCGCAACACCACCGTTGTCACACACTGCGCGGCGCCGCGCGCCGCCCCCGATCGCTTTACGCGTATTTCACTGCCGGCCCGGGCATCCCCGTCAAACCGCCCGGACCTCGATAATCTTTGCCGCGCCCGTTCGCTCGGCAAGCCGCGTGCGGTCCTTGACCGCGCCCGCCAGTTGGCCGCAGGCGGCGTCGATGTCGTCGCCGCGCGTCTTGCGGATCGTCGTCACGATGCCGGCGTCGATCAGGATCTGCGCGAAGCGCTTGATCTGTTCCGCCTTCGAGCGCACGAGCCCCGATTCCGGGAACGGATTGAACGGAATCAGATTGAACTTGCACGGCACGTCGCGCGTCAGCGCGAGCAGCTCGCGCGCATGCGCGTCGGTGTCGTTGACGCCGTCGAGCATGCAGTATTCGAACGTGATGAAATCGCGCGGCGCGACTTTCAGATAACGCTGGCACGCGGCCATCAGCTCGCGCAGCGGATGCTTCTTGTTGAGCGGCACGAGCATGTCGCGCAGCGCGTCGTTCGACGCGTGCAGCGACACCGCGAGCGCGACGGGCAGCTCGGCGCCGAGCTTGTCCATCATCGGCACGACGCCCGAGGTCGACAGCGTCACGCGCCGGCGCGACAAGCCGTACGCGTTGTCGTCGAGCATGAGGCGCATCGCGGGCACGACCGCCGAATAATTGAGAAGCGGCTCGCCCATGCCCATCATCACGACGTTCGTGATGACGCGCTCGGCCTTGCCGTTCGGGCCGGGCGCGCGCCCGAGCGACGCGCGCAGCGCGAATTCCGCCATCCGCAGTTGCCCGACGATCTCGCCCGTCGACAGATTGCGGGAAAAACCTTGCTTGCCGGTCGAGCAGAAGCGGCAATTGACCGCGCATCCCGCCTGCGACGACACGCACAGCGTGCCGCGTGTTTCCTCGGGGATGAACACCGTCTCGACCGCGTTGCCGTTGCCGACGTCGATAAGCCACTTGCGCGTGCCGTCGGCCGACACGTGATCGCTCAGAATGTCGGGCGTGCCGATCACGGCGCGCCCTTTCAGCTTTTCGCGCAGCGACTTCGCGAGATCGGTCATCCCGTCGAAATCGGCTGCGTTGTATTGATGGATCCAGCGCTGCAGTTGCTTAGCGCGAAACGCCTTCTCGCCGAGGCTGCCGCAGTACGCGACGAGACCCTCGGCGTCGAGGTCGAGTAGATTGACGATGGTTTCGCTCGCCATGATGCCCTGCCTTGCCGCCAGACGCGCCGGACCCCGACCCGCTCAGCGCGAGTAGACGTTCATTTCCGGGAAGAAGAACGCGACTTCGCCGCGCGCCGTTTCCGGTGCGTCCGAGCCGTGCACGGCGTTCGCGTCGATGCTGTCCGCGAAGTCGGCGCGGATCGTGCCCTTTTCCGCCTTCTTCGGGTCCGTCGCGCCCATCAGGTCGCGGTTCTTCAGGATCGCGTCCTCGCCTTCGAGAACCTGGATCATCACCGGGCCCGAGATCATGAATTCGACGAGATCCTTGAAGAACGGACGCTCGGCGTGCACGGCGTAGAATTTCTCCGCATCGGCGCGCGACAGGTGCGCCATGCGCGCCGCCACGATCTTCAGGCCGGCGTTTTCGAAACGGCTGTAGATCTGGCCGATCACGTTCTTCGCCACCGCATCCGGCTTGATGATCGACAGGGTGCGCTCGAGTGCCATAAAAACTCCAAGAAATTAAGAGGTTACAGTTTCAAATGAATCCGCTATTGTAACACGTTCCCGTGTATCATTGCGATTGAACCCTTACACGACAGAAAGGTTCTAACACTTCGCGTTTCGCGGGCACCGAGACGTTGAAACCTCCGCCCTCGAAACCTATCTTAGGGGTAGCGGCCTGACGGCTTATTGCGGCGCAACAAGCGCGCCGCCGGCCGGCGGCGCCGCCACGTTCCATGTTAGGAGAAACCATGAACGACTATCCGTACAACTTCGGCCGCGGCGGCGCGATCAGCACGGCCGAGACTCGCAACCGCGTGCTGCGCAACACCTACTGGCTTCTTGCGCTGTCGATGGTGCCGACCGTGCTCGGCGCCTGGGTCGGCGTCGCGACGGGTTTCTCGCTGTTCGCCGCGACGAGCCCGATGATGAGCCTTCTCGCGTTCTTCGCGATCGCGTTCGGCTTCATGTTCGCGATCGAGCGCACGAAGAACAGCTCGGCCGGCGTGTTCGTGCTGCTCGGCTTCACGTTCTTCATGGGCCTGATGCTGTCGCGCCTCCTGAGCTTCATCCTCGGCTTTTCGAACGGCCCGTCGCTCATCATGCTCGCATTCGGCGGCACCGGCGTGATCTTCGCCGCGATGGCGACGGTCGCGACCGTCAGCAAGCGCGATTTCTCCGGCCTCGGCAAGTGGCTCTTCGTCGGCGTGATCGTGCTGCTGCTCGCAATGGTCGCGAACGTGTTCCTGCAGTTGCCGGCGCTGATGCTCACGGTGTCGGTGCTCGCGATCGTGATCTTCTCGGCGTACATGCTGTTCGACGTCCAGCGCGTCGTGAACGGCGGCGAGACCAACTACATCAGCGCGACGCTCGCGATCTACCTCGATCTGTACAACGTGTTCACGAACCTGCTCGCGCTGCTCGGCATCTTCGGCGGCAACCGCAACTGAAGCCCGGCGGCACTTCGTCGCGCATCACGAAAAACCGGCCCCGAGGGCCGGTTTTTTCATGCCCGCGCACGGCGCACGCCGCCGCGAAAGCAACGCGTCACGCGCGCTCGAAGAGCGCGATCGATTCGACGTGCGACGTATGCGGAAACATGTTGACGACGCCCGCGCCCTTCAGCCGGTAGCCCGCCTCGTGCACGAGGAGCCCCGCGTCCCGCGCGAGCGTCGACGGGTTGCACGACACGTAGACGATCCGCGCGGGCAGCGGCCCGACGCCGCTCTGCGCGATGTCCGCAAGCGCCTTCGACACCGCGAGCGCGCCTTCGCGCGGCGGATCGATCAGGAATTTGTCGAACGCGCCGAGCGCGCGCAGATCGTCGGCCGTCACCTCGAACAGGTTGCGGCACGCGAACGACGTGTGGCCGTCGACGCCGTTTTCCTTCGCGTTCGCGAGCGCGCGCACGCTCAGCGTCTCGCTGCCCTCGATCCCGACCACCTCGCGCGCGAGCCGCGCGAGCGGCAGCGTGAAGTTACCGATTCCGCAGAACAGATCGAGCACGCGATCGTCGCGCGAGGGCGCGAGCAGCCGCAACGCGCGCCCGACGAGCACCCGGTTGATCTGGTGATTGACCTGCGTGAAGTCGGTCGGCTTGAACGGCATCCGGATGCCGAATTCGGGCAGCGTGTAGTCGAGCTGCACGTCGAGCGGATAGAACGGCGCGACCGTATCCGGCCCCTTCGGCTGCAGCCAGAACTGCACGCGGTGCGTGTCGGCGAATTCGCGCAGCAGCGCCTCGTCGGCCGCGTTGATCGGCTCGAGCACGCGCAGCACGAGCGCCGTCACTTGCGAGCCGACCGCGAGCTCGATCTGCGGCATGCGATCGCGGATCGACAACTGCTCGACGAGCCTGCGCAGCGGCACGAGCATCGCCGACACGTGCGGCGGCAACACCTCGCAGCTCGTCATGTCGGCCACATAGCTGCTCTTCTTCTCGTGGAAGCCGACGAGCACGCCGCCCTTCTTCGCGACGTGGCGCACGGTGAGGCGCGCGCGATACCGGTAGCCCCAAGATGGGCCGTGTATCGGCGCGAACATCGCTTCGGCGCGCAGCTTCGCGAGATGCCACAGGTTGTCCTCGAGCACGCGCTGCTTGATCGCGACCTGCGCGCGCATATCGAGATGCTGCATCGAGCAGCCGCCGCAGGTGCCGAAAAACGCGCATTTCGGCTGCGTGCGCATCACGCTCGGGCGCAAAATATCGACGACTTGCGCCTGCTCGTAGGTCGGCTTCCGGCGGAAGCTCGAATACGTGACGCGCTCGCCGGGCAGCGCGCCCTCGACGAAAATCACCTTGCCGGGCTCGCCGTTTTCGTCGACGACGCGGCCGACGCCGCGCGCTTCCATGTCGAGCGAATCGATATCGAGAACCGGGGCGCGATCGGGCGCGGCGCTCGCATGCGACGCGCGGCGCGTGGAGAGAGGGACGGCTTCTGACACCAGCTTTTCCTGACGAACGATTGTGGGGAAAGGCGAGATTGTAGACGAACGGCCGTCACGCAACGGAGATTCGACGATGCGACTCATCAGTTGGAACATCCAATGGGGACGGGACGCCGACGGCACGGTCGATCTGGCGCGCACGATCGACGCTGCCTGCCGGCTCGGCGATTTCGACGTGCTGTGCGCGCAGGAACTCACGCGCGGCTTTCGCGCGCTGCCGGGCGGCCCTTCCGACGATCAGTATGCCGAACTGGCGACGCTGTTGCCAGAATATGCGGTGTTCGACGCGATCGGCGTCGATCTGCCGCCGACCGAGCCGGGCGCGCCGCGCCGGCAGTTCGGCAACGCGCTCGCGACGCGGCTGCCGGTCGAGCGCGCGATGCGCCACGCGCTGCCGTGGCCCGCGAGCGCCGCCGCGCCGTCGATGCCGCGCTGCGCGCTCGAAGTCACGCTGCGCGCGCCGTTCGGGCCGCTGCGCGTCGTCGTCACGCACTTGGAGTATTACTCGGCGAAGCAGCGGCTCGCGCAAGTCGACGCGTTGCGGCGCCTGCACCGCGAGGCGGCCGCGCACACGCGCGCGAGTGCGCCGCCTGAGACGCCGACAGGTCCGTTCGCGCCGTCCGCGCGCGCGGCCGACGCGATCGTCTGCGGCGATTTCAACAGCGCGTATCGCAGCGGCGCTTACCGGCGCTTTCTCGCGCCGTTTCCCGACGCGCCGTGCTTCGTCGACGCGTGGCTCGCGCGCCATCCGGGCGAGACGCCGCCGATGACCGCAGGCGTCTACGACACCGAGCAGTGGAAGGAGGGGCCGATGACCTGCGATTTCGTGTTCGTCACCGACACGCTCGTTCGCCGCCTGACGCGCTGCGAGATCGACGGCGCGGTGCGCGCGTCCGATCATCAGCCGATCGTGCTCGAACTGAGCGATGCGTGAGCGCCGGCAAGCCGGCGAGAAAAGAGACGCGTTTCGGTTTCGCGGCGTCGAGAGAGAGACAGAGAGAGCGGCGTCCGCCCTGCGGGGGACGCCGGACGGTTCACGCGTCGAACGCGGCGAGGTATTCGGCCCAATGCAGCGCCGGCTCCTGCACGAGCGAATTCTTCACGAGCGCGATCTCTTCGGTGTACTCGGCGGGCGACAGACCACCGCGCATCTGCTGGAACCGACAGTACAGCAAGTAGGTGTTCACGACGTCGGTCTCGCAGTAGTTGCGGATCTCCTCGATCCGCCCTTCCTGAAACGCCTTCCACACCTGGCTGCCGTCCATCCCGAGCTTGCCCGGAAAGCCGCACAGCTTCGCGAGCGCGTCGAGCGGCGCGCTCGCGCGCGGCTGATAGAGCGCGAGCAGATCCATCAGGTCGAGATGCCGCGTGTGGTAGCGCGACAGGTAGTTGTTCCACTTGAAGTCGCGATCGTCCTCGCCCATGTCCCAGTAGCGCGGCGCCGCGACGCCGTGCACGAGCCCGCGGTAATGCAGCACCGGCAGATCGAAGCCGCCGCCGTTCCACGACACGAGTTGCGGCGTGTACTTCTCGATCACGCGGTAGAACGACTGGATCAACGTCGCCTCCGGGTCGCCCGGTGCACCGAGCGAGCGCACGCGAAAGCCGGTGTTGTCGCGGAACACGCACGAAATTGCCGCGACCCGTTGCAGATGAAGCGGCAGGAAATCGCTGCCCGTCTTCTCGCGGCGCGCGGCGAACGCGTGCTCGGCCACTTCGGCATCGGTGAGGTCGGCGGGCAGATCTTCAAGACGGCGAATGCCGTCGACATCGGGAATCGTCTCGATGTCAAAAACCAGAATCGGTGTCATCGATGAATTACAGAACGGCGTCCTTGCGCACGCCGTTGGATGCGAAAAACCGCTTGAGCCGCACGAGCGCTTCCTGCTGGATCTGGCGAACCCGCTCGCGGGTCAGCCCCATCTCGTCTGCAAGCTCCTCGAGCGTCGCGGGTTCAATGTGATTGAGGCCGAAGCGCCGCTCGATCACATGGCGGTGCTTGTCGGACAGGCGCGACAACCATGCGCGCGTTAGCGTTTCCAGTTCGCGGTGCTGAACCTCCGCATCGGGCGACTGGCTCTGGTCGTCGGGCAGCAGATCGAGCAGGCTGCTCGCCGGATCGAGATCGAGCGGCGCATCGAGCGATGCGGTGTGCTCGTTGAGCGCGAGGATGTCGGTGACTTCCTCGGCCGTCTTGCCCGTCAGATACGCGATGTCGTCGATGCTCGCCTCGCGGCGCTCGGCCGCCGCGCCCGTCGACAGCGAGTTCTTTTCCAGATGGCGCTTCGCGCGCAGCACCTGGTTCAGCTCGCGGATCACGTGCACCGGCAGCCGCACCGTGCGCGCCTGATTCATGATCGCGCGCTCGATGCTTTGCCGTATCCACCAGGTCGCGTACGTCGAAAAGCGAAAGCCGCGCGTCGGATCGAACTTCTCGATCGCGTGCATGAGCCCGAGGTTGCCTTCCTCGATCAGATCGAGCAGCGGCACGCCGCGATTCAGATAGCCTTTCGCGATGCTGACGACGAGCCGCAGATTCCGCTCGATCATCACCTGCCGCGCGTCGAATTCGCCCGCCTTCGCGAGCCGCGAATAGCGCTGCTCTTCCTCGACCGTCAAGAGCGGCTTCACGCTGATGCGATTCAGGTAGTGCTGGATCGTGTCGGCAGTGAGCTCCGCCTGCAGAAGCGCCCGGAAATCGTCCAGATCGGGTGACGCGTCGGCTGCATCGCCGCGCCCTTCGCGCGAGTCGTCCGAATCCGCTTCGCGCGGCTCGTAGTCGCGTTCGTTGTCGGCGGCGTCTTCATCCTCGTCCGTCGAAGCGCCAGCTCGCTCCACCGATGCTTGCGTGGCTCGACTGATCTTCTCAGACTCGGCTTGCGGCTCGTGGCGCTTCGATTTCGGCATGGTCGTCTCGTTTATTGAGGCGGCAAATACTTCAGCGGATCGACAGGTTTACCCTGCCGGCGAACCTCGAAATGCAGCATCACGCGGTCGGAATCGCTATTGCCCATCTCTGCGATCTTCTGGCCTTTCGTCACCGCGTCCCCCTCTTTTACCATCAAAGCGCGATTGTGTGCATACGCCGTGAGATAAGTTGCGTCGTGCTTGATGATAATGAGATTGCCGTAGCCGCGCAGACCGTTGCCCGCATACACCACGCGGCCATCAGCGGCGGCCTTCACGGCCTCGCCGGCCGGGCCGCCGATGTTGATCCCCTTGTTCTTCGAATCGTCGAACGTGTTCAACAGCGCACCGCGCACCGGCCACGCGAACGACAGGTTGCTGCTCGCCGCAGGCGCAGTCGTTTCACTCGGCGCGGGCGCGGCAGACGGCGCGGCGCTCGCGGTGGAACCGGAGCCATAGATCGGCGGCACCGCAGCCGGGCCGCTCGACAGCGGCGGCGTCGCCGCGCCGCCCGCGACCGGTGCGGCCGGCGTCGCGCCGCCGGCTGTCGGCGAGACGCGCAGCAGTTGATCGACTTCGATCTGATTCGGGTTCGTGAGGTTGTTCCACGCTGCGATGTCGCGATAGTTCTGGCCGTTCTCGAGCGCGATCCGATAAAGCGTGTCGCCCGGCTTCACCCGGTAGTAACCCGGGGGCGCAGGCGGCAGCGGCGCGGGCGGCTGCGCGGCAGCCGTCGTGCCGAGCGAGCCGGAACGATCGACGACGGGCGCCTGGTCGAGCCGCGTCGCGCACGCGGCGAGCAGCGTGAAAGCCGCCATGCAAATCGCGCGCTGAGCGAGCGAGAGCGGTAACTTCAAACGATTGTTTTGCATCGCGCGCAGCATACTCATCGGTATCAAATCACTCCGGATTTTAAAGGGACAAAGAAAACGCGATCAAGCCGCGACTCGCGCCACTGCGCGGGTGCGACGCGCTCCACGAGCGTCAACACCTGCTCGCCCGCCTGCTCTCCGACAGGCGCGACGAGCCTGCCGCCGATCGCCAATTGTTCCAGCAGCGCCCGCGGCACGTCGAGCCCCGCCGCCGCGATCACGATCGCGTCGAACGGCGCCGCGGCGGGCAGGCCCACGCGTCCGTCGCCGTAATGCAAGCGGATGTTCGGCACGCGCAGCGGCCGCAAATTCAGTTTTGCGCGCTCGTAGAGCGGCTTCACGCGTTCGATCGAATACACGTCGCGCGCGACGCGGCTCAGCACCGCGGCCTGATAACCGCAGCCCGTGCCGATTTCGAGCACGCGCTCGAGCACGCGGCCGGCCGCCGCGAGTTCGATCATCCGCGCGACGACCGACGGCTTCGAGATCGTCTGCTGATGCCCGATCGGCAGCGCCGCGTCTTCATACGCCTGAGCCGCGAGCCCCGGATCGACGAACATGTGGCGCGGCACGGCCGCCATCGCGGCCAGCACGCGCGGATCGGCCACGCCGTTTGCCCGCAGCCTTTCGACCATGCGCTCGCGCACCCGTTCCGAAGTCAGCGCGAGCGCGCCGCTCAACGCGACATTCGGCGCGGCGCCCTTGTCGCCGCTTTTCGCGGCGGCGGACGGCGCGCCCTTCGCGACGCCGGGCAGGCCCGACGCGGATTTCTTCGCGTGCGCGGACTTCGGTGCGGACACGCGGCCGCCCGTCGTGGCCACGCGGCCGCCCGTCGTGGCCACGCGGCCGCCCGTCGTGGCGGCTGCGCGCTGCGGCGCGCGCCGGTCGGGCACGAGGGTCGATGTGGCGGCGGGCGCGGCGGCAAGGCGCTGGCGGGCGGCGTCGCCCGCCGCCTGGCGCTCGGCCGCGCGCCCTTCGGGCTTGCGCGGCTCGCGCTTCAGGTCCTCGAGCGCGAGCGGAAACCGCTTCGCGCGCTCGCCGCTCATGAAGCGCCGCTCCCGGCACGCGCCCATTCGCGCGTGGCTGCCAGCATTTGCGTGTGCGTGAGATCGAGCTGCAGCGGCGTGATCGACACGTAGCCCGCCGCGGTCGCGTGGAAATCGGTGCCCTCGCTCGCGTCGCGCGCGTCGCCCGCCGCTCCGATCCAGTAGATCGGCTCGCCGCGCGGATTCGTTTGGCGAATCACCGGCTGCGACGGATGGCGCTTGCCGAGCCGCGTCACGCGCCAGCCCTTCAGCTCGTCGTACGGCAGGTTCGGAATATTGACGTTCAGCAGCGGCCGGCCGGACAGCGGATTGTCGAGATAGCGGCGCACGATCTCGGCCGCGACGCGCGCGGCGTCGCCGAGGTGCGCCCACTCTTTGTGAACGAGCGAGAACGCGATCGCCGGCACGCCGAACATGATGCCTTCCGTCGCGGCCGCGACCGTGCCGGAATACAGCGTGTCCTCACCCATGTTCTGGCCGTTGTTGATTCCCGACACGACGAGGTCCGGCTTCGCGTCGAGCATGCCCGTCAGCGCGACGTGCACCGAATCGGTCGGCGTGCCGTTCACGTAGTAGAAACCCGTGCTCGCCGAACGCGACACCGAAAGCGGACGCGACAGCGTAAGCGAGTTCGACGCGCCGCTGCAATTCTGCTCGGGCGCCATCACCATGACCTCGGCCAGCGGGCACAGCGCTTCGTACAGCGCGGCGATGCCGGGCGCAAGGTATCCGTCGTCGTTGCTGAGTAATATTCGCATCCGCCGATTGTAACCGAGGAAAGATTGCGCGAGAGCGACAGCCCCGGCCGCCTCGCGTGCAGCGTGCGACGGCGCAAGAAGCGCGTACCGCGCGGCCCTCGGCGCTCAGATCACGCGCTTCTCGCGCAGCACGGCGATCGCCTGCGCGTCGTAGCCGAGCGCGCCCAGCACCTCGTCCGTATGCTCGCCGAGCTCGGGGCCGAGCCAGCGCGTTTCGCCGGGCGTGCCGGACAGCTTCGGCGTCACGTTCGGCAGCGGGATCTCCGCGCCGCCCGCGAGTTTGAAACGCTGGATCATCTGGCGCGCGGCGAACTGCGGATCGGTGAACATGTCGGCTACGCTGTAGATTCGCGACGCGGGCACGTCCGCGGCGTTCAGCACCGCGAGCGCGTCGTCGATCGTGCGCTCGGCGAGCCACGCGCCGATCGCCGCATCGATTTCCTGCGTGCGCGGCACGCGGCCGTCGTTGTGCGCAAGCGCGGGATCGCCCGCGAGATCGTCGCGGCCGATCGCGTTCATCAGGCGCTTGAAGATCGGATCGCTGTTGCCGCCGATCACGATGCTGCCGTCGCGGCACGGATACGTGTTCGACGGCACGATGCCCGGCAGCGACGCGCCCGTGCGCTCGCGCACGAGCCCGTAGACGCCGTACTCGGGCACGACGCTCTCCATCATGTTGAAGACGGCCTCATAGAGCGCGACGTCGACGACCTGCCCCGCGCCGCCGTTCGCGTTGCGGTGATGCAGCGCCATCAGCGCGCCGATCACGCCGTGCAGCGCCGCGATCGAATCGCCGATCGAGATGCCGATGCGCGGCGGCGGCAGCTCCGGATAGCCCGTGATGTGGCGCAGCCCGCCCATCGATTCGGCGATCGCGCCGAAGCCGGGACGGTCGCGATACGGGCCCGTCTGCCCGTAGCCGGACAGGCGCACCATCACGAGGCCCGGATTGTCGGCGGACAGCACGTCGTAGCCGAGACCGAGCTTCTCGAGCAGCCCCGGGCGGAAGTTCTCGACGACGATGTCGGCTTCACGCGCGAGGCGGCGCACGATCTCCTTGCCCTCGTCGGACTTCAGGTTGATCGTCACCGATTTCTTGTTGCGCGCCTGCACCGACCACCACAGCGACGTGCCGCCCGCCTCCGGATACAGCTTGCGCCACTTGCGCAGCGGATCGCCGCCGTTCGGATCTTCGATCTTGATGACGTCCGCGCCGAACTCGGCGAGCAGGCGCGCGGCGAACGGGCCCGCGATCAGCGTGCCGAGTTCGAGCACCTTGACGCCCGAAAGCGGGCCGGGAGTTGCGCTCATGTCGCTTCCTTGGATCGTTGAACGGTACGCGCGGCGCGAGGCCGCGCGGCGCCGGCGCGCGCGCCGGCTAGAGGGTGCGCCTGTCGAGCATCGCGCGGGCGATCGTGCCGGCGTCGACGTATTCGAGCTCGCCGCCCACCGGCACGCCCCGCGCGAGCCGCGTGACGGCCAGGCCGCGCGCCTTCAGCGTCTGGCCGAGATAGTGCGCGGTCGCCTCGCCTTCGTTCGTGAAGTTCGTCGCGAGCACGACCTCCTTCACGACGCCGTCCGATGCGCGGCGCACGAGGCGGTCGAAATGGATCTCCTTCGGCCCGATGCCGTCGAGCGGACTCAAGCGCCCCATCAGCACGAAATACAGCCCGCGATAGGTCATCGTCTGCTCGAGCATGATCTGGTCGGCGGGCGTCTCGACGACGCACAGCAGCGTCGGGTCGCGCTCCGGATCGCTGCAGACCTCGCAGATCTGCGCCTCCGTGAACGTGTTGCACTTCTCACAGTGACGCAGATGCTCGGTCGCGAACAACAGCGAGCGCCCGAGCCGCTCCGCACCCTCCCGATCGTGCTGCATCAGGTGATATGCGATGCGCTGCGCGGATTTCGGTCCGACGCCCGGCAGCGCGCGCAGCGCTTCGACGAGCCCGGACAGCGCGGAAGGCGGCTTGATGCTCATGCGCTCACGACGTCGGCCGAACGGTTCATCGTCAGAACGGCAGCTTGAAGCCGGGCGGCAGCGGCAGGCCCGCCGTCATGCCGCTCATCTTCTCCTGCGACGTCGCCTCGGCCTTGCGCACCGCGTCGTTGAACGCCGCGGCGACGAGATCCTCGAGCATGTCCTTGTCGTCGGCGAGCAGGCTCGGATCGATCGACACGCGGCGCACTTCGTTGCGGCAGGTCATCGTCACCTTGACGAGCCCCGCGCCCGACTGGCCTTCCACTTCGATGAGAGCCAGTTGCTCCTGCATCTTCTTCATGTTTTCCTGCATCTGCTGGGCCTGCTTCATCAACCCGGCGAGTTGGCCTTTCATCATGGACTTGCTCCTTCTAATCGATTGCGAACGGGCGCGATCTTAGCGCCCGCTCATGAATATGGGAATCGGATGCGGGATGCGACCGATTCGCGTCAATGCAACGTCGGCGCCGCGCCGTCCGACTCCGGACCGACGGGCCGAATCGAGCCCTCGACGATGCTCGCGCCGAATTCGCGCAGCAACTGCTGGACGAACGGATCGGCGCTCATCTCGTGCTCGGCGTCGCGCTGCCGCTTCGCGCGCTCGGCGGCGGCGAGCGCGGCCGCGGTGCGGCGCGCCGGGCCGACCTCGACCGCGACGTCGACCGGCTTGCCGAGCGCGTCCGCGAGCGCGGCCTTCAGCTTCGCGACCTGCGCGGCATCCGCGTATTGCGGCACCGGCACCGACAGCTTGAGCGCGCCGCCGTCGACCGACGTCAGTTCGCTGCTGAACGCGAGCTGGTAAGCGACGCCCTTGAGCGGCAGGCTCGCCGCGAGCGTCGGCCATTCGCCGTCGAAGCCGATCGCGTCGAGCGGAATCGGCTCCGGCAGCGGCCGCGTGTCGACGGGTGGCGCGGGCGCCGGCTTCGGCGCGACCCGAACATCGTCGGGGCCGCTGTCGAACACCGGGACGAAACCGTCGTCGGGCGGAATGAAGCCGTCGTCGATCGACAACGGCACGTAATCGTCGGGCGGGATGTCCTCCCACGGCGGCGGCGCGTTGCGCGCCCCGGATCTCGCGTCGGCGCGCGCGGCACCATTCGGCGAAGCGCCGCCCTGCACCGGGCGCGTGCGTGGCGTCGGAACGGGCACCTGCACGCGCGGCGCGGATTTCGCGGCGGGGGCGGCGGGCGCAGCCGCGCGCGCTGCGCCCGCGCCGGCGCCTCGGCCGCGATCGGACGACACGCGCATGCCCGCGTTACGCAGCACGTCGAGTGCGGCGGCCGCGCCGGTGGCGCGCGACGCCGAAGCGGCGGCGGCAGGAGCGGCGGGCGCCTCGGCCGGCGCTTGCGGCACGGGTGCGGTGGAGGCCGGCACATCGGCCGCTTCAGCCTCCGATGCCGCGCAATCCTGCGCGGCCGCGTCGAACTCCGTGGCGGCCGTCGATTCGGGCGATGCGGCCGAACTCGGTGCTGATTCGGATGCGGCGCCCGGCTGAGCGTTCGGCGACGCGTCGGAATCAAGGCCCGAATCGAGGCCTTGATCGAGGCCTGGATCGGCGTCCGGCGTGGCGGCGCGCGACGGCGCGCCGCGCTCGTCCGAGCGGACGTCCGTCGTAACACGCGCGCTCGCGGCGGCCTCGCCGCTTCGCTCGGCCGCTGCCGGCTCGGTCTGCACGGTCGGCAAGTCGGCGCGAGCCGCGGCCGCGCGCGCGACAGTCGCCTTCGGCGCCTGCACCCCGGCGGCCGCGGACGCCGCCGGTGCGCCGAGCACCGCAGCCGCTCGCGCGTTCGACTTCGGCGCGGCGCCGGCCGCCTGCGCGGGCAACCCGCCGCCCGGCGCGCCGCCGCCTGTCGGCGCCGGCTCGAACGCAAGCATCCGCAGCAGCGTCATCGTGAAGCCCGCGTATTCGTCGGGGGCAAGGCCGAGCTCGCCGCGCCCGACCGTCGCGATCTGATAATAGAGTTGCACCTGCTCCGGGCTCAGGAACTCGGCAAAGCGGCGCAGGTCGGCCGCTTCGGGCCATTCGTCGAGCACCGACGCCGGCGCGAACTGCGCCCACGCGATCCGATGCAGCAGGCTCGCGAGATCCTGGAGCGCAGCCGAGAACGACAGGCTGCGCAGCGCCATTTCGTCGGCGACGGCGAGAATCTGCGGACCGTCGGCCGCGGCGAGCGCGTCGAGGAGCCGCACCATGTAAGTCTGGTCGAGCGTGCCGAGCATGCCGGACACCGCGGCTTCCGTCACTTCGTTCGCCGAATACGCGATCGCCTGATCCGCCAGCGACAGCGCATCGCGCATGCTGCCTTGCGCGGCGCGCGCGAGCAGACGCAGCGCCTGCGGCTCGAACGCGATCCGCTCTTCGCCGAGAATCCGCTCGAGATGCGACACGATGTGGCCGGCCGGCATCTGCTTCAGATTGAACTGCAGGCAGCGCGATAGCACGGTGACGGGAATTTTCTGCGGATCGGTGGTCGCGAGGATGAACTTGACGTGCGGCGGCGGCTCCTCGAGCGTCTTCAGCATCGCGTTGAACGCGTGGTTCGTCAGCATGTGCACTTCGTCGATCATGTAGACCTTGAAGCGCGCATCGACGGGCGCGTACACCGCGCGCTCAAGGAGCGCGGCCATTTCGTCGACGCCGCGATTGCTCGCCGCGTCCATCTCGACATAGTCGACGAAGCGGCCTTCATCGATTTCGCGGCACGCGCGGCACACGCCGCACGGCTGCGACGTGACGCCCGTCTCGCAATTGAGCGCCTTGGCGAAGATGCGCGACAGCGTCGTCTTGCCGACGCCGCGCGTGCCCGTGAATAGATAGGCGTGATGCAAACGCCCGCCGTCGAGCGCGTGCGTGAGCGCCCTGACGACGTGCTCCTGGCCGACGAGCGAAGCGAAATCCTTCGGACGCCACTTGCGTGCGAGAACTTGATAGGTCATCAGGAAATTGTATCAGCAACGCTGCGCCGCGCCGACAGGTTGAACGCCGCGAAACGCATGCATGCCGACGCCGATCGGGAAGCGAAACGAAAGGAGGAAAAACGGAAGCGCGCGCGGGAAAGACGGAAAGACAAGCACGAGAAGACAAGCGGAAGGTGACGAGCCCGACCCTCGGCACTGGCGGAAAACGGCTGTGGCTGCTTCGTTCCCGACCTGACCAGGTTGACCGCCCCACCATGCGAGGAGGCCCGTCACGGTGCATTCTAACATCGCTTCGCGCACGACGCGACCGTTATTCGCATACGAGACGACAAATCGCGAGAGCCCGACCGCCGCCGATTCGCGCGCCCCCGACGCCGCGTTCTCGCACACCCGACGCCGCGCGCAGCCCGCCTCTTGCAATTCGCCGCGCCGGGCCCATTTGATGCGCACGCGGGCGACACGCCTGAAATGCTACGCATCCCTGTTCGCGTGACGACTACTATCGCCGTCAACAGCGGATAGCAATTTAGGCTAATATGACGCCCGAATGACCCGCGAGCCGCGGCATGCAGCGCTCACGCCCTTCTTTTCGCAAGAGCGGAGCTTCCTGCCCCGGCGACCGGCAAAGCCCGTGGGCAGCCGGCGCAGGCAGTCCCCGAACCGAAAGAGGTATTGACCCAATGAGCGAACAGATCAAACACATCAGCGACGCATCGTTCGAGCAGGACGTCGTCAAGTCCGACAAGCCGGTCCTGCTGGACTTCTGGGCCGAGTGGTGCGGTCCGTGCAAGATGATCGCCCCGATCCTCGACGAAGTCGCGAAGGACTACGGCGACAAGCTGCAGATCGCGAAGATCAACGTCGACGACAACCAGGCGACGCCCGCGAAGTTCGGCGTGCGCGGCATCCCGACGCTGATCCTCTTCAAGAACGGCGCGGTCGCCGCGCAGAAGGTCGGCGCGCTGTCGAAGTCGCAACTCACCGCGTTCCTGGACAGCCATCTCTAAATCGATGCGCCGTCGCGCACGTGTTGTCAGCCGGCAACACGTGCGCCGCTAAATCCGCCGATCGGTCGCTCAAGCCCGAATCGGCCTATGCTAGAATCAAAAACGTCGATAAGACGCATATAAGTCTCTGAGCGCTTCCGCTCGCCCTCCTCCCTATATCTTTCGTCGCATCTCCTCCCTGGCGGGATCTCCGTATGCATTTATCCGAGCTCAAGTCTCTGCACGTCTCCGAATTGATCGAAATGGCCAACGGCCTGGAGATCGAAAACGCGAACCGCCTGCGCAAGCAGGAGCTGATGTTCGCCATTCTCAAAAAGCGCGCCAAGACGGGAGAAACGATCTTCGGCGACGGCACGCTCGAAGTGCTGCCGGACGGCTTCGGCTTCCTGCGCTCGCCGGAAATGTCGTACCTCGCGAGCACCGACGACATCTACATCAGCCCGTCGCAGATCCGCCGCTTCAACCTGCACACCGGCGACACGATCGAAGGCGAAGTTCGCACGCCGAAGGACGGCGAGCGCTACTTCGCGCTGGTGAAGGTCGACAAAGTCAACGGGCAGCCGCCCGAGGCCTCGAAACACAAGATCATGTTCGAGAACCTCACGCCGCTGCACCCGAACAAGCCGCTGTGGCTCGAGCGCGAAATGCGCGGCGAGGAAAACGTCACGGGCCGCATCATCGACATGATCGCGCCGATCGGCAAGGGCCAGCGCGGCCTGCTCGTCGCGTCGCCGAAGTCGGGCAAGACCGTGATGCTCCAGCACATCGCGCATGCGATCAAGCAGAACCACCCGGACGTGATCCTGTTCGTGCTGCTGATCGACGAGCGCCCCGAGGAAGTGACGGAAATGCAGCGCTCGGTCGCGGGCGAAGTGATCGCATCGACGTTCGACGAACCGGCCACGCGCCACGTGCAGGTCGCCGAAATGGTGATCGAAAAGGCCAAGCGCCTCGTCGAGATGAAGCACGACGTCGTGATCCTGCTCGACTCGATCACGCGTCTCGCGCGTGCGTACAACACCGTGATCCCCGCATCGGGCAAGGTGCTGACGGGCGGTGTCGACGCGAACGCGCTGCAGCGTCCGAAGCGCTTCTTCGGCGCGGCGCGCAACATCGAGGAAGGCGGGTCGCTCACGATCATCGGCACCGCGCTGATCGAAACCGGCAGCCGCATGGACGACGTGATCTACGAAGAGTTCAAGGGCACCGGCAACATGGAAGTGCACCTCGAGCGCCGTCTCGCGGAAAAGCGCGTGTATCCGTCGATCAACCTGAACAAGTCGGGCACGCGCCGCGAGGAAATGCTGATCAAGCCCGAGATCCTGCAGAAGATCTGGGTGCTGCGCAAATTCATCCACGACATGGACGAAGTCGAGGCGATGGAATTCCTGCTCGACAAGATCCGCCAGACGAAGAGCAACTCCGAGTTCTTCGACCTGATGCGCCGCGGCGGCTGACGCACGCACGCCGCCACGAAAAACCGCCCGCTCGCCGGGCGGTTTTTTTATCGCCAAACTTGTACGTGAACGTACACGTTGATCTATAATCGCGGACATCGATCCTTCGCCATCCGGAGAGTTCCGCGCCATGAGCGACGCCCCATCCACCCTGCTGCTGACCGTACGCGACGCCGCCGAGCGGCTCGGCGTCACGCCGCGCACGCTCAAGTACTACGAGGAGCGCGGGCTCGTCACGCCGTCGCGCAGCGAAGGCCGCTATCGGCTGTACGACGCGGCGGATCTCGAGCGCTTCGAGCGCATCCTGCGGCTGCGCGCGCTCGGATTCTCGCTGCACGGCATCACCGAGATGCTGAAGCGCCCGCTCGAGCCGACGGGCGACGGACGGCGGCGCTATTCGGACGCGTCGCTGCGCGACATCCACGCGGATCTGTCGCAGCAGATCGCGACGCTCGATGCGCGCATCGCCGCCGCGCAGCGCGAATTGAAGGAAGTGCGCGCACTGAAGAAGGAACTGCAGCACGACATCCACTACGTCGAGCGCCGGCTCGCCGGCGAAAACCCCGACGAGCTGATCGCCCAACGCCGCGCCGCCGCGCGCGGCCGCACGCCGGGCCCGCGCAAAACGGGCGGGCCCGACGCATGAACGCGGCGCGGGGCCGGCCGCCGCTCTGGAGCGTCGCGAACCTGCGCGGCGATTTCTTTCCATGGGTGCTCGCGATCGTCACCGGCCTCGACTACTTCGACAACGCGGCGTTCTCGTTCTTCGCGAGCTACATCGCGGGCGGGATCAACGCTTCGC
The DNA here is from genome assembly GCF_000773065.1 of Burkholderia sp. ABCPW 111. Taxonomy (NCBI): domain Bacteria; kingdom Pseudomonadati; phylum Pseudomonadota; class Betaproteobacteria; order Burkholderiales; family Burkholderiaceae; genus Burkholderia; species Burkholderia sp. ABCPW 111. Next base: position 7,741 of record NZ_JPWT01000071.1, on the reverse strand, counting down.
CGGACGAACTCGTGTGGGCGTCGAGCGCGTACGCGGTGACGGCCGTGCTCGGCATCCTGCAACAGCAATGGTGGGTCGACCGCCTCGGGCACCGCCGCTACGTCGCCGGCTGCATGCTGATGTTCTCGCTCGGCGCGGCGGCCGCGGCGCTTGCGGACACATCGCTGCAACTCGCCTTCGCGCGCGGCTTCCAAGGCTATTTCATCGGCCCGATGATGGGCGCGTGCCGAATCCTGATCCAGGTCAGCTTCTCGCCGAAGGACCGCCCGCCCGCGACGCGCGCGTTCCTCATCATGCTGCTGCTCGGCAGCGCGCTCGCGCCGATCGCGGGCGGCCTCCTCGTCGCGCATTTCACGTGGCGCGCCCTTTTCGCAAGCACGGTGCCGACGGGCATCCTGTTCGCCGCGCTCGCGCTCGTCGCGCTGCCCGATTCGGGCCACACGCCGCCCGAGGAGCGCGGCAGCGCCCACTTCTGGCCGTACGTGATCTTCGCGCTCGCGCAGGGCGCGCTGCAAATCGTGATGCAGCAGGTACGCTTCGAGCTCTTCGCGGGCTCGCCGCAGCTCGTGCTGCTCACCGTCGGCGGCCTCGCGGCGCTCGCGTGGTTCGGCCATCACCAGTGGCATCATCCGGCGCCGCTCGTGCGGCTGCACGCGTTTCGCGAGCGCACGTTCCAGGTCGGCCTCCTGCTCTACATGTTCTATTACTACGAGACGACGGGCTACAGCTATCTGATCTCGCGCTTTCTCGAAACCGGGCTCGGCTATCCGGTCGAGAACGCGGGGCGGCTCGTCGGCACGATGTCGCTCATCTCGGCGAGCGCGCTCTTCGTCTATCTGCGCTACGCGAAGCTTCTCACGCACAAGAAGTGGATCATCGTGCCCGGCTTCGCGATGGCCGCGTTCGCCGCGCTGTGGATGACGCGGATGGCGCCCGACGTCGGCGAAGCGGCACTCGTCGTGCCGCTCCTGATGCGCGGGCTGCTGCTCCTTTTCATCGTGCTGCCCGTCGCGAACCTGACGTTCCGCGTGTTCGCGATCGAAGAGTACTCGCACGGCTACCGGCTGAAGAACATCGTGCGGCAACTGACGATCTCGTTCGCGACCGCGTCGGTCATCATCGTCGAGCAGCATCGGCTCGCCGTGCACCAAACGCGGCTCGTCGAGCAGGCGAACGTCTACAACCCGCTGTTCCAGCAGACCGTCGACACGCTCGCGCGCGGCTTCGCGGCCGCGGGCCACGCGCTCTCCGAGGCGCACGCGCTCGCGCTCGTCACCGTGAGCCGGACGATCTCGCAACAGGCGTCGTTCCTGGCGTCGCTCGACGGCTTCTATTTCCTCGCGGGCGTCGCGATCTGCGGCGGCATCTTCGCCGCCTGGCAAAAAGAGATCGATTGAGGTACGTTTAGCGCCTGTCGCTTCACGCCCTCTTCTCCCCGATGCTCGCCAAACTCACCCAGTGGCTCGACGCGCGCCGCCGCGACCGCGCACTGCGCTCGCACCCGATTCCCGACGCGCTGTGGCGCGAGACGCTCGAGCGCCTGCCGTTCCTGTCTTACCTGTCCGGCGAAGACCTGGCGCGGCTGCGCGAAACGGCGAGCCTCTTTCTCGCGCAAAAGTCGTTTTCGACCGCGCACGGGCTCGAGCTCACCGACGCGATCGTCGCCGGCGTCGCCGTGCAGGCGTGCGTGCCCGTGCTGAACCTCGGGCTCGACCTGTATCGCGGCTGGGTCGGCATCGTCGTCTATCCGGGCGAATTCGTGATCCGCAAGACGGTCGAGGACGAGGACGGCGTCGTACACGAAGTCGAGCACGACGCGAGCGGCGAAGCGTGGGAAGGCGGGCCGGTGATCCTGTCGTGGGAGGACGTGCAGATGTCGGACGGCTCGGACGCGTACAACGTCGTGATCCACGAATTCGCGCACAAGATCGACATGATGAGCGGCCCGGCCGACGGCCACCCCCCCCTTTTTCGCCGCTGGCACGCGCCGGACCTCGACGCCGAACGCTGGGCCGACGTGTTCGACCACGCGTACGACCAGTTCTGCGATCGCGTCGACGCGGTGCCGGAGCGCGCGTGGGCGCGTTTCGAGCGCGATTCGCTGATCGATCCCTATGCGGCCGATCACCCGTCGGAATTCTTCGCGGTCTGCAGCGAGGCGCTCTTCGTCAAGCCGCGCGCGTTCGAGTCCGAATTTCCGGAGCTGTACCGGCTGCTCGCCCGCTATTACCGCCAGGACCCCGCGAAAACGGGCTGCCTCGCGCAGCCCGCCGCGCACGCCTGACGAAAAATTCGCCAAGCTTCTGATTTTCTGGCATAATCGCGAGCTTTCGACCTTAGGCAAGTGGCTCGCGCCGGGCTTTCGCACCGCGCAGCGCCGACCGGCGTCGATTCACGGCGCGCCCTGCACGCATGCCCGGCTGTCCGGACACGAAGCGAGGCGCGCCGCGATGCGCAAGCGGCGGGCTGGCTACCGCTCTTACACAGGAAAAACCATGAAACAAGGCATTCACCCGGATTACCGCGAAGTCGTCTTCCAAGACATGTCGAACGGCTTCAAGTTCATCACGCGCTCGACGATCCAGACGCGCGAAACCGTCGAGCTCGACGGCAAGACCTACCCGCTCGCGAAGATCGAAGTGTCGTCGGAATCGCACTCGTTCTACACCGGCCAGCAGAAGATCATGGATACGGCGGGCCGCGTCGAGAAGTTCAAGAACAAGTTCGGCGCACGCGCCAGCGGCAAGGCTGCGAAGTAAGTCTCGCGCCCCGATCGGCACCGGCCTCGCGCCGGTCCGGTTCCGCAAAAAAGGCAGCCCAGGCTGCCTTTTTTTGTCCCCGCTCATCCCGCGCCGACGCCGAGCGCCGCGCGGGCCGTCCGGTTCGCTGACGCGCGCCGTCCAGCGCGTCTACAATGCCGGATGCTCGAAATGGCCCGCCGCTCGCGCGTCGGGCATGCCGCCCATCCTCTGCCGCCCATCTGCATGAAGCCTGTCGTTCGCCTTACCGCTTCCGCCACCCGCGCGCTGCCGCGCTGGCTGCTGCTCACGCTCTGCATCGTCTATGCGGCGTTCGGGCTGTTCGGCCGCGATCCGTGGAAGAACGAAGACGCGGCGGGCTTCGGCGTAATGTGGACGATGGCGCAAGGCGGCCTGCATGACTGGCTGCTGCCGAACCTCGTCGGCAAGTTCATCACGTCGGACGGGCCCCTCGGCTATTGGCTCGGCAGCCTCGCGATCCGCGCGCTGCCGTGGGTCGACGCGAGCAACGCGTCGCGGGTCTACGCGGGCGTGCTGTTCTGCGTCGCGTCCGCGTTCGTCTGGTACGCCGCATACCTGCTCGGCCGGCGCGCCGAAATCCAGCCGTTCAAGTACGCGTTCGGCGGCGAGCCCGAGCCGCGCGACTACGGGCGCACGCTCGCCGACGGCGCGCTCCTCGTCCTGCTCGCGTGCTTCGGCCTCGCCGAGCGCGGCCACGAAACGACGCCGCAGCTCGCGCAATTCGCGTGGATCGCAATGCTCGTCTACGGGCTCGTGCGCGCGATCGACAAGCCGGTGCAAGGCGCGCTCTGGTGGGGCCTCGCACTCGGCCTCGTCGCGCTGTCGGGCAATCCGGTGCTCGTCGCCGCGCTCGCGGTCGGCACGCTCGCGCTCTATCTCGTCACGCCCGAAATCCGCTGCGCGCAGTTGCCCGCGATCGGGCTGCCGCTCGCCGTCGCCGTGTTCGCGATCTGGCCGCTCGCCGCGCACGTCGCGCTCCCCGACGACGCGGCCTGGTTCTTCAACCAATGGCTGCACGGCAGCCTGATGCGCTTCTCCGGCCCGCCGACGACGGTGCTCGCGTACGCGGCCAAGAACCTGCCGCTCTTCACGTGGCCCGCGTGGCCGCTCGCGATCTGGGCGTGGGTCAGCTGGGCGGGCCTGCGCCGCCGGCCGCACATCGCGATTCCGCTGTCGGTCGTCGCGCCGCTCGTCGCGCTCGTGATCCTGCAGAGCCAGCAGACGAACCGGATGTACATGCTGCTGCTGCCGCCGCTCGCCGTCGTCGCGACGTTCGCGCTGCCGACGCTCAAGCGCGGCGCGATCAACGCGATCGACTGGTTCGCGGTGCTGAGCTTCACGATCCTCGGCACGTTCGTGTGGCTCGTGTGGCTCGCGTCGCTGACGGGCTTCCCGCATCCGCTCGCGCGCAACCTCGGCCGCCTCGTGCCGGGCTACGAGCCGCACTTCAAGGTGCTGTCGTTCGTCTGCGCGGTCGCCGCGACCGCATGCTGGCTGATGCTCGTGCGCTGGCGCATCTCGCGTCAGCCGAAGGTGCTGTGGCGCAGCGTCGTGCTGTCGAGCGCCGGCACGACGCTGATGTGGGTGCTGCTGATGACGCTGTGGCTGCCGATCGTCAACTACAGCCGGACCTATCGCGACGTCGCGCAGCAGATCGCCGCGCACCTGCCGCCCGACTACGAATGCATCTCGCCCGTGCGCCTTGGCGACGCGCAGATCGCGACGTTCGCCTACTTCGGCGACATGCACTTCTCGTTCACCGACGACTGCGACGTGATCCTGCGGCAGGACCGCGCGGACTTCGGCGAGCCGAGCTCGATGTCGCAGTACGTGTGGCGCCTCGTGTGGGAAGGCCGCCGCGCCGCCGACCGCGACGAGCGCTTCCGACTGTACGAACGGATCGAGCGCCCGAAGACGCCCGTCAAGCGCCGCCCGCCGCCCAAGGCCCGCTGACCGATGTTCGGCGACGTTCGCACAATCGCCGGCCTCGCGTGGCCGGTGCTCGTCGGCCAGCTCGCGATCGTCGCGTTCGGCGTGATCGACACCGCGATGGTCGGCCGATTCGCCGCGCTGGATCTCGCCGCGCTCGGGCTCGGTATGTCGATCTATCTGTCCGTGTTCATCGCGCTGACGGGCATCCTGTCCGCGCTGCAGCCGATCGCCGGGCAGTTGTACGGCGCGCGACGCTACGCGGAGATCGGCGAAGAAGTGCGTCAGGCGATATGGCTCGCGGTGCTGCTCGCGATCCCCGGCTTCCTGCTGCTGCATTTCCCGCATCCGCTGCTGCGGATCGCGCACGCGCCCGCCGAACTCACCGAGCGCACGGTCGCGTATCTGCGCATCCTGTCGTTCGGGCTGCCCGCGAGCCTGCTCTTTCGGATCTACAGCGCGCTGACGAACGCGGCGGGCAAGCCGCGGCTCGCGATGATCCTGCAGCTCGGCGCGCTCGCAATCAAAGTGCCGCTCAACATCTGGTTCATTTTCGGCGGCCTCGGCGTGCCCGCGCTCGGCGGCCCCGGCTGCGGGCTCGCGAGCACGCTGATCAACTGGGCGCTCGCGATCGTCGGCTTCACGCTGCTCGCGAGGCTCGACGTGTTCGAGCCGCTCGCGATCTTCGCGCGCTTCACGCGGCCCGTCTGGCGGCGGCAGAAAGCGCTCCTCACACTCGGCGTGCCGATGGGGCTCTCGTATCTGATCGAGGTCACGTCGTACACGTTCATGGCGCTCTTCATCGCGCAGTTCGGCACGACGACGCTCGCCGGCCATCAGATCGCCGGCAACATCGGCGCCGTGCTCTACATGACGCCGCTGTCGATCGGCGTCGCTTCGTCGACGCTCGTCGCGCGCGCGCTCGGCGCGAAGCGGCTCGACGAAGCGCGCTCGCTCGGCCGGCACGGGATCGCGCTCGCCTGCGCGGTTGCATGCGTGTACGGGATCGTCGTGTTCGCGCTGCGGCCGCTCATCGTGTCGGGCTACACGCCGAATCCGGCCGTCGCCGCGGCGGCGATGCCGCTCGTCGCGATCGTCACGTTCTATCACTTCTTCGACGCGCTGCAGATCACGACCGCGTTCGTGCTGCGCGCGCACAAAGTCGCCGTCGCGCCGACCGCGATCTACGCGATCGCGCTGTGGGGCGTCGGGCTCGGCGGCGGCTATCTGCTCGGCTTCGACGTCGGCGGCGTCGTGCCCGCGTCGCTCACCGGCGCGCGCGGCTTCTGGATCGCCAACACCGCGAGTCTGATCCTCGCGGGCGGCGGGCTCGCGCTCTATCTGAGGCGGATCGGGCAACGGGAGGCAAGCGGTGCGTAGCGGGGAGCGGTCGATGTCGACTGCGTCGTGTTTTATGTCTTTTTCGCTCGGGTTGCCGCTTTCCGCGCGTTCGGCGTCGCGCGTGGCGACACGCGTGCGCCAATGCTCACGCGTGGCGCCACGGCAGCGCGGGCGTTCCCGTCACCCGGCCAAGCCGGGCGCAAACCCGCCCGCGTGATGAACGTGCCCGCCGCCGCGTAGCTTCGCATTGCAGACGGAATGGCGACGGCGCGGCACCTTGATCGATCACGCGCGCGTCGACGCCGTACGCACGCCGATTGCGCAACCGCCGCATCGCGCGGCTCGCCATCGCCGTCACGCTCGCCGAGCCCGACCATCCGAGCCGACGTCGTCACGAACGGCGACCGCCCGCGCCCGCCGCCGCGAGCAGCTCGCGCCAGGCGCGAGAATCGGTCCGAAATCGGTCCGAAATCGGCCCGATCGCGCGCGCTTGCGGCATCTCGCGCGCGACGCCCTACCCCGCACATTGCGAAGCGCCGCGTCGGCGCGCCGCATCACATGTCGGCGCGCCGACCGCCGACGCCGCGCTCACGCATGCGCGTGCGCGGCATCGCGCCGCTCGAACACCTCGCGCGCGGCGAACAGCGCGTTGAGCGCGGCGGGAAAGCCCGCGTACACGGCCATCTGCATGAACACTTCGACGATCTCCTCGCGCGTGCACCCGACGTTCAGCGCCGCCTCGACATGCACCTTCAACTGCGGCTGCGCGTGGCCGAGCGTGGCGAGCGAGGCGATCGTCGCGATTTCGCGCGACTTCAGATCGAGCTGCGGCCGGCTGTAGATGTCGCCGAAGCCGAACTCGACGAGCAGCCGCCCGAAGTCGGGCGCGATCGGCGCGAGCGACGCGACCACGCGCTCGCCGACTTCGCCGTCGATTTCCTTCAGCTTGTTCCAGCCGCGCGTATAGCGGTCTTCCGCGATTCGAGATTCCATCGTTCGTCCTTATCCGGTTGAGATTGATTCGCCTGTCGATTCGCGTCGCGCTCGGCCCGCTCGTAATACGCGATCTTGTCGACGATCGCGTCAAGGTTCGTCTGCAGCGCGTCGATCTGCGCGCGCACCGCGTCGCGATGCGCGACGAGAAGCGCGCGCCGCTCGCCGATCGTCGCATCGCCTTGCGCGCGCAGCTCGGCGAACGCCTGCATTCCGGCGATCGGCATTCCGGTCGCCTTCAGGCGCATCACGAAGCGCAGCCAGTCGAGGTCGGCGGGCGCGTACAGCCGGTGTCCCGACTGCGTGCGCGAAATCGACCGCAGCAGGCCCGCCTGCTCGTAATAGCGCAGCGTGTGCGTCGACACGCCGACGAGCGCGGCCACCTGGCCGATCGTCAACGCGCGCGGGGACGTTTGCTTCGGTGCGTTCGACATGACGTTCTCGAGGTTAGGACTTAGAGTGCACTCTAAGTCAAGCGCCGCGCGATGGCCAGCGGCCGCTCGGCCGATGCCAACTCGGTGGCTTGGTGGATCGGTGGATCGGTGGCTCGGTGGCTTGGTGGCTTGGCGGCTTGGTGGCTTGGCGATTCGGCGATTCGGCGGCCCGGCGGTTCGGCGGTTCGGCGGTTCGGCGGTTCGGCGGTTCGGCGGTTCGGCGGTTCGGCGGTTCGGCGGTTCGGCGGTTCGGCGGTTCGGCGG
>NZ_JPWT01000070.1:0-65531 GCF_000773065.1 Burkholderia sp. ABCPW 111 | reverse complement strand
GTCGTCGCGGGTCGTCGCGGGTCGTCGCGGGTCGTCGCGGGTCGTCGCGGGTCGTCGCGGGTCGTCGCGGGTCGTCGCGGGTCGTCGCGGGTCGGCGCGGGCCGGCGCGGGCCGGCGCGGGCCGGCGCGGGCCGGCGCAAGTGCGCGAGTCACCGTCGGCGGCCGGCTTCCGCTGCGAAACCGGCCGCATCCGCCCACGGCGCGCGCACGATCATCGAAAGCCACTGTTTTTTTGAAGGACTCAATGAAGAAGATTCTCGCTGTCATCGCTTTTCTCGCCGTCGTCGGCTGGCTCGCCGCGACGACGACCATCCTGCTCGCGCCCACCTCGCAACCGTGCACCGACGCATGGTTCGACGCGGTCGACAAGCAATTCCACATCACCGACGACGGTGGGCACGGCCCCGATCCCGGCAGCGGCGAATGGCTCGGCGCGGTCGAACGCAAGGCGAAGCTGCCCGAAAACGACCATCTGCCCGAGCAGCAGCGTTGCGAGGCGATTCAGCGCGAGCTTTCGCATCGCACGTACATCGTCAACCCGCGCCTCGGCCTGCGATTCTCGCTCTAACGCTCGCGCACCCTTGCTCGCTCGCCGGCCGCGTCGCCGGCGCGAGCGGGCGAACGGGCGAGTGCGCGAGCACAACGCCGATGCGCGCCCGCCCGCATCGGCGCGCTCATTCGTTCGCCGCTACCCCGTGCTCGCCCGATTCGCGATCGCGCTCGACAGCCCGCCGCCCGCGCCGCCCGAGCGACGCGACCACCTGAAACGCGACCGGCGCGAACACGAGCCCGAACAGCGTCGCGGCGAGCACGCCGCCGAACGCGCCCGTGCCGATCGAGCGGCGGCTCTCGGCGCCCGCGCCCGTCGCGCTCACGAGCGGCACGACGCCGAGCACGAACGCCATCGACGTCATCACGATCGGCCGAAAGCGCGCCGACGCCGCGTCGACCACCGCCTGGCGCAGCGCGACGCCGCGCGCGTGCAGATCGCGCGCGAACTGCACGATCAGGATCGCGTTCTTCGCGGACAGCCCGATCACCGTAATCATCGCAACCTTGAAATACACGTCGTTCGGCATGCCGCGCAACTGCACGGCCGCCACCGCGCCGATCACGCCGAGCGGCACGACGGTCAGCACGGACAGCGGAATCGTCCAGCTTTCGTACAGCGCGGCGAGCGCCATGAACACCGCGAGCACGGATAGGCCGATCAGCAGCGGCGTCTGCCGCGCGGCGACGGTTTCCTCGCGCGCCGCGTCGACCCAGTCATAGCCGACGCCCGTCGGCAGGTTCGCGGCGAGCCGCTCCATTTCGGCCATCGCCGCGCCGAGGCTGTATCCGTTCGCCGGACGGCCGACCACGTCGAGCGACGGATAGCCGTCGAAGCGGTTCAGCGCGACGGGCCCGACGCTCCAGCGCCGCGACGCGATCGCCGACAGCGGCACCATGTCGCCCGTCTTGTTCGGCACGGAAAGCGCCATCAGTTGATCGTCGGTGCTGCGCGCGCCGGCGTCCGCTTCGATGATCACGCGCCGCATCCGCCCCGCCGCCGGAAAATCGTCGACGTAGTTCGAGCCGAGCAGCCCGCCGAGCAGGCCCGCGATCCGCTCGAACGGCACGCCGAACGCGTACGCCTTCGCGCGGTCGACGTCGAGCTCGACGCGCGGCGCGTCCGGCAAATCCTCGGTGCGCACGGACGCGAGCGCCGGATCGGCCTTCGCCGCGTCGGCGAGGCGCTCGCGCGCCGCCTTCAGCGCGTCGACGCCGATGCCGCCGCGATCCTCGAGCCGCAGCGTGAAGCCGTCCGAATGCCCGATGCCGGGCACCGACGGCGGCAGCGACGCATCGACGTCGCCGTCGCGAATCCGCGCGAACGCGCCGTTCAGCCGATCGCGCAGCGCGGCCGCGTCGACGCCGCGCTGCGCCCAGTCCTTCAGCTCGACGAACGCCATCGCGACGTTCTGCCCGCTGCCGGCGAAGCTCCAGCCGATCACGCTCGTCACGTTCGCGACGGCCGGCTGCGCGTGCAGGATCGCCTCCACCCGCTCGACGACCGCCATCGTGCGCGCCTGCGTCGCGCCCGCCGGCAGCTGGATCATCACCTGCAGTTGCCCCTGGTCCTCGGTCGGCAGGAAGCCGTTCGGCATCGCCCAGTACAGCGCCGCGCCGCAGGCGAGCAGCGCCGCGTAGATCGCGGCCATCGGCCCGATGCGCGCGACCGTGCGCGCGGTGAGCGAGCGATAGCCCGCCGACGCGCGCGCGAAGCCCGCCGCGAAGCGGTCCGCCGCCCACGCGCCGAGCCCGCGCACGCCGCGCCGCCGCCCGATCCGCGCCCGCGCGCCGCCGGGCGGCAGCGGCTTGAGCAGGTTCGCGCACAGCGCGGGCGTGAGCGACAGCGCCATGAACGACGATACGAGCATCGACGCGATCATCGCGACCGAGAACTGCCGATAGATCCCGCCGACGCCGCCCGGAAAGAACGCCATCGGCACGAACACCGCGGTCAGCACGGCCGTCACGCCGACGATCGCGCCGACGATGCGCTTCATCGCGCGGCGCGTCGCCTCGCGCGGCGACACGCGCTCCTCCTCCATCACGCGATGCACGCTCTCGACGACGACGATCGCATCGTCGACCAGAATGCCGATCGCGAGCACGAGGCCGAACATCGTGAACACGTTGATCGACAGCCCGAACGCCCACATCGCGACGAACGCCCCCATCAGCGTGACCGGAATCACGATCGTCGGCACGAGCGTGCAGCGCAGGTCGCGCAGGAACAGCCACATCACGAAGAACACGAGGACGATCGCCTCGACGAGCGTCAGCACGACCTCGTCGATCGCGATGCGGACGAAATGCGCGCCGTCGAACGGAATGGCCACCGCGACGCCGGGCGGCAGCCGCTTCGACAATTCGGCGAGGCGCGCGCGAATCGCGTTCGACGTCTCGAGCGCGTTGCCGCGCGGGCCGAGCTGGATGCCGACCGTCGCGGCCGTCTTGCCGTTCAGCCGCGACGAGAACGAATAGTCGTCGCGGCCGAGCTCGACGCGCGCGACGTCCGCGAGCCGCACGACGGAGCCGTCCGGCTTCGCCTTCAGCACGATCCGGCCGAACTCGGCGGGCGATGCGAGCTGGCCCTTCACGATCACCGACGCGGTCGTCTGCTGGCCGGCGACGAACGGCGCATCGCCGATCGCGCCCGCCGTCACCGCCGCGTTCTGCGACGCGACGGCCGCGATCACGTCGTCGGCGCCGAGCCCGTACTCGCGCAGCTTCATCGGGTCGAGCCAGATCCGCAGCGCCTCGTCGGCGTCCCACAGCTGCGCGGAGCCGACGCCCGGCGTGCGCTTCAGCTCGCGCAGCACATAGCGGCTCAGGTAGTCGCTCAGTTGCGCGGAATCGCGCGTGCCGTCGGTCGACGTCAGCGCGACGAGCATCAGGAACGTGTTCGCCGCCTTGAACACGCCGATGCCCTGCTGGACGACCTGCTGCGGCAGCCGCGGCTCGACCTGCTTGAGCCGGTTCTGCACGTCGACGAGCGCGAGGTCCGGATCGGTGCCGGGCGCGAACGTCACGTCGATCTCGAGGTTGCCGTGGCCGTCGCTGCTCGTCTCGTAATAGAGCAGCCCGTCCGCGCCGTCGAGGCTCTCCTCGATGATGCTGCCGACGTCGCCGTCGACCGTCTCCGTCGACGCGCCCGGATAAGTCGCGTTGATCACGACGCGCGGCGGCGCGAGGCGCGGATACTGCGCGACCGGCAGTTGCGGAATCGCGAGCACGCCCGCGACGACGATCGCGAGCGCGACGATCCACGCGAAAACGGGGCGGTCGATGAAGAACGACGGCATGCGTGCGGCTCCGTCAGCGCGACGCGTTCAATTCGGCGCGCACGGTCGCGCCGATCACGCGGCGCGCGGCGGCCGCGCTCGCGCCGAGGCGCCCGAAGCAATCGAAGCAATCGAAGTACTTGAAGCGCCTGAAGCGCTCACCGCGGCGCAGATCCGCGAAGAGCCCGCGCGGATCGCCGTGAAAATGCAGGAACGCCTTCGCGCGACGGGCGAAGACGCCGCGCGCCCGCTCGCTCAGCCAGGGCAGCCGGCGATTCTCGCTCGGCAGGTTTTCAAGCCGGTCCAGCGCCGCTGCGTCGGCGTGCTTCATCGATGTCTCCGTGATTGCGCAATCGTCGTTCGAATGGGGCGCGCCGGCATCCGCTCGCGCGCTCAGCGCGGCGCAAACGGCGGCGCGTCGGCGAGCCGCGCCATGTGCAGCACGTCGACCAGCTCGCCGGCGCGGATCGCGTAGCCGCGCGAGCGCCCCTCCTCGGTGAAGCCGAAGCGGCGATACAGCGCGATCGCACGCGCGTTGTCGGCGAACACCGTGAGCTCGACGCGGCGCAGGCCGAGCGCGCGGTCCGCGCAGTCGACGATCGCGGCCATCAGCGCGCCGCCGACGCCGCGCCCCGCATACGCGTCGTGCACGCCGATGCCGAGCAGCGCGCAGTGCGCGCGGCGGCCGGAAAACGTCTCGAGCCCGCCGTGACCGACGACGCGCCCGTCCACCTCGGCGCACAGGTTGACGCCGCCGCCTCGCCGCGCCGCGACCCGCATGAGCCACGCGGCGACCGCGTCGGCCGACGCGTGCGGCATCGCGAGCGTGCCGCGCTGCACGAGCGGCTGGTTGCGCATCTGCGCGATGGCCGCCGCGTCCGCCAGCTCGGCCGCACGCACGATCACGCGGCTCGCGCCCGCGCGCGACGGGTTCGCATCGGTCCGATCGCCTGCTCGTTGCGTCGTCATGCCGGAGTCTCGGAGGGGGCCGCCGCAAGCGGCGGCGAGTCCTTCAGGCGCGCGATCAGACAGCCGTCGACGAGCACGCCGTCGCGCAGCGCCGCACCGCGCTGCGTCGCCTCGATCTCGAAGCCGAACTTGCGATGGAACGCGAGCGCGACGAAATCGTCCGCGTAGAGCTGCGCCTCGATCCTGCGCAGCCCGAGCCAGTCGTCGGCGATCGCGAGCGTCTCGCGCATCAGCGCGCCGCCGACGCCGCGACGATGCCACGCGTCATGCACGGCGATCGAGATCGACGCCGCATGCGAGCGCCGCAGCTTGCCCGGCGCGAGCTCGCTCCAGCCGACGAGCGCCTCGCCGATCCATGCGCCGAGCGCGTATTGCTCGCGCATCAGCGCATCGAGCCATTCGCGCCGCCTGTCGAGCGATGCGTGAGGCGCGCTCGCGAAACGCCCGTCGATCGATGGCTGCCGCGCGAGCGCGTGCAGCGCGTCGGCGTCCGCCGCGCGCAGCGCGCGGATCGTCACGTCCGGCGGCGGCGGTGAACTCGCGGCGCGCTCCATCACGTTACAGCGTCAGCTCGAACGAGCGCGCGAGCAGGCCCGGCAGCCTCGCGCCGCCCGTCGGCCGCTCGCCCCACGATTCGTCGCTCAGCAGCACTTCCGGCGTCGCGCCGAGCTGCTCGAGCTCGCCGCCGAGCAGCCGGTACAGGCTGTCGTCGAAGCGCATCGCATCGACGGGCGCGACGATCCTGCCGCCTTCGGCCCAGAACGTCGCGAAGCGCGTCATCCCGGTGATCCGGCAATTCATCTTGTCCGAGAAATTCAGATACCAGAGATTGCCGATGTAGAGGCCCGTGTCGAGCGCCGCGAGCACGTCGGCGTCGGCGAGCGCGCCGCCCGCGATCGACAGCGTCTCCGGCATCTCGTCCGCAGACGCGCCGTTCGGGCTCAGGCCGTGCTCGCGCGCGGTGCGCGCGCTCACGAGCCGCCCCGCGCTGCGCCCCTCGACGACGAGCGGCACGCTGTCGCGGCGATAGCCGTCCGCGTTGAACGCGGGCGCGACGCCGAGCGAAAAATCCTCGGTGATCGTCACGCGCGGATCGAGCGCCGCCTCGCCCGCGTGCAGCCGGTGCAGGCTGCTGCGCGCGCTCGCGTTCGCGCGCGCGGAAAAGCCGTCCCAGCGCAGCAGGCGGACGATCTCCGCGACCGCGGCCGGCGCGAGATACGCGCGGTAGCGGCCGGGCGCGAGCGCCTTCGGCGCGCGGCCGAGCACCGGCAAGCGCGCGGCGGCCTCCTCGACCTTGCGCGCGAACGCGGCGTCGCTCCACGCGTCGCCCGCGTAGACGGTCTTGATCGCGCGGCCGCTCGGGTCGTACAGCGACCAGCTGAAATCGAAATTCTCCACCTCGTGCCAGCCGCGGCTGCCCGCCGACGACGCGAAGCCGCGCACGAGCGAGCCGCCCGCGTAGAAGCCGACGAAGTCGAGCCCGCGCGCCGCTTCGGCGACGACGCGCGCGAGCGCGTCGGGGTCGGGCAGGCTGCCGGCGCGGCGGGTCGACTGCCGCCACGTCGACGTATCGAACAGCAGATGCGGATCGTCGGGCGCGTCGCGCAGGCCGTCGCGCAGCGTCGCGAGCGCATCCGCGAGCTCGGGCACGTCCGTCGCCGGATCGCCGCTCACCGTCTGCGTGAACGACGCCTGCCGCGCGTGCGCCACGAGCCGCACGCCGAGCTTGCCTTGCAGCACGCGCCCGGTCTGGCGAATTCTGCCCGCGTTGAAGCGGATGAAATCGGACGTCTCGCCGGCGAACCACAGCAGCACCGTCTCGCCCGGCTGCTTCAGCCGTTCGGCTTCGTCCGCGAGCCGCGCGAAATGCGCGTGCCAGTCGATCGGGGCGATCGGGGCGATCGGGGCCGCGCGCCCCGGCTTCGCGAAGTCGGTCATCACGCGCCTCCGAACACGTCGACGTCGGCGAACACGCAGGCGGGCGACGCGTGGCCGACACGGATGATCTGCGCGGGCTCGCCCTTGCCGCAGTACGGCGTGCCGTACACGCGGAACGTGCTTGCGTCGCCGACCGCGCGCAGGCTGCGCCAGAAGCTCGCGGAAACGCCGCGATAGTTCGGCCGCTTGACGACCTGCGTCAGCTCGCCGTTTTCGATCAGTTGCCCGAATTCGCAGCCGAACTGGAATTTGTTGCGGTGATCGTCGATCGACCACGACGTGTTCGTGCGCATCAGAACGCCGCGCTCGATGCCCGCGACGAGCGCCTCGAACGAATGCGAGCCGGGCTCGACGTTCAGGTTCGCCATCCGGTCGATCGGCGGCCGGTTCCAGCTCGACGCGCGCGCGTTCGCGACGCCCGGCAAGCCCGCACGCGCCTGCGACAGCGCGCCGCCGAGCGGCCGCTCGAGCACGCCGTCTCGGATCAGGTATTGCTTGCGCGCGGCGCTGCCGTCGTCGTCGAACGCGTACGACGCCGCCTCGCCGGGCATCGCGGGATCGAACGTGACGTTCAAGAGCGGCGAGCCGTACCGGTACGAGCCGAACATCTCCGGCTTCACGAAGCTCCAGCCCGCGAAATTGCGCTCGTCGCCGAGAATCCGGTCGAGCTCGAGCGGGTGGCCGATCGATTCGTGGATCTGCAGCATCATCTGGTCCGGCATCAGCAGCAGGTCGCGTGTTCCGGCGGGGCAGTTCGGCGCGGCGAGCAGTTGCAGCGCCTCGCCGGCGACGCGCGCGCCCGCGCCGTCGAAGCCGTAGCGCGCGAGCACGTCGAGGCCGCCCTGCGCGAGCGTGCCCGCGTTGCCGAGCGTGCGCACCTGCGTATCGCCGCGCGCGTGCGCGACGACGCTCAGCTGCGGCATCACGTGGCGAAAGCGCTGATCGATCCGCACGCCGTCGCTCGTCACGTAGAGCTGATCGGCATGCACGAGCATCACGCCCGCCGTGCGCTCGACGATCCGCGCATCGACGGCCGCCGCCGCGCATTCATGCGCGAGGCGCTCGATCCATTCCGCGCGGGACGGCAGCGCCTCGTCCGCGTGCGGCGACGCATAGCCGCCGCTCGCGTCCGGCCGCGCAAC
Organism: Burkholderia sp. ABCPW 111; assembly: GCF_000773065.1. NCBI lineage: Bacteria > Pseudomonadati > Pseudomonadota > Betaproteobacteria > Burkholderiales > Burkholderiaceae > Burkholderia > Burkholderia sp. ABCPW 111. Next base: position 57,652 of record NZ_JPWT01000070.1, on the reverse strand, counting down.
CGCGCGATGGTCGATCAGCGACAGCGCCGCGCTCGCCTTCGCGCGCGCGGCGGCCGCATCGAGCGCCGCCTGCAGGCCGGCCGCCGACAGATCGGCTGTCGCCGCGTAGCCGGCGCCCGCGCCCGACCACGCAATCAGCATCGCGCCGCGGTCGCGCACGCTCGCGAGCGGCTGCGCGACGTCGTTGCGCACCGCGTGTTCGTCGATCCGTTCGTCGACGACGCGCAGCGACCAGAAATCGGCGTCGCTGCGCAATTGTCGGGCGGCTTGCGCCCAGCGTTCGTCAATCATCCGCCCTCTCTCGCACACTGCGCCGCGGCGTCAGCATCGACGACGCCAGCAGCGACCGCGTATACGGGTGCGACGGCGCGCCCAACACGTCCAGCGTGTCGCCCGCCTCGACCACGCGCCCTTCCTTCATCACGAGCACCCGATGGGCCATCGCCCGCATCACCGCCAGGTCGTGCGTGATGAACAAGTAGCTGAGTTTGTACTTTTTTTGGAGATTCGTCAGCAGGTTCAACACCTGTTTCTGGATCGACACGTCGAGCGCGCTCGTCGGCTCGTCGAGCACGAGCAGTTCCGGCTCGACCGCGAGCGCGCGCGCGATCGCGATCCGCTGCCGCTGGCCGCCGGAAAACTCGTGCGGATAGCGCAGCATCGCCTCGGCAGGCAGGCCGACTTCCTGCAACAGCCCGGCGATCCGCGCACGCCTCGCGTCGCCGGTGACTTCCGGCCGATGCACGGAAAGCCCCTCGCCGACGATCTGCTCGATCGTCATCCGCGGCGACAGCGAGCCGAACGGGTCCTGGAACACGACCTGCATGCGCCGGTACAGGCCGCGCCGGCCGCGCGCCGAGCGCAGCGCTTCGAGCGGCAGCCCGTCGATCTCGATTCCGCCCGCCGCCGGCCGCTGCAGCCCGAGCACGGCGGACGCGAGCGTCGATTTGCCCGACCCCGATTCGCCGACGATGCCGATCGTCTCGCCGCGCCGCAGCGCAAACTGCGCGTCGTGCACCGCGCGAAACGTCGTCTTGCCGAACAGCGCGCGCCAGCCTTTCGGCGCGATCCGGTAATCGACCGCGAGCGACTTGACGTCGAGGATCGTCCGCGCGGACGGCGCGACGGTTTCGATCGCGCGCTGCGGCTCGCTGTCGAGCAGGCGCTGCGTATACGGATGCTGCGGATTCGCGAACAGCGCATCGGTGTCGCCCGTCTCGACGAGCTCGCCGTGCTCCATCACCGCGACGCGCTGCGCGAAGCGCCGCACGAGATTCAGATCGTGCGTGATCAGCAGCACCGCCATCCCGCGCGCCGCCGCCTCCTGCTCCTGCAGCTCGATCAGCAGATCGACGATCTGCTCGCGCACCGTCACGTCGAGCGCGGTCGTCGGCTCGTCGGCCAGCAGCAGGCGCGGCCGGCACGCGAGCGCCATCGCGATCATCGCGCGCTGCCGCTGGCCGCCCGACAGTTGATGCGCGAAGCTGTCGATCCTGCGTTCGGGCTCCGGAATGCCGGTCCGCCGCAGCAGCTCGATTCCGCGCGCGCGCGCCTCGCCCGGCCGCAACCCTTCGTGCAGCCGCAGGCTTTCGGCGATCTGCTTGCCGATCGTGTAAAGCGGGTTGAGCGCCGTCATCGGCTCCTGGAACACCATCGCGATGTCCGCGCCGCGGATGCCGCGCATCTGCTGCTCGGTCTTCGTCAACAGGTCTTCGCCGTCGAACAGCATCCGTCCGGACAGCGTCGCGTGCTGCACGAGCCGCAGGATCGACAGCGCGGTGACACTCTTGCCCGAGCCGGATTCGCCGACGAGCGCGACGCGCTCGCCGCGCGCGATCGACAGGCTCAGTTCGCGCACCGCGATCTTCTCGCCGAACGCCGCGGAGAAGCCGTCGATTTCGAGAAGCGGCCGGTTCATCGCGGACCTCCTCCGAACGCCGAGCCGCGCGTGCGCGTATCGAGCGCGTTGCGCAGCGCATCGCCCATGAACGTGAGCAGCAGCAGCGTGACGACGAGCGCCGCGAACGCCGACATCGAGATCCACCACGCGTCGAGATTGTTCTTCCCTTCCTGCAACAGCTCGCCCAGGCTCGGCGTCGGCGGCGGCACGCCGAGACCGAGAAAATCGAGGCTCGTCAGCGACAGGATCGCCGCGCTCATCCGGAACGGCAGGAACGTGATGACGGGCGTGAGGCTGTTCGGCAGCACGTGCCGCCAGATGATCTGCCAGTTCGTGAGCCCCATCGTGCGCGCGGCCTTCACGTAGTCGAGCGCGCGGTTGCGCAGGAACTCCGCGCGCACGTAGTCGGACAGCACGAGCCAGCCGAACATCGACAGCAGGACGAACAGCAGCCACAGCGTCGGCTCGAAGATCGCCGCGAAGATGATCAGCAGGTACAGGTCGGGCAGCGCGCTCCAGATCTCGATCAGGCGCTGCCCGATCAGATCGGCGCGGCCGCCGTAGAAGCCCTGCAACGCGCCCGTGAGCACGCCGATCGTGACGCCCGACACCGTCAGCGCGATCGCCATCAGCACCGACAGCCGGAAGCCGTACAGAAGACGCGACAGCACGTCGCGGCCGAACTGGTCGGTGCCGAGCCAGTTGCTCGCGGACGGCGGCGCCGGATACGGGCGCGACGCGAAATAGTCGATCGTGTCGTAGCGATAGCGGTTCAGCGGGTAGATCGCGAAGTTGCCGTTCGCTTCGATCTTCGAGCGGATGTACGGATCGAGATAATTCGTCTTCGCCGGAAAATCGCCGCCGAACTGCGCCTCCGGATAATCCTTCAGGATCGGAAAATAATAATGCCCTTCGTAGCGGACGACGAGCGGCCGGTCGTTTGACAGCACGTCGGCGAACAGGCTGATCGCGAACAGCGCGGCGAAGATCACGAGGCTCCAGTAGCCGAGCCGCTGGCTGCGAAAGCGCAGCCACGTGCGCCGCCACGGCGACGGCGACGCCGCGCACGCGACGCACGCGGGATCAGTGGTCCACGCGGTGGAATTGGATGCGGGGGTCGACGAGGACATAGCAGACGTCAGCGATGAGTTTAGTGACGAGACCGATCAGCGTGAACAGGAACAGCGAGCCGAGCACGACCGGATAGTCGCGGCGGATCACCGAGTCGTACGACAGTTGCCCCATGCCGTCGAGCGAGAACAGCGTCTCGATCAGCAGGTTGCCGTTCAGGAACGCGCCGACGAACGCGGCGGGCAGGCCGGTGACGAGCGGAATCGCCGCGTTGCGCAGCACGTGCTTCCACAGCACGTCGCGCTCGGGCGCGCCCTTCGCGCGCGCGGTCAGCACGTATTGCCGGCCGATCTCTTCGAGAAACGTGTTCTTCGTCAGGATCGTGACGATCGCGAAGTTGCCGACGACCGATGCGGTGACGGGCAGCACGACGTGCCACAGATAATCGAGCGCCTTGCCGAGCGCGGTGAGCTCGTCGAAGTTGTCCGACGTGAGGCCGCGCATCGGGAACACCTGCCAGAACGTGCCGCCGCCGAACAGCATCAGCAGCAGCACGCCGAGCACGAAGCCGGGAATCGCGTAGCCGGCGAGCACGAGCACGCTCGTCACGGTGTCGAAGCGCGAGCCGTTGCGCACGGCCTTCGCGATGCCGAGCGGCACCGAGATCAGATACGTGAGGATCACGGTCCAAAGCCCGAGCGTGATCGATACCGGCAGCTTCGAGCGGATCACGCCCCACACGCTCTCGTGCGCGTAGTACGACTGCCCGAGATCGAACGTCGCGTAGCTCTTCAGCATCATCACGTAACGCGTGAGCGGCGGCTTGTCGAAGCCGAACTGCTTCTTGATCTGCTCGATCTGCTGCGGATCGACGCCCTGGCTGCCGTGATAGCCGCCCCCGCCGCCGCCCGCCTCGCCGCCGCGCGCGGTGCCGTGGCGCAGTTGCGTCAGCACCTGCTCGACCGGGCCGCCCGGCACGAACTGCGTGACGACGAACGTGATCGTCACGACGCCGACGAGCGTCGGCACCATCAGCAGCAATCGTCTGAGAATGTATGCAAGCATCGTCGCTCCCCGCTAGGCGGCCGGTTCCGGCTCTTGCGCAACCGCGCCGGCCGCCGGCTTCTTCCTGAACCAGTAATCGATGATCCAGTCCTCGTATTGATAGGATGCCGGAATGACCGGCGGATGCCCATACGTCGTCTTGTAGGCGATCCGCGCGTTCGGCAGGTAATACTGCGGCACGAGGATGTACAGGTTGATCAGCACGCGGTCGAGCGCGTGCGTCGCCGTCTTCAGCTCGTCGAGCGTGTTCGCCGCGAGCGCCGCTCGGATCAGCGCGTCGACCGCCTTCGAGCGCACGCCCGGGTAGTTCTCCGAACCGACTTCCGACGCCGCCGCGCTGCCGAAGCGGCGCACGAGCTCGGCGCCGGGAATCGTGACGGGCGGATAGATGAGCGTCGTCATGTCGTACTGGAAGTTGTCGAGGCGCTTCTGATACAGCGCGCTGTCGATCTCGTGCATGTGCGCATGGATGCCGAGCATCCCGAGCGCCTGGATGTACGGCAGGATCAGCCGGTCCATGCCCGGCTCGTCGTCCATGATCTCGATCGTCATCGCCGTGCCGCTCGCGTCGCGCAGCGCGCCGTCGCGATAGTGCCAGCCGGCCTGCGCGAGCAGGTCGCGCGCCTCTTTCAGGTTCGCGCGCAGCGAGCCGGGCGGCACCGTCGACGGCTGCTTGACCATCGGGCCGAACACTTCGGGCGGCAGTTCCGCGCGAAACGGTTCGAGCAGCGCGAGCTCCTCGCTGCTCGGCATTCCGGACGCGCCGAACGGGCTCGCCTCCCAGAAGCTGTTCGTGCGGCGATATTGCCCGTAGAACATCATCCGGTTCATCCAGTCGTAATCGAACGCGAGCGCAAGCGCATGACGCACGCGAGCGTCGCGGAACTTCGGTTCGCGCATGTTGATGAGGAAGCCCTGCATCTGCGCGGGGCCGTCCGGGAACTCACCCTTCTTCAGCATGCCGTTTCGGAAGTTCTTGCCGACGTAGCGGCGCGCCCATTGCGTCGAGCTGTATTCCATCCGCACGTCGACATCGCCCGCCTTGAACGCTTCGAGCATCGTGTATTGATCGAGATACAGCTTGAACGACACGCGCGCGAAGCGGAACATCCCGCGCCGCGTCGGCAGATCGGCCGCCCAGTAACGCGGATTGCGCACGTAGGCGATCTGCTTGTCGTTCTTGCGCTGCTCGATCAGGTACGCGCCGCTCGCGATCGGCGGCTCGCTCACGATCTGGTCGAACGGCGGCCGCGTGCCGTCCGCCCGCATCCCCCATTTCGGCGAGAACACCGGCAGGTCGCCCGCGATCAGCGGAGCCGCGCGTTCGGGGCGCTTGAAGTCGAAGCGCACCGTCAGCCGGTCGACAACCGTCGCGCGCTTGATGACCGCGAACTGCGCGTTGACGAGCGGCGACGCCTGCGGGCTCGTCAGCATGTCGAACGAATACTTGACGTCGGCCGCGGTGATCGCCTCGCCGTTCGAGAAGCGCGCGGCCGGATTGATGTGGAACGTCGCCGAGCCGCCGTCGGGCGCGACGTCGACGTTGTCCGCGATCAGCGGATATTCGGAGGCGAGCTCGTCCCAGCTGCGCTGCATCAGCGTGTCGAACATCAGGTTCTGGATGTCCGGCGCGGGCGAGCCGCGCACGAGGAACGGATTCAACGAATCGTAGCTCTGCGCCTCGTTGTAGTTTTCGAAATTCAACGGGCCGTCGTTCGGCGCGTCGGGGTCCGCATAATCGAAATGCGTGAAGGTCGGCGGATACTTCGGCTCGCCGTATTGCGCGAGCGCCGTGGCGGCGAGCGCGTGCGACGGCGCGGCGGCGCTTGCGACGAGCATCCCGCACGCGATGGCCGCGATCCGCACGGCCGCCCAAGCGCGCATCGCCCAGCTCGCGTCGAACGGCAAACGCAACTTCGTTGGTCTCATCGTCACCTGCGTACGATCGCATCGGCGCTGTGCCGACGCAGAGTCAATTCTCGCGCGACGCGGCGACATGAACGGCAACGCGCGTCCAGTCCCGTTTCGTCGCTGTTTGCCTGCTGCATCGCAGTACTCCGGCATCGGATAAAAAGAGGCCGCTCCAAAGGGGTGGTTAGGGAAGCGGAGCGGCCCGTCGAATGCCGAAGGACGATGCGAAACGGCGTCAGAACTTATAAGTCGCGCCGACCTGGATCACCCGCCCGTAGTACATGTACAGCGACTGGTCGTAGCCGTTCTGGTTGAGCGCGTTCTGCCAGACCGGATCGAACGGCGGCGCACGGTCGAAGATGTTGTTGATCCCGCCGTACAGCGTCCAGTTCTTGAAGCCGGTGTAGCTCGCGTACAGGTTGAACTGGCTGTACGAGCCCACGTGGTCCGCCGCCTGCGTCGGCGCGGCCACGCCGAGCGCCTGTGCGTACGGGCCCGTGAATTCCCAGCTCAGCGTCGCGTTCCACTTGCGATACGCCCAGTTCAGCGACGTATTGCCCTTCCAGCGCGGGATGCTCGCGCCGAAAGGCTGCGTGATCGCGAAGTTGTTGCCCGCCGAATCGACGGTCGCCGAGCCCGGGAAGCCGATGTTGAAGTGATGCACGTATGCCCAGTCGGCCGACAGCGTGAACGTGCCGTACTTCGTCGGCAGCGCCTGGCGGAACGTCATCTCGAAGCCGTCGGTTTCGAGCGTGCCGAGGTTCTGATACGGCAGCACGACGTACGTGATCTGCCCGGTCGCCGGATCGCGCACGACCTGCGACGGGTTGTTCGCCGCGATCACCGAGTTCAGGCTCGCCTGGCCGATCACGTTGTCGATGAAGATCTTGTAGAAGTCGAAGCCGAAATCCGTATAGCGCGTCGGCGAAGCCTGGAAGCCGAGGTTGATGTTGCGCGTGCGTTCGGGCTGCAGGCTCGTGTTGCCGGTCTGCAGCGTGTTGACGAGCGTGTTGCCGAACGTTTGCAGGCCGATGTTCTGCGACGGCGTGTTCTCGACGAACGTCGGCGCGCGGAAGCCGCGATTGTACGAACCGTACATCGTGAATTCCTTGATCGGCTGGTAGCGCAGCGCAAAGCGGGGCGAGAACGCGCCGCCGAAATCGCTGTAATGGTCGTAGCGGCCCGATTGGCTGAACGTCAGGTTCTTGATGATCGGGATATCGAACTGATAGTAGACCGCCGCGACGTTGCGCGAGCCGTTCACCGATTGCGTCAGCGGGTTCAGCACCTGCCCGCTCAGCGCCTCGGAGCCCTGCCCGATGAATTCGCTTTCGTGCAGGAACTGCGCGCCGAGGCCGAAGCCGACGTCGCCCGTGGGCAGCTTGAACAGGTTCGGCGTCGACAGCGTCGCATCGACCGCGTCGAGCTTCGACACGCCGAGGTTGGTCGTCGACATGTACAGCCCGTTGAACGCGTTGGGCGTCGCCGACGGGTTCGCGAAGTTCAGCGTGCCGTTCTGATAGATGTCGTTGACGACGGACGCGTTCAGCACGTTATTGAACGTGTTGGACACGACGCTCTGCGAATGCGAGTAGGCCGCCGACCAGTCCCAATCGCCGTACGGCAGCGTGAACGAACCCTTGACGCCCGTCGCGGCGCGCCAGAAGTTCGAGCTCGTCCGGTCGGACGCCGCAGCCGGAAACGTATAGGCGAGCGGCGTATCGACGCCGAACGGGTTGTACGGATTGCTCGCGGGCACGACCGAATTGAACTGGCTCAGCTTGCCGGTCGCCGGATTGAGGACGAGGCTCGGCGACGTCGGGCTGCCCACCGTCAGCACGCCGTTGTTCTGCACCGTCGTATTGTTGCTTTCCCACAGATCGGCGAACGCTGTCGTCTTGTCGTCGATCTTGAAGTCCGCATGCACCTTCGCGCTCAGACGCTCGGTCCACGGCGCGATCGACGTCGATTCCGCCGAATTGAAACTGCACACGGTGCCGCCCATGCCGGCGCCCGCGCTCAGATAGTTGCTCGCGGCGGGGCGCACGGCGCCGCCGAACGGGCAGCCGCTGAGCGCCTGCGCGGTCGCGCCGCCGTTGGTCTGCCAGAACGACGGCGCGAGCAGCGAGAGGCCGCCCGCCTGGTTCGTGAAATCCTGGTTCTTCGTCGTGTCGCGATCGGCGATCGTGAAGCCGTTCGCCTTGTAGTAGCTCGCGGCCGCCGTGATGTTGAAGCGGTCCGAGTTCAGATCGCCGAAGCCGCCGAGAATGCTGAACTTCGTCGTGCCGTCGCCGCCTTGCGTCGCGCCCGAGTAGCTGCCGTCGAGCTGCAGCCCCTGATAGTTGTGCTTCGTGATGATGTTGACGACGCCCGCGATCGCGTCCGAGCCGTACTGCGACACGGCGCCCGTCTTCACGATCTCGATGCGGTCGATGATGTTGAGGGGAAGCGTGTTGAGGTCGAAGAACGTGTCGGTGCCGTTCGACGCGAACGCGTACGGCGCGACGCGCTGGCCGTCGACCATCACGAGCGAGTATTTCTCGCTCAGGCCGCGCAGCGCGATGCCCGCGCCGCCCGCGGCGAAGCCGTTCGTCTGCCCTTCGCTCCAGCTGCTCGCGGAGTTCGCCGACACGCCGCGCAGGAAGTCCGCGACGTTCGTGTAGCCGCTGTCCTGGATGTCCTTCGCGGTGACCGTCTGCACTTGCTGGAAGCCGACCTTGTCGGCACTGCGAATCAGCGAGCCCGTCACCTCGAAGCGCTTGATCTGCGCGACGCCGTTCTTCGCGGCCGGTGCAGCCGGTGCAGCCGGCGTCGCGCCCGCCGCTTCGGCGGCGCCCGAGGCGGCCGCGGGCGCCGCCGCGGCCGGCGCGGAAACCGCGCCCGTCGCGCTCGCCGCCGCATCCGCCTGCGCGAGCGCGACGCTCGCGCCTTGTGCCGATGCCGCCGCGCCGGCAGATGCCGGCTGGCTCTGCGCGAACGCGGGCGCCGCCAGCGTGGCCGTCAACGCCAACTCGGCCCAGACGATCCGCTTGATCGCCAACGCCAATGCTCTTTGCTTCATCTTTCCCCTCTCACTCGTCAGTAAGACCCCACCCGTTGCGCGCGGCAATCTTGTGAACCCCGCGCCCGACTCGCGGCACTCGCGTACCGCCCCCGCTGCCGCCCGACTGCCCGCCGGACGCCGCCAAACGATCGACGCGCTCGCGTCTTCACGGCCCTTCGCTTCTTTTCAATTTGTTAGGTTCACGAAATTTCTACGAAGCGAGCCCTGTTATTCGTTTCTTTTCATCCCGTCTGCTTCGGCATCTCACCGCCTCATGACATCAGGATTCCTTACATTTACATTCGAAGATCAAACCGAGTTGCCAGGCTTGCTCAGAACAACCTGGGCGTCCCCACCCAGACGACCAGCGCCTCGCTGTCTCCGCCGTTGCGCCACGCATGCGGCGTCGTCGATTCGTAATGCGCGGTGTCGCCCGCCGCCAGCGAGAACGTCACGTCCTCCAGCGTCAGTTCCACGCGGCCGCTCACCACGTACAGAAACTCCTCGCCCGCGTGCGTCGTGACTTCCGAAAGCGGTTGCGCGGCCGGCATCCGCACGAGAATCGCGTCGAGTTGCCGGCCGTCGACAACGTTCGTCAGGCGCGCGAACGCGTTCGTCGAGTTCGCGAGGCTGAAATACTGCAGCGCCTCGCTGCGGCATACCGAACGCGCTTCGGTCGGCGCATCGACGAAGTAATGCATCGTCACGCCGAGCGCACGCGCGATCCCGACGAGCGACGTGATAGACGGCGTCGCGCGTCCGCGCTCCACCTGCGACAGAAACGGCTTCGAAATGCCGGCCGCCGCCGCTGCTTCGTCGAGCGTGAGCTTGAGCCGCTGGCGCAGCGCTCGTATCTTGTTTCCAATCGAGGCTGCGACTACCGCCGATTCGTCGAGTGGCAAAACCATGGCAACACACAATCCCGCGATCAAGAATCGTTTTTGATGAAGAAGCCGGCTGCGCTGCGCCCGCGCAGCCCGCATCGCGAAGCGGCGACCCGCCATACGCGATGCGGGCCGCGCGGGCGACGTGCACGCCTTGCGCAAGCTGTCCGGGAACGTCCCGAGCCCGGATGCGCCGCGCAAGATGGCACCGTTCGTTTCACCGATCAGCAAAGCCGCTCCTTTCCCCGTGTTTCGCCGATAACCGCCGTTCCCGCCCCTCCAAGCGCGCGAGCGCCGCTATCTCGCCGCGACGAGCGCCCACAGTCTTGCGAGATCCGCCGAGCCGTCGCCGCCCTGCACGCTGCGGAAGGTCTGCACCGCGCGCGCCTTCTCGCCCGCCACGTAGTACGCTTCGCCGAGCCGCAGCCGCGCTTCGTCGACATGCTCGATGCCGCCCTTCGCAAGCGCCGCCTCCATCGCCGCGATGCCCTGCTTCGTCTGCCCGGCGAACACGAGATTCATCCCGGCGTCGATCGGCGCGACGGGATTCGCGTTGTCGGCCGGCGCCTGCGCGCGCTTCGCCGCGAGCGCCTGCAGCCGCTTCTCGCGATCCGCGCCGGCATCGCGCCCGAGCGTGCCGGACGCGAAGCCCTGATCGATCACCTGCTTCGCTTCCGCCGCCGAACCCGCGACGAGCGCCAGCTGCGTCATCTCCATGTATGCGTCGGCGCCGTTCAGCGCGCCTGTCGCGCGCCGCAGCCGATACATGTCGAGATCGAGCGACGACAGATAGCCGGGCTTGTCGCGAATCGAACGAAACAGTTCGTCCCAGTACGCGGGGTTCGGGTGATACGCGACGAGCTTCTCGAGCGACGCCCGATAAGTCGCCCCATCCTTCATCTTCTGCGCGCATGTGCCGAGCATCTGCAACTGCGCCTCGTCGGGCGCGTGTCCGGCGCGCGCCTGCGCGTCGACGCTCGGCTTGAGCTGGCCCATCACCGCCGCGCAATCGTTCGACAGGTAGTACGACTGAACCAGCAGCGTGCGCATGTCCGGATCGCCCCCCCCTGCCTTCAGATAGCGCTGCGCGATCTTGATCGCCTGCGGATAATTCCGCTGCTGGAAGTAGACGCTGGCGAGCGCCGCCGTCGTGCGCTGCTCGTCGTCCTTCGACAGCCGGCCGGAACCCAGCACCGCCTCGTACGCCTGGATCGCCGCGCCGGTATCGCCCGCCGCCATCGCCGCCGCGCCGCGCATCTCCTCGACCATGTAGGTCTCGTACGGCGTCTTGTTCGGCACCGCCGCGGCCTGCGCGATCTTGCCGAGCGCATCGCGGTACTTGTGCGCTCGATACAGGTCCTGCGCGGCGCCGAGCGGCCGCGCGACGTCCGGGCGCAACGTTTCGGCGGCGACGACGCAGCAGCCCCCGAGCGCGGCCGCCAGCACGGCGCACTTCAACCATCGTTGGATCATGGGACACGCTCGCTTCGTTATTGCATGTACTGCTCGTTGCCGATCAGCCCGATCTTCGTCGCGCCGATGCGCTGCGCGGACGCGAGCACCGCGGCGACGTCCCTGTACGGCACGAGCTTGTTCGGCCGCAGGTGAATCTCCGCCTGCACCGGCTCGGCCGCGACCTGCGCGAGCTTCGCCTCGAGCGCCGCGCGGTTCGGCACGGGCGCGCCGTTCCACGTCGTCGTGCCGTCGAAATCGATGTCGATCTGCACGATTTCCGGCTGCGTCGCGGGCGGCGGCGGATTACCGACCGGCAGATTCATCTTGATCGAGTGCATCTGGATCGGAATCGTGATGATCAGCATGATCAGCAGCACCAGCATCACGTCGATGAGCGGCGTCGTGTTGATGTCGACCATCACGTCCGGCTCGCCGCCGCCCGAAGATACGTTCATTCCCATCGTCGCCTCCTAGCCGCCGCGCGCGGGCGGTTCCGTGATGAACGAGACTTTCGCGATGCCGGCCCGCTCGCATGCGGTGATCACGCGGCCGATGAACTCGTAGCGCGTGCTCTGATCGCCGCGCACGTGCACGTCCGGCTGCGGATTCATCACCGATACGGTCTTCAGCTTCGACAGCAGCGTTGAAGCGTCGACGAGCGTCTCGTTCCAGAAGACATCGCCGTCGCGATTGACCGCGATCTCGACGCTCTTCGGCGTGGTCTGCAGCGGCTGGATCGTTTCCTTCGGCAGTTGCAGCTGAATCGTGTGCGTGACGACCGGAATCGTGATCAGGAAGATGATCAGCAGCACCAGCATCACGTCGACGAGCGGCGTCGTGTTGATGTTGGAGATCACCTCGTCGTTATCGTCCTGCCCGACGCTCATGCCCATGGCGCACCCCGCTTCAGCGAACGAGCGACGCGGCCTGCACGTTCGCTCGCGAGGCCCGCTTTCCGCCCGCGAGCAGCACCGTGTGCAGTTGCGCGCCGAAGTTGCGCACGCGCTCCATCACCGATTTGTTGCGACGCACGAGGAAGTTGTAGCCGAGCACCGCCGGCACCGCGACAGCGAGGCCGATCGCGGTCATGATCAGCGCCTCGCCCACCGGCCCCGCGACCTTGTCGATCGACGCCTGGCCCGCGATGCCGATTGCCGTCAGCGCGTGATAGATGCCCCACACGGTGCCGAACAGGCCGACGAACGGCGCCGTCGAGCCGACCGTGCCGAGGAACGCGAGCCCGTCCTGCAGGCGGTTCGACACGTTGGTGATCGCCCGCTCGACCGACACGTCGATCCACGTATTGCGATCCACCGCTTCGAGCAGCGCTTCGTCGTGATGCTCGCCCGCCTCGATCGCCGTTTCGGCGATGAAGCGGAACGGCGACGCTTCGTCGAGCCGCTTCGCGCCTTCGGCAAGCGACGGCGCGCTCCACAGCTGCTCGTCGGCGACCTTCGCACGGCGGTTCGCGCGCAGCTGATCGAGGAACTTGGTGATCATGATGTACCAGCTGCCCATCGACATCACGACGAGCAACAGCAGCACGAAGCGAGCGACGAAATCGCCGTTCTTCCACAACGCGCCGAGGCCGTACGGATTCTCGACAGCTTCGGTCGCCGCGGGCGCGGGCGGCGGCGCGGGTTCTGCCGCCGTGTTCGCCGTCTGAGGTGCCGTGGCCGCGGACACCGCGACCGCCGCGTCGCTCGCCTGCGCAAAGGCCTGCTGCGGCGCGACAAGCGCGTCAACCGCAGCGACGGAGATCAACATGCTTGCCGCCAGAGCGGCCAGTGAACGCTTGGTCATACCCCACTCCAAATTTTTCGTTGAACTGATTAACCGGGTTCGCTCCCGATCCTGTCCGGCCCGCGTACGGGCTCAGTTCAGGTTGAACGAGAACGGAACCTGCACGCGCACCGACTGCCCTTGCGCTACGCACTTGAACTGCTTGACCGCATTGAACGCCGCACGATCGAGCACCGGATCGGCCGATTGCGCGACGCGCTCGCTCGTGATGCGCCCTTCCGCATCGACGACGAATTCGATCGTCACGTCGCCCGTGATGTTGTTCTCCTGGGCTTCCTTCGGATACTGCATCGATGCGCGGATCTGGTCGGAATTCGGACACACGACGCCCACTTCATGGCTGACCGCCTTCGCCGGCGCGGGCGCGGCGGCCACCGGCGCCTGCACGGCGGGCGCGGATTGCACGGGCGCAGCTTGGTGCGTGATCGTCGGCTGGGTCGGCGCCTGCACCGGCACTTCCGGCGGCGGCACGAACGGAGGCGGCGGCGGCGCGAACTTCGGCGGCGGGAGCTTGACCGTCGGCATCGGCGGCGGGGGCGGCGGCTTCACCGGTTCGATGATGCGCGTCTCGATCGGATGCTGGATGACTTGCACGACCTTTGTCGCGAGGCCGTTGAGGAGCGCATAAACCAGCACGATGTGCAGCGCGAGCACGATCGCGAGGCCGCCGAAGCGCCGAGCCGGGTTCTGCTGCCTTTTGCCGAATTCGCGCGGACGACCGAGCCGAGCGAGTCCGTCGTTTGAAACAGCCAAGCCTTCGTCGACTTTCATACCCACTTTCACCCCCAAAGCACGATTCGTCCAGCCGTCCAGCTGCGACGCGATGCGCTGGACTCTTCATTCGCCATCGGCCCGCAAGCTTTCAATTTGTTTTGGAATCCAAATTATTAGCCGCGGTGTACGATGCGAATTCAATCGATACGACGCTATTGATTTATTCCCCGCGGCCGGTTCGCCGGTTTTAATGTTGCAGCAACGCTTTTCAGACAGGTATTCGTCAGGTTGAGGCCCGCACCCCATTTTTCAGACGAAACGCCGGTTCTTCATTCACTTTCTTCGATCAGCCTGTATGTAGCGCGTGTCTTGGGAGCAGAAGATAGCAAGGAAAAAATTTTGCCGTCAAACTTTATTTGATGTGCCCACACAAAATTTGGAGCAATTATTCGAAAAACGATTTAGTAAGGAATTTGAATTGAAATCGTCGACAAAGTAATTGATTTGTATGGGTTGGCAATTCGATTATCTTCCAAGCCGCGTAATTCTCTTATTTGGTGCACTGCAATTTCAAGTCTTCTTTTACGGCGCATCCTCGTATCTCAAAAATACCCTCCTTCGACCGCATCTCTTCAGGCGTATTCCCCCCCACCTCATTACTTCGCATATCTAATCAACATGCCGAGAAACGAAACCGCGAGAGCCCGCATCGCCCTTCCGGGCAGTCGTCGCGCACATGGCGGCGAGCGTTCGAATCGGGATGCCGGCTGCATCGCATGACGCTCGGCGCGACTTGTCGATTCGCATACGAAGCAGGCGGTTGCAGCCTGACCGGCATGACATGAGCGTCGCGGCTTCGATCGCCGCGCCGCCGTCGTGCCGATCGACTCGCGCTTGAGACGCCGGAAGGCCCCCTCTCCGCACGCGCTTGTCGCCACGCGAGCGATACACGCAAAACGACGCGGGTGAACGCCGCCCGTTTCCGACCGCTTCTTCGAGCATCCGCCGCGCGCATACCGCGCGCCGTCAAGTCGAGGCCGCGAATCTTCCGCTAGAATGCGCTCGGCGGAACGATCGGCGCCGAACGACAACCACAAGCCGCTCGCCGACATGTGCCAATCCCGGCGATGGAACCCAGATGAGACTCGCGCGCGACATCATTGAAGGCGGCGCGCCGCCGACCAGACAGACAATCGACGGCGCGCCCCCGCGCGCGGTCCGCCGCGCGTGCGCGGCGCGCGCCCCCACGGCCGGATGCCCATTGCGATGAGGCTGAAGTTCAAGATCTTCCTGCTCGCGATCGTGCCCTTCCTCGTGACGATCGCGGCGATCGGCCTGGGCGTGCGCCAGCAAGCAACCTTGCTCGCGCGCACGCAGCACGCGACGATCGAGGCCGCGTACCTGTCGAGCAAGGAAATCGAGCTCAAGCACTACGTCGATCTCGCGACGAGCGCCGTCGCGCCGCTGTACGAGGCAGGCCGCGACAACGCGCGCGACGACGCGATGCTCCGCCAGCAAGCGCTCGCGATGCTGCAAAAGATGGAATTCGGCCCCGACGGCTACTTCTTCGTCTACGATCTGAACGGCAATTCGCTGATGCATCCGCGCGAGCCCGAACGGGTCGGTCACAATTTCTGGTCGCTGCGCGACCCGCGGGGCTCGCTCGCGATTCAACAGCTGATTGCGGCCGCGTCGCGCGGCGGCGGCTACGTGCGCTACGTGTGGCAGCGCCCGTCGACAGGCAAGCTCGCGCCGAAGCTCGGCTACGTCGTTTCGCTGCCGCGCTGGGGCTGGATGGTCGGCACCGGCATCTATCTGGACGACGTCGACACCGCGCTCGCGCGGATCGACGCGCGCGCATCGGCGAACATCGAGCGCACGATGACGTGGTTGAGCGCGATCGCGCTCGCGGGCGCCGCGGTCATCGCGCTGTGCGCGCTCGTGCTGAACGTGAGCGAGTCGCGCAGCGCGGACGCGAAGCTCAAGCGCCTCGCGCAGCAAGTCGTCGAATCACAGGAACAGGAGCGCGCGCGCCTTGCGCGCGAGCTGCACGACGGCATCAGCCAGATGATGGTGTCGGCGAAGCTGATGTTCGAATCGGCGCTCGAACGCTTCGCGCGCCTGCCGACGCGCGAGACCGCCGCGGAAGCCGCGCTGTCGAAAGGCATCGCGCGGCTCGGCGACACGCTGCGCGAAGTGCGCCGCATCTCGCACGCGCTGCGCCCCACGATGCTCGACGACCTCGGCCTCGCAGCCGCGCTCGACCAGTTGGTGCGCGAACTCGGCGTGGAGACGGGCGTCGAGCTCGGCTTCACGCGGGTCGAGCACGGCGGCGCGCCGTCGTTGCCGGCACCCGTGAAAACCGCGCTCTTTCGCATCGCGCAGGAGGCGCTGACCAACATCCTGCGCCATGCGCATGCAACGCGCGCGGCCGTTACGCTCGAGCTGTCGTCGCGCGAAGCCGCGCTGACGATCGCCGACAACGGCCGCGGCTTCGACGCCGAACGCGCGCAGGCGGACGCGCGCGGCGGCGTCGGCCTGCGCAACATGCGCGAGCGGCTCGACGCGCTCGGCGGCGCGCTCGCGATCAGCTCGCAGGTCGGACACACGGTCGTCGCCGCGCGCGTGCCGCTGTCCGGCGCCGACTCAACAGGAACCACGCGATGACGACTTCCTCCTCGACGACGCGCCCCGCGCGCCTCCTGCTCGTCGACGACCATCCGCTCGTGCGCGACGGCCTCAAGATGCGCCTCGAAGCGGCGCCCGGCCTCGCCGTCGTCGGCGAAGCGGGCAACGCGGACGAAGCGCTCGCGCTCGCCGAATCGCTCGAGCCCGATCTTGCGCTGATGGACATCGGCATGCAGGGCATGAACGGAATCGCGCTCGCGGGCGTCTTTCACGAGCGCTTCCCTGCGATTCGCGTGCTGATGCTGTCGATGCACGACAACGTCGAATACGTGACGCAGGCGGTGCGCGCGGGCGCGAGCGGCTATCTGCTGAAGGATTCGCCCGCGACCGAGATCGTGCGCGCGATCGGTGCGGTGCTCGCCGGTCAGACGTTCTTCAGCGAGGGCATCGCCGCACGGATGATTCACGCGAGCGCGGAAGCGTCGCCGCTCGACCGGCTCACGCCGCGCGAACGCGACATCCTCGATGCGCTCGCGCACGGGTTGTCGAGCAAGCAGATCGCGCAGCGCAACGGCCTGTCGGTGCGCACGGTCGAAACGCATCGGCTGAATCTGAAACGCAAGCTCGATATCGAAGGCCAGGCGGAGCTGATCAAGTTCGCGGTCGAGCATCGCAGGCGCTAGGCGAACGCGCGACACAAGCATCAGCGGCGAGCGCACGCCACACGCCACACGCAGCGCGCTCGACACACCCCGCATCTTCATCGCGCGACATGAAAAAGGGCGCCGAAGCGCCCATTTGCATGACGAATGACGAATGCCGAACGAATCGGCCGGCGCGCTCAGTTCGCGCGCGCGTTGTGCTTCGTCAGGAATGCGATCAGACCGTCGATGCCGCCCTGCGCGAGCTGCGCCTTGAACTGGCCCTGGTAGACCTGGATCAGCCACGCGCCCGACATGTCGATGTCGTAGATCTTCCAGTCGTTGCCGATCTTGCCGAGCCGGTAGCCGACCGACTGGCTGTCGCCCGGCGTCGTCACCGTCGAGCGCACCAGCGCGTCGGCGCCGCCCGCGCCCGCCGCCTTGAAACTGAACTTCGCGTCCTGGCTGCCGAGCTGCGCGAGCGATGCCGCGTACGTGCGCGTCATCAGAATCCGGAATTGCTTGTACAGCTCCTCTTGTTGCTGCGGGCTCGCCTGCTTCCACGCATCGCCCACCGCGATGCGCGTCGTGCGCTCGAAGTTCGTCGCGGGCAGAAAGCGCGCTTCGACGATCTGCGTGATCTTCGCCATGTCGCCGCCGCGCGCGGCGGGGTCCGCCTTCATCGCGCCGACGGTGCCCTCCACGGCGTTCCTGACCACCTCGACGGGCGCGGTTTGAGCGATTGCCGAAACGGACACGACGGCCGCGGCCACAAAAGCAAACAGATGACGTTTCATGCGTGTAGCGTGTATCGAACTAGGAAGAGAACAAGCCGGACGCGACACGGCGCCGGCGCAGACAGGACAGTATACCGAGCTTGGCGCGCTCGCGCGGCGCCGTGACGGTCTGTTACCGAATAGACGAAATATTTACGACGCGGCCGGCGAAGCGGTGCGCCTCTCCGTCGCCGCCACGCATGGACACGCATGCGCGACCGATCGACGCGCGCCACCGCGGATCGCCCGCGAAGCGGGCTCGCCTCGCCGTCGCCGGCCGGGCTTGCGTTCGCCCGCCGCCAGACGACGACGCGCGGAGCTCACGCGTCGAGGCAGCATGAAAGGCTCATCTCGAAATAACGGAAGCTGCGCTCGATGCCGGCCGAGACGTCGCGCACCTGCTCGGTGCTCGGCGATTGGCCGAGGATCGTCGCGACGATGTCGAGCGCCTCCCACGGATGCTTGTCGTCATAGCTCGAATGCAGCTTCAGCCAGCGCATCGCACGGCCGCGCACATGCTCGGGAAAACCCATTTCATAGACGTCCGAACGGCACAGGTCCGCGCTCCATTCGCCCGTCACGCCTTCGATCGCGTAGTTGGTCGCCGCGATGCTCGCCGCGAGCGAATCCGCGCTGCTGCTCTTCCAGCACCAGTGGCTGAGCGCGAGCGCGGCGGGCGGGCTGTCGCCGTCGATCAGCTGCCGGCGCGGCAAGCCGCTCGCCTCCGCCCAGTTGACCCAGTGCTCGACGTGGTTCAGCTCGACGCGAATGTTGCGAATCAGATAGCGGCGCGCCTTCTCGTCGCCGGACGAACTCGTGCCGTTCGCCTTCAGCAGGTTCATCGACATGTACTTCGGAAACTGCTCGACGACGGGCCAGCCGTTCACGAAGAACGCGGCGAGCTGCCGCGGCGCGAGGCGGCCGTCGCGCATCAGCGAGAAAACCTCGTGGAAGCGCACGCGGTCGCGCGCCGCCCGCACCGTGCCGACCACGTCCTGTAGCCAGTGTGGATAGCTCCCGATATCCATCAAGTCGCCTTCGCGTTCAAAAGGGATATGCAATTTCCTCTCCTTAGATAAAGTCACCCAACCACGTCAATAGCCGCCCTCGCGCCACGGCGAAGGCTGAGCAAAGAAATATCCCTGGCAGAAGTCGATGCCGAGCTCGCGCAGCATGCCGAGCTCGGCGTCGGATTCCACATGCTCGGCGACGGTGCTGCAACGCATCGAGTGCGCGACCGCGTTGATCGCGCTGACGACGCCAAAACTCACCCGGTCCGACATCATGTTCGACACGAATTCGCCGTCGATCTTCAGGTAATCGATCGGCAGGTTGCGCAGATAGCGAAACGACGACATGCCCGCGCCGAAATCGTCCAGCGCGAAGCGGCAGCCTATCGTGCGCAGCTCGCTCATGAAGCGCGACGCAAGCTCGAGATTCTTCACGGCGATCGTTTCGGTGATCTCGAAGCAGATCACCGATGGTTCGAGACCGGAGCTCAACAGCTCGGCGATCACGAATTCGAGAAAGCGCTCGTCGGAAATCGACGCGCCCGACAAGTTCACGTTGTATTCGTGGTACTCGCGTACCGGCATCGCGCTCAACTTGTGGAACACGGTGCGGACCACCCAGCGGTCGATGAGCCCCATCAGCCCGTAGCGCTCGGCGGCCGGCAGGAACGCGGCGGGCGAGATGTCGCGGCCCGCGCCGCCCGTCATGCGCAGCAGCACCTCCGCGCGCTCGGGCGTGCCGGAATCCGGGCGCGTGTGGACGATGGGCTGCACGTACAGGCGGAAGCCGTCGGTTTCGAGCGCGGTCTTGATCCGGCGGCTCCATTGCACGTCGCCGACGTGGCGCGCCTGCTGCAAGTCGCTCGGGTCGGCGAGCTGGATGCGGTTGCGCCCGCGCTCCTTCGCGATGTAGCACGCGATGTCGGCAAGCTTGACGGCCATCTCGAGATTGCGCGGCGCCTTGCAGAGCTCGAGCACGCCGATGCTGACGCTGACCGTGAAGCGCTCGCCCTCCCACAGGAACACGAAATCCTCGAGGCTGCGGCGCAGCCGCTCGGCCTTGTTCTTCGACGGCCACGAGCCCGCGCCGTGCGGCAGCAGCACGCCGAACTCGTCGCCGCCGAGCCGCGCGAGCACGTCCTCGTCGTCGAGGCAGCTCTGGAAGCGCTGCGTAACTTCACGCAGCATCGCGTCGCCCGCCGCGTGGCCGCACGTGTCGTTGATCTCCTTGAAGCGGTCGAGGTCGAGCATCAGCAGCATCGAATCGATGCGGGCCTTGCCGGAGGTCGCGTCGGCGAGCGCGACTTCGAGACGGCGCTCGAACTCGACGCGGTTCACGAGCCCCGTCAGCACGTCGTGCGTCGCCTGCCATGCGAGGCTTTCGAGGAACTGCTGCTCGCGCGTCATGTTGCGCAGGATCAGCACGTAGCCGATGTGGCCATGCACGCGGTCGCCCATTTCCGAGATGGTTGTCTGTACAACTATCTTCGAGTGATCGCGGCGCAGCAGATGCACCTCGCGCTTGATCGGCGTACGCTCCTCGCGCGCCCAGAGTTCGTCGACGATGTCGACCGCGTTCCCCGTCTCCTTGTCGAGCAGCATCAGCACGCTCGACACCGGCGCGCCAACGCACGCCGCGGCCGAATAGCCGAGCAACTGCTCGGCCGCGTTGTTGATGAAGTCGACGTTCTTCGCGAGCCCCACGGTGATCACGGCCTCCGCGACCGAGCTCAGCGCCGCCTCGGCGAACGCCTCGCTGCGGTCGAGCGCGTACTGGATCGACAACCGTTGCAACGCGGCCTTGCGCGCCCAGACGAGCGCGAGATACATCAGGAACATCGACGCGACGAAGTAGCAGACGAGCAGCAGCGCGACGCTCGAGCGGAATTCGTCGCTGAACGCCTTCGAGAAGCGATCGGGCAGGCCGGACACGCGCTCGTTGATGTCCCACGCGCGATATTCGAGCTCCTTCACGCGCGGATCGTCGCGATGGCCGCTGCTGACGAGCGCGTGCAGCTGGCTCGCGACGCTGCGGAACTCGGCGAGCTCGACGTCGGCCTGCATCCAGCACTGCAGCGCGTAGTTGATCTTCGCGACCCAGCTGAGCGCGGGCAGCAGCAGCGCGGCCGCCGCCGCGTCGGTAGGGTCGATGCCGCTCGCGATGATCGCCTCGCGCGCGGTCGCGCGATCGGGCGGCTTGCGCTGCAACGCGGCGCGCGCGAGGCTCAGCCGATAGGGTTTGTCGATCGCGGCCTCGTAGAGCTTGTATGCGCGCTCGTCGCCCGTCTCCGCGTAACGGATCAGATAGATGACCGCGTCCTTCTGCGACTTCGACCACGTGCTCTCGCCGCCGATGTACACCCTAAGGAAGGACACCACCGTCAGACTCACGATCACGACGCACACGAGCACCGACACCATCAGCAGGATCGGCCAGACGTCGAGCGCCGGCCTCAGTTCGGCCGCCTGGCCTCTTGCGTCGTTCAAGCCGAGCGCCTGTTCGCGCATGCTGGAAGTCCCGTTCATCGTCCACCTTGCCTCAGCCCCGCCGCCGCGCCGCTTCACCGCGGCGGTCTCGTATTCCCCCGGCGCGCGCTAACGCCGGAAACGAACCGGCGGCGACCCGTTGCCGGTCCGCCGCCAGATGCTCGAAGCGTGGCCTGTCTCGCAGATCCTCGTGGAGGTCGTGCGTAGACTGGCCATCTTGCGCGCATTCGTCTGCTCGTCGCGTTACATATGACGCGTCCGCTGCATGAATGCGCGTGCGCCGCCGCTCGCGCAAGCGGCGGCGCATTCGTCGGACAATCATACGACGCGCGGCGCGCCGCCGCTCAACCTTCTTTCAAACGCCCTGTAATTTCAGCCGGTTCGCATGCGTGCGCAGCACCGCGACCGGATCGGGCGCATACGCGCCGCGAACGCCGAGCAGTTGGTTGATCTCGTCGAAGTGATTCCATTTGTAATCCGTCGAGATCGACGTTCCGTAGAGCGAGCTGCAGGTCGACGTGAAGCCGTCGTTCGGCCCCGCCTGCTTGAGCGCCATGATGTTGCCGGCCGTCAGGAACACGAGCGTCGACGGATCGAGCACGTTGGCCGGATCGACGAGCGCAATGGTGCTCGTGTCGATCGCGCCCGTCGTGACGCCGAGCACCTTGATCGGCTGGTACGCGCTGCCGCTCCACGAATACAGCAGGTGCACGTTGCCGCCGACCGTCTCGCTCGGCACGCCCGACGCGCACGCGCCGGCCGCGCCGAGGCCCGCGCTCGGGAACAGCGTGTTGAATTGCGTCGCGTATGACGTGCTGAGCGCGTTCAGCGCGGCGATTGCATCCTGATTCGTGTTGTGTGTGTGGCTTGTCAGGATGCCGAAAATATTCAGCAGTCCGCCGAAGATCGGCGTCGACAGGCCGGTCGGATCGAGACTCAGCGCGCCGAGCACGAAGTCGGCGAACTGCGAGCCGCGATGCGGCGTCGCGATCGTCGTCACCGAGGCAACGAGATCCGGCGCAACCGCCGCGACGTAGCGCGACGTCAGCCCGCCCTGGCTGTGGCCGATCAGGTTGACCTTCTGCGCGCCGGTGACGGCGAGCACCTGCTTCACGTACGCGAGCAGCTGCTCGCCGCGCCCGTTCGGGCCGATGTCGCTCTGGAATCCTGACAGATCGGCGACGAACACGGTCGCGCCGTGCCGCTGCAGATCGGATTGCATGCCGTACCAGTAAGGCACGATGCCGAAATAGTCGTCGGTGCCCGTCAGGCCGTGGACGAGGATGATCGGATAGCGCGTCGCCGCGTAATCGTCGACCGCGCCCGCCGCGGTGTCCGCGTGCACTGCCGGCGCGGCGATCGCGCACATCGCGGCGACGATCGCCGTCGCCCAGGCATTCATCAGACTTTTTCTTGCTGCCCGCGCCGCGTCGGCGACGCATTTGAACATCGACTCCATGAACGATTCCCCTGCATGTAGCGTTACTTGAACGATGCCGCACGCCCGTTCGCCGCAATCGCCACGATCGCGACGCCGGACGGCGGCTCACCACCCCAAACAGAATCCGCGCAAGTGCGCGCCGCGATCCTCCATCGCGACCGCGGCGCGCCACTGCGCGCCGAGCGCGACGTCGGCGACCGCCCACCGCACGCCGTCGCTCACGCATTCGTCCCGCGCGCCCGGCGACACGGGCCACGGCATCTCCAGCTCCCGCGGATCGCGCCGCAGGCCCGCGCCGTGCGCCTTCAAGAGCGCCTCCTTGCGCGTCCACAATTGCAGCAACAGCCGCTCGCGCGCGTTTTTCGGCGCGCGCTCGAACAGGTCGCGCTCGCGTTCGCCGAGGCTCGCGGCCGCGAGCGCGTCGACGTCGAGCTTTCGGCCGAGCGATTCGAGATCGCAGCCCACCCGCTTTTTCGCGACCGCCATCAGCACCGCGCCGCACGCATGGCTCACGCTGAATTCGAGATCGCGGCCGAACAGCACCGGCTTTCCGCCCGGCTCGACGTCGAACACGAGCCGCGCCGGATCGGCGCTCAGGTATTCGCCGAGCACGACGCGCACCATCGCGCGCGCGAACACGAACAACTCGCGATGCGCGCCGAACTTGAGCCGCGCGGCGCGCTCGTATTCGCTCAGCGACAAGCAATCGCGCTTCAGATACGAACCCGCTTCGTCCGCGCGTGCGCGCCACACGTGCGCCTCGCCGCGCATCAACCGCTCCGTCAGTGCCGCCGACGGCCGCGCGACGCAGAACCGCAGCGCCGCCGCGTCGTCATGCGGTGCCGCGCGCGGCAATCCTTCCGCCATCATTTTTGTCAGTCAACCTAAGTGTTTCAAACGCACGCCGACGGCGCCGGCCGCGCTGCGCGCTCGACGTCGCCCGTCAGCCGGCCGTCGCCGCGACGCGGCGCTGCCACCAGACGAACAGCGGCGCGCCGACGATCTCGAGTACGGTAAAGCCGATGAACGGCGGGAACGGTGCGCCGAGCGACACGAGTGAGACGAGACGCCCGATTCCGCCGACGAAGATCATCGTCCACAGCGCGCGGAACAGGACGCCGTTGCGCTCGATGTTCGGGATCGTCCAGAACGCGCCGAGACCGAGGCCGAACCAGACGCCCGCGTAGAAGCGCAGGTTGCTGTCGAGCGTCGCGTCGGCGGGCAGCGCGACGCCGAGCGATGCGTACAGCGGATCGTGAATGCCCATCATGCCGAGCGCGCCGGTTGCGACCGGCACGGCCGCGAGAATCGCGGTGGCGATTTGCAGAATGCGTTTGCTCATCGAAGAGTGGCCCTTGTCCTTGTTATTCGACGATTGACGACGTCTCATTGATAAAAAATGCCCAGCACCTGAACGCTGCTCGCTTCGGGCATCGCGCCGAAGCGGCTCCACGACGGTCCCGTCTGCCGCAGGAACTGCACGGCGACGTCGAACGTGTCGAAGCGCCGCCGCAGCTCGACCCAATACTGCCGCCCCGCGCCGAGATCGAGTTGCGCGAAGCCCGTCAGGTCGAGGCGGCGCACGAACACGTTGCGCCATGCGGCCATCAGGAACAGCCCGTGCCGCGACGGCAACTCCTGCGCGGCGATCGACGTACGAACCGCGCGGCCCCACGCGTAAGGATCGCTCGCCTGCAGCGCGCGCCATTGCGATGCCGACGCGCCGCCGCTGTTGCCTTGCAGCTCCGCCGTCAGCGACAAGTCGATCGGTAGCGTCCACGTAAAGCCGACCGCCGAGCGCGTGCGAAACGCGCGGTCGCCGTTGCCGCCGCCCGTCGCCGAGCCGATCAGCGACGGCCGCCAGCCGAGCGTCCATTCCGCGTACGCGACCACCGCGTTGCCCAGCAGCACGCTCAGATTCTGCCCGAACTGCGGCGATTGCCCGCTCTCGCCGTACAGCACCCACTGCGGCTGGATCGCCGGCGTGATCCGCTGGCTGCCGATGAGCATCCAGCGATCGACGCCGTTCGTGCGCCGCAGGTCCGACGACGCGAACGGATCGCCCGGCACGCTGCGGCTCGCGAGCCGCGGCGACAGCATCAGCGCGATCGATCCCGAATCCCAGACGCGCTGCGCGCGCACGCCGACGCTGCCGAGCCGGTTCGTGTGGCGGCTGTCCGGATCGGGCGGCACGTCGAGGCTCACCGCGCCCGCCTTGAAGAAATCGGTCGGGTTGTAGCCGATCGCCGCGCCGATGCGTTCGTTGATCCGGCCCGCGTCGATCGCCAGCAGCGGCGACGGCTTCCAGCTCGCATACGCCTCCTTGACGAGCATCACGTCACGGTGCGACGCCGCGCCGGACGACAATGGATCGAAACGATCGAACCGCATCGCGAAGTTCACGTTCAGCGTCGGCGTGAGCGCGTGCTCGAACTGGAATTCCAGCGACAGCTGGTTACGCCACGATGAAGCGGCGTCACGGTCGTCGCTCCAGCGCACCGCATCCTGCACGCTGAATTTCCACGATCGCGCCGCTTCCGGCGCGGCGGCAGGCGTTGCGTCAGCCAGGTCGAGCGCCGCGTTCGTCGCGTCGCCCGGCGCGTCAGCATCGCCTGCCGCCGCGGCGCGCAGCGGCATCGCCGCGGCCGCCGCGCAAATCAGGACCGCCAACGATCTGAGCGTCATTGCGCCTGGAAGCGGGGCAGATAATCTCGCTGCAGCCACGCGTCCGGAATGTCGCGCCACGCGTATCCGGAAAAGCGCATCACCGTCACCCAGTTCGGATCGAGGCCGTCGATAATCACCGTCTCGGTCGGACGCTCCACGCCGAGCTCCATCGTATAGCGCCGATAGAACGCGCTCTTCAGCAGCCGGTCGCTTTCCGAATAGAACTTCGCCTTCACCGGCCGGCTGTTCGACGCGTCGAGCCACATCTCGATCCGATGGTACGTGAGGCCCTGCGCATTGCCCTTCAGCGACAGCTTGTAACAATGCCGCGTCTGCCGGTCGCCGTCCATCACGTCCTCGGCGCCCTCGAGCTCCGCCTGATAATCGTGTGCGAGATTGACGGTCACGACGTCGCCGTTCGCCGCCTGCCCGAGCAGCCGCTGGTCCGGCGAGATGCGGATGCTCGCCTGGTTCGCCGGATCGTAGAACCACAGGTCGTTGCCGTTCTTCAGCATCAGCTTGCCCGCATCGCGCGCGGGCGCGACGAAGCGCACCAGCGTGCGGAACGCGCCGCCCGGCGCGTCGGGCTTCGAATAGATCGACAGCGTGTTGCCGTCGACCTGCTTGCCGGACCGGTATTCGGTCAGCGTCGCGGCGAGCACGAACGACTTCGCCGGCGTGCGGATCGCGTCGCTTTCCGCGAGCAGCTTCTGCGGATCGGGCGGCGTCTGCGCATGCGCGAGCGCCGCCGCGCCGAGACTCAATCCGATCCACCATGTACGAAACAAGCGACGCACGCTCCACCTCCCGATCGATTCGATCTTTCGTTGTTCAAACTGAAAATTCACGAAACTCATACGTAGCGCAGCGCGTCGACGATCGACAGCCGCGCCGCGTGCCGCGCGGGCAGCCATGCGGACAGCCCGGCGACGAACGCGAGCCCGACGAACGTCAACGCGATGAGGCGCCATTCGCCCCACACGCGCACCGTCAGCGCGACCGAATCGATCCGCGCGGGCGGCGTCCACGCGAGCCCGCTGTGATTCACCGCTGCCGCGAGACCGAGCGCGACGAGCACGCCGACCGACGCGCCGACGATGCCGAGCAGCGCGCCTTCGCAGACGAACAGCGCCTGGATGCCGCCGCGGCGCACGCCCATCGAGCGCAGCGTGCCGATCTCGACGGTCCGCTCGAGGATCGCCGTGCTCATCGTGTTGCT
This sequence comes from Burkholderia sp. ABCPW 111, assembly GCF_000773065.1. Classification (NCBI taxonomy): domain Bacteria; kingdom Pseudomonadati; phylum Pseudomonadota; class Betaproteobacteria; order Burkholderiales; family Burkholderiaceae; genus Burkholderia; species Burkholderia sp. ABCPW 111. Next base: position 30,937 of record NZ_JPWT01000070.1, on the reverse strand, counting down.
GACGACGAACAGCACGATCGCGCCGATCAGCACGAACACGAAGCCGAAGATCATCGAGAACATGCGGTTCGTCTGGTCATAGAACGGATTGAGCGCGGCGAAATCGAGCATGTCGAGCGGCTGGCCTTCGAAGCGGCCGCCGAACAGCTGGTCGATCCGCGCGCGCGCGGCGGGCAGTTGCGCGGTGTGCTTGAACTGGATCTCGATCGCCGTCACGCGCGGCGCGTCGCCGCCGTAGACGAGCCGCTGCGCGCGCGGCAGATGCATCGCGAGATAAACGTCGTCGAGCTCCTTCACGCCCTGCTGCTCGGCCTTGACCACCGTGAAGCCGCCGACGTTCGGCGCGCCGTAGGCGTTCGCCGCGAGCACCTCGATGTGCGTCGCGCCCGCGCCGTCGCTCTTTCGCTCGCGCTTTTGCGCGTCCGCCTCGGCCGCGGCGAGCGCGAGCACGTCGGCGGGCGCGTCGGCCGCGGCGGGCGCGGATGCATCGGACGTCGCTGCGTCGGGCGTCGCCACGCCGGACGCGGCCGTTGCGGCCCCCTTCGCGATGCCGCCGTCGCCGCAATCGGGCACGCGCAGCGGCCCGCATAGATGCAGCACGCGCGCGACGCCGTGCCCGACGATCGCCGCATCGGGCACGGTGCCGACGAGCGGATACGGCTTCGGCGTCAATGGAAAGCCGTAGTCGTTCCACTGCTGCATCCGGTCTTGCTCGTCGGCGATCGCGCCCTGCGCGAGCACCGTGCGCGACACGCCCGCTTCGAAGTTGCCGGCTATCCCGCCGAACTGCAGCGTCGGCGTGATCACCGCGATCATCGGCGCGAGCACCGGATCGTCGCGCAGCTGCGCGATCAGCCGCTCGTAGCCGCCGATCCCGTACGCGACCGGGTTGCCGCTGCCGTACTGGAAATAGCCGTGCCGCTGGATCTGCAAGTGCCCGCTGCGCCGCACGAAATCCGTCTGCAATCCGAACGTGATGTCCTTGCTGAAGCCGCCGAACAGCAGGATCGCGCAGACGCCGACGATCATCGCGAGCAGCGTCGTGATCGAGCGCCGCCGGTTTCGCTGCAGATTGCGCAGCGCCAACATGAAGGTATGCATCAGCTCTGCGCCTCCTGCGCGACGCGGCGGCGATCGACGATGCGCCCGTCGCGAATCTGCACGACGTCGTCGGCCGCATCCAGCACCTGCGGATCGTGCGACGACACGATGAACGACACGCCGCTCTCGCGCTGCATCTTGTGCATCAACGCGATGATCGCCTGGCCCGTGACGCTGTCGAGGTTCGCGGTCGGCTCGTCGGCGAGCACGAGCGACGGCCCCGCCGCGAGCGCGCGCGCGATCGCGACGCGCTGCCGCTGGCCGCCCGACAGCTGGCTCGGCCGGTGCGCGCCCTTGCCGCTCAAGCCGACGGCATCGAGCAGATACGCGACGCGCTCCGCGCGCTCGCGTGCAGGCGTGCGCGCCATCAGCAGCGGATATTCGACGTTCTCGTACGCGGACAGCACCGGCAGCAGGTTGAACGACTGGAACACGTGGCCCACCTGTCTCGCGCGGAAATCCGACAGCGCATCGTCGGACAACGTCGCGGTGTCCTGCCCCGCCACGCTCACGCGCCCCGCGTCCGGCCGGTCGATGCAGCCGATCATGTTGAGCAGCGTCGTCTTGCCGCTGCCGGACGGGCCGCTCAGCACGGTGAAGCGATTCGCGTCGATGTCGATCGACACGCCGGCGAGGCCGGTCACTTTCACGCTGTCGAGCAAGTAGGTCTTGCTGACGTTCTCGACGCGCACGATCGGCATCACGCGTCTCCCGCCTGCACGCGCGCGGCGGCTTGCGCCGGAGGCGAAGCCGAAGCCGCGACGGCCACGGGCCGCGCCTGCCGCGACGCGACGCGCGAATCGGGCAGCGAGCGAATCAGCCGCTTCAGTTGCAGCCGGTACGCGAAATGCTCGACTTCGATCACGTGCCGCTGCGTCGCGCTGAAATGAATTCCGCCGTTCCAGTTCGAGCGGTCGCGGCCGGTCAGCCGGTCGATCCGCGCGGCTTTGCGCGGCGCCGCATCGCGCGCGCGCAGGTAGCGCGCGACGAGCTGCGCCTGATAATCCATCAGCGGCCAGTTGCCGGTCGACGTCTGGAACAGGCCGATGAAGAACAGGTTCGGATGCGCGCGATCGAAGATGTTCAGGTAGAGGCGCGGCTGCATCTTGTCCCATTGAAGATACGACTGGTCGAGAAACGGGAAGCTCAGCTGGAAGCCCGTTGCGTAGACGATCGCGTCGATCTGTTCCTCGCTGCCGTCCGAGAACGCCACGCGGTCGCCCTTCAGCTCGACGACGTCCGGCTTCGCGGCGAGATCGCCGTGCCCGAGGTGATAGAACAGCGTCGAATTGATGATGAAGTGCGCCTCGAACAGCTTGTGGTCCGGCTTCGGCAGCCCGTAGTCTTCCGGCTGGCCGGCCGTCGTCAGACGCAAGAGCCGTTCGCCGAACAAGCGCCGCGCCCACAGCGGCAGGCGCAGCTTCAGCGGCCACTCGGCCCAGCGATCCGCAGGAATCCCAAACAGGAATTTCGGCCAGTAGAAGTAGCCGCGCCGCGTGCTGTGAAACACCGCGCTCGCGTGATGGGCCGCCTCGACCGCGATGTCGCAGCCCGAATTGCCCGCGCCGACGACGAGCACGCGCTTGTCCTTCAGCACGTCGGGCGTCTTGTACAGCGCCGAATGCAGCTGCAGCCCGTCGAAGCGGCCCGGATAATCCGGCACCTGCGGCTTCGACAGATGGCCGTTGCAGACGAATACGCCTTTGTAGTGGCGCACGTCGTGGCCGTCGAGCTCGACGCGCCACAAGCCGCCTTCCGCGAGCGGCGCGACTTCCAGCACGGTCCGGTTGAACTCCGCGTGCTCGTAGACGCCGAAGCGGCGCGCGTAGTCGCGCAGATACGCGAGCGCCTGATCGCCGCGCGCGTACGTCGGGTAATCGGCCGGCATCGGGTAATCCGTGTATTCGGAGAACTCGCGCGAGCTGATCATGTGCACCGATTTGTAGATCGCGCTGCACGGCTTGCCGTAGTACCAGGTGCCGCCGATGTCGTCCTCGCGCTCGATCAGATCGAACGCGATGCCGTGTTCGCGCAGGTTCTTCGCCGTCGCGATGCCGGCCGCGCCGCCGCCGATGATGCAATAGCGGCCGCTGCAATCCCGGTGCGCCGACGTCGCTGCCACTGCCGCGCTCGGTTCCGTCGTCGTGTTCGTCGTCGTCATCGTTGTCGTTCCTTCACTTGTACGGTCGCGCATCATGCCGTCAACGGATCGGCAAGCGCGCCTGTTTCGGACTGCGTCGCATGTGCGGCGTCGGCATCGGCGCCGACGCGCGTGTCGTCGACACGCAGCAGCACGTAGCCGCGCGCGTCGAGCACCGCGAAGCGGCCGGTCGCGTACTCGACGACGCTGTCTGCCGACGACGCCGGCAGACGCGCGAGCTTCGCGCCGCCGATCCGCCACACGGCCGGCGCGTCGGGCTGCGCGGCGCCCCATTCGGCGAGCAGCACGCGCAGCACGTGCTCGACGTGATTGACGGGCAGGCGCAGTTCGAGCGGAAACGGCAGCGCCCAGAGGCTCAACACGGCGGCGGGCGGCACGCGGCCGATCCGCACGATGCCGGCCGACGCGTCGTCGGGCACGCTCCAGTCGCCCGCCGGCAGCAGCTCGCCGTTCCACGCGGCATGCGGCGCGCTCGTGAGCCGCGCGGGCTCCGGCGTCGTGCCGGGCGGGCGCGCATACGCGGCGCCGATCTGCTCCGGCTGCGGCCGATAGACGAGCGTCATGCTGAGCAGCTCGGCGCGCGTGCGCGCGTCGCTGCAGCGCACGTCGACACACCAGACGTCGCCGATCATGTAGCCGGCCGCCTCGCTGCCGATCTCGACGGGCTCGCCGCCGCCGGACACGTCGGGCAGCGCGTCGAGACGCAACACGACGTTCGTCATCTCGCTCAGGTCGCGCGGCTCGCCCGTCGGCGGCATCACCCAGTCGCCGACCGCGCACGCGTGCTCGAGCACGAGCGACGCGGGCAGCACCGCGCGGCCGTTGAAGCGGAACGCGTGCGAGTACGGCGCGACGGCGGGATCGATCGCGTAGCGGCCCTCGAAACGCTTGAACGGCCGAAAGCGCAGCGGCTCGCCGACGTGATGCCGGCGCGTGACGAGCTCGCCGATGTTCGGCAGCTCGCGAATCGGCTGGAAGCCCTTGATCTGCACGGGCGTCGGCGCGCGACCGACCGCGCCCATGAACATCGCCTCGCCGCTGCCCGGCGACGCGAGCTCGCGCAGCCAGTGGCGCACGCCCTCGTCGACGTTCATCGGCGTGATGTAGCGCTGCGTGACCGCGAAGTTCGTGATCATCCCGACGCCTTCCCACGTCGGCCACACGAGCGTCTTCACGCCGCACGCGGGCGAAAGCGCGTGCTTGGCCGCCCACAGGCCCAGACGCGCGAGCGCCTCGTTCGCGGCCGCATAGTCGGTCTCGCCCGTCATCCCGCCCCAGCGGCCCGTCAGCGAGCCGACGTTGCAGAACTGCACGAGCCGCGGCCGCGCGCGGACCGCATCGCACAGATTCGCGAAGCCGAGCACCTTGGTGCGGACCGTGTGCGCGAAATCGTCGGCGCGCTTCTGGATCAGCCGCACCGGCTGGTCGACGCCCGCGTTGTGGATCACCATCCGCAGCGAATCGCCGAGCTCGTCGCACAGCGCGCGCACGGCCGCGCGGTCGGTCACGTCGCATACGCGGTAATGCACCGCCAGACCGAGCGCGGCCATCTCGTCGAGCGCCGCCTTCAGCTCGCGCCGCCGCTTCAGGCGCTGCAGCGTCGCGCGGATCGACTTCGGCGGATTGTCGGGCGTCGCCGCGCGCAGCTGTTCGAGGCCGTATCGCTTGAAGCCTTCGTCGTCGAGCGCCATCCATGGCTCGCTGCCGTCGGGCGGCGCCTCGCGCCCCGTGACGATCACCGCGCAGCCGTGGCGTTCGGCCAGCGCACGCGCGCACAGCAGGCCGATCCCGCGCGCGCCGCCCGAGAACAGCACGGTGTCGCCGGGCGCGAGCGCCGTTTTCGCGTCGACGGCGAGCGGCGGCAGTTCGTTGCGCTTCGCGTGCAACGTGTAGCGCACGCCGTTGCGATAGCCGACCTCGAACAGGCCCCAGCGATACAGCTCGTTGACGACGTGCCGGTCGACGCGGCCCGTCTCGTCGGGCGCGATGTCGAGCACGCGCACGTTGCAGTTCGGCAGCTCCTGCGGCAGCGTCTTCGCGAGCCCCGCCCACAGGCCGCCGAGCGGCTGCGCGCCGGCGTCGCCGCCGTAGCCCATCTGCCCGTCCATCCACGTGAGCGCGACATAGAAGAGCCGCGACGTGTCGTCCTCCGCCGCCCAGTCGCCGTAGCATGCCTTCAGCAGCTCGACCGTGCGGCGCATCGGCGCTTCCCATGCGCTCGCGTCGTCGAGCGCGAACGGCGTTTCGAGCCCGAGATCGACGATGCCGTCGAGCGGCCCCGCTTCGTTGACGAAGGTTCGCGCGGCTTCCGCGTGATCGGCGCTCGCGGCGGGCGCGAACACCGATACCTTCGCGCAGGTCCGCGCGAGCGCGGCCGCGACGCGCTCGACCGTGCCGCCGCGCCCGTTGACGAGCGCGATCCGCTTGCCGCTCAACGCGGGCGACGGCTCGTCGGGCACCGCATCGACGGGCACCGGCTTCCACGTGAAGCGCCACGCGGGCACGCCGCGCGCATTCGCGTCGGCGGCCGCGTCGTGCGGCGCCGCCGCGGGCGCGATAGCCAGCGACAGCCGCGCGGCATCGGCAGGCTGCCCGGCCGCCGCATGCTCATGCTCCGCGGCGACGGCCGCGCCGCCCGCAGGCGCGCAGGCGAGCGCGCCCGCCTCCGCCGCCGCGGCGGCGGCCGCGTTCGCGCCGATCTCGTGCGCCGCCGTCATCGGACACGCGGCGCCCGTCGGTTCGACCGAATCGCCGAGCGGCCGCAGCGCGCGCGCCGATTCGTGCTCGCGCACGCGCGCGAGATGGCTCTGCTGCCGCTCGCGCGGCTTCACGATCAGACGAATGCCGTGCACCGGCCGCAGCGAGATCGTCGCGCCGAGTTCGATCGGATGGCCTGGCAGCACGTTCAGATCGAAGTGCTGCGCGACCACCGCGACGAGCACGCGCATCTGCAAGAGCGCGGTCTGAAAGCCGATGCACTTGCGCATCCCGCCGCCGAACGGGAAATAGACGAAGCGATGGCGCGCCGGCGCGTCGCTCGCGAAGTTCTCCGGATCGAACGCGTCGGGATTGCGCCAGAACGCCGGATGGCGATGCGTGACGTACGGCGACATGAACACCGACGTGCGCGCCGGAATCCGGTAGCCGCCGATCTCGTCGTCCTCGACGAGATCGCGCGTGAAGCCCCAGATCGGCGGATAGACGCGCAGTGCCTCGTCGACGACCTGCGACAGGTACGGCAATTGTTCGAAGTCCTGCATGGTCGGCGCGCGTCCGCCGAGGCGCGCGTCGAGCTCGTCGCGCAGCTGGCGCAGCACGGCCGGATGCTGCGCGAGCGCGTACAGCGCCCACGCCAGGCCCGCGCCCGTCGTCTCGTGCCCCGCGAGGAACACGGTCATCACTTCGTCGTGCACCTCCTGCTGCGTCATCGGCGCGCCGGTGTCGGGATCGCGCGCGTTCAGCAGCAGCGAGATCACGTCGCTCGGCTCGCAGCGTTCTTCGCGGTGATCGGCGATGATCTTCGCGACGATCGTGTCGATCGCGCGGCGCGCGTGCGCGATCCGACGATTGAAGCGCGTCGGCGCCCAGCGCGGGACGAAGTCGTTCATGTTGCCCTGCGGCATCATCGCTTCGATGCCGAAGCGCACCGCCGGGCCGACCGCCTCCGCGTGCGACGACACGTCGGTGTTGAACACCATCAGCCCGAGCATCCTCAGGCTCAGATGCATCATCTCCTCGACGACGTCGACCGACTTGCCGGGCGGCAGCGCGCTCCAGCGATTCGCGAGCGCGAGCGCGGCGTCGCCGACCGCGGCCGTGTGCGCATCGACCTGCTTCTTGTGGAAGAGCGGCTGCACCGCGCGCCGATGGCGGCGCCAGAATTCGCCGTCCGTCGTCAGCAGCCCGTCGCCGAAAAACATCTTGAAGTTGTCGTAGAAACGCCCGCGCACGTAGTTGCGATGGTTCTCCTGCAGCACATACTGGATGTGGTCCGGATGCGCGAGCGCATGCGTGACGAACGGTCCGAGCCGGTTGCGCGCGACGTCGCCGTACTGCTGATGCAGGCGCAGCAGCATCGTGATCGGATTGCGCTTGTACGCGGCGAGGTTGCCCATCACGAGGCTGCCGCGCGGCCCCGGCGCCTGGCGGTGCTTGCTCATGCCGTCTCCCGCTCGGTTGCGAGGCGCGCGGCGAGCGCGTCGACCTCGCCCTTCGTCGCGTACGCGCCCGTCGTCCGGTGCACATAGCCGATCACGACGCCTGACACGTCGCTCATCTCCATCAGCATGCGGCCGTCGGGCCGCACCGCGGCGAAGCGGTTGCCGCCGTGCGCGCCCTCGAGCGCGAATGCGCGGGGCGTCGCGTACAAATCGATCCGCTCGTAGCGGCGCGCGAGCTCGCAGTCGTTGCCGCTTTCGTACAGTTCGATCCTGCCGATCGACACCGGCGCGGCGAGCGGAATGTAGTCGTCCGCCACGTAATTCAGCACCGCGACGCGCGCGAGGCCGTCGAGCATGATGCTCGGGACGATGAAACGCGAGAACACCGGATCGTCGGCGGCGACGTTCAGCTGGTAGCGCGCGACCTTGCCCGACGCGGTGACGCCGGTATCCGCGGTCGACACGAACATGCCCGTCAGGCGCACGGGCGCCGATTCGAAATGATACGGATCGGCGACCGGCGTGCGCGGCTCGTCCGGCCGCATCGGCCAGGCGGGCGCGCTCGCGTGGCGCGGCGCGACGAGCGCCTTGATCTCGAAGTGCAGCTTGTCCTGCACGAGCACCTGGCCGTTCGGCGCGAGCACGTCGCCCGTGATGCGCACCTGCACGACCGCCGCGTCGCCTTCGCGGCCGACAACCTGCGCGTGGATGCGCTTCGTGCTCGGCCGCTGCGCGTCGTACACGCGCAGGAAGTGGCGGAACGCGGCGTCGCGGAAGCCGACGACGCGCAGGCCCGGCAGCAGCTTCATCGCCGCCTCGGCCGCGAGCTCGGGCACGAACGTGCCGGGCAGCGTCGCGAAGCGGTTCACGACGTGGTGCTGCAAATACGCGTCGGTGCGCAGATCGAAGATGCGCTCGAACGTCACGCTGTCGCTCGTGCGGCGCACTTCGCGGCCGAGATAGAAATCGTGGCTCGGCGGCTGCGCGATGCGCTCGCGCGGCGGCGGCGTCGGATGCGATTGCGGCGACGGCCAAGCCGCGTGCCCCGCATGTGCGGCGACGACGGCTTGCGCGTCGGCCGCGCCGCTCGCCGATTGCACGGGCCGCTGCGTTGACGCGGCGCGCACGGATGCGGGCGGCGCATCGAAGAACGTCGGCAGATGCGTCTCGATCGCGCGCCGCTCGGCCGCGCCGAGATGCACGGAGCTCGCCGCGCGCTCGGTCAGATTGATCTCGCGCAGGAAGTGATGAATGCCCTCGTTGGTCCGCATGCTCGTGAAGAGCCCGCTCTTTTCGAGGAACGCGCGCGTGACGGGATTCGCGCCGAGACCGACCGAGCGCCACAGCGTCCAGCCGATCGTGAACTCATCGCGCGCGAGCGCCGCGCGATGGTAGGCGGCCTGCGTGTTGAGGAAATCGTTGCCCGATGCGTAATCGGTCTCGCCCGCCTGGCCCGTCAGGCCGATGAACGAGCCGAAGTTGCACCACGCGCGCGGTTGCGCGGCGCCGAACGCGTCGCGCACGTTCCAGTAGCCGCGAATCTTGATGTCGCGCACCGCGACGAAATCGTCGAACGATTTCACGTTGACCGACGCGGAGCGGTTCAGGCCCGCCGCGTTGACGACGAGATCGATCGGCTGGCCCGCCGCCGCGATCCGGCCGACCGCCTCGCGCACGCTGCCTGCGTCGAGCACGTCGGCGCGCAGGTAGAACACCTTGTTCGGGCCGCAGTACGACTTCATCACGTCGATGTTGCGGCGCGCGGCGCGCGCCTCGACCTGGCGCTCGAACGCCTTGATGATCGCGGGCAGCGGCAAATGCGGATGGCGCGCTTTCTGCTCGCGGATGTAGTCGGGGCGACGGCGCGCGAACGCCTCGTCGCTGCCCGAGAACACGTCGGGGCCGTATGCGTCGAGCGCGCTGCTGCCGATCAGATGGATCGTCGGCTGGAAGTGCTCGGCAACCGCCTTCATCAGCTCCGCGGTGATCCCGCGCGCGCCGCCGAACGCAACGACGACCGAGTCGGGCCCGAGCCGCGCGAAACCGTCGGCGGGCAGCTCGCCCGCGTCGCGCGTCACGCGCGGCGTCAGGCGCCGGCCGCCGCACAGCGCGACGACGGGCAGCAGATGCTGCGCGCCGCTCTCGCGCTCGGCGCGCGCGACGCCGTGCCGGATGTCCGCGTCGTCCGTCAGCACGGCGAGCGAGCGCGCATGCGGCAGCTCGATCGCGAGCGCCTTCACGAGGCCCGTGAACATGCCCGCGTCCGGATGCAGCACGTCGTCCTTCACCGCGTCGAGCAGCAGCGCGATGAACGAGCCCTGCTGCGCGACGCCGTCGTAGCACTGCTTGAGCGCGAGGAACGCGAGGTCGTGCAGCTTCAGCCGCTCGGGCGCAGGCGCGGACGAGCGGTCCGGCGCGAGCGCGCCCGCGCGCAGCGACGTCAGCAGCCGCACGTGGCGCGTGCCCGCCGGAATCAGCCCTTGCAACGCGGCTTCGCCGAGCGTATCGACGACGACGAGCCGCGCGCGCGCGAACGCCGTCGCGCGCGTCGACAGCACGAGCAGATCGGCGGGCAGCATGCCGATGCCGTCGAGCAGCTCGGGCGCGTCGGTCACGACAACGCTGCCCGCGGGCAGATACGCGATCGCGCCCGCGCCCGCGTGCCACGGCGTCTCCTGCAGATCGATCCGATAGCGGGCGACGCCGAGCGGCTCGCCGTCGGCGGCGACGTCGGTCGCCTTCAGCGTCGAGGGAATCGGCACGCGCTTGTCGGCCGACGCGCCGGCAATCGGCTCGGCCGTCGCGACGGCCACCGGCGGCTCCGCGTGCACGGTCGTTGCGAGCGGCGCGACGAGATGCGCCGGCGGCGCCGACGCAACGGCGGGCGTCGACGACGGTTCCGAAAGGTGAGAAGAAACGGGAGCCGGCGATGTCGATGTCGATGTCGATGTCGATGTCGATGTCGATGTCGATGTCGATGTCGATGTCGATGTCGGCACCGGCACCGGCGCCGAAGTCGACAAGCCGCTCGCGTCCGCAGCGTCGCGTGCGCGTCCGCCGTCGCCGCTCACCGGCGGCGCGTTGCGATCGACGCGCAGGCCGAAGCGCACCCGATCGCGATCGTTGCCGAACGCGATCGACGCGGCGTCCTCGCGGCCGACGAGCGCGCGCAGCACCGCGAGCGCGCCGTCGGCGCCCGCGTACGTGACTGCGCGGCCTTGCGCATCGCGCGGCGCGAGCGCCGCTGCGGCGGCGTCCGCGAACTCGCGGCCGCTCTCGATCCACGCGAGCGCCGGCAGCCCGGCTGCGTCGGCCTGCGCCTTCGTCGTCACCGCGAACAGCACGATCCCCTCGGCGAGCGGCCGGTCGAACGCCGGCTGCACTTCGTCGGCCGAATTGCCGTTGATGCCGCCGACGATCACCATGTCGAGCTCGCCGCTTCTCAGGAAGCGCGACGCGACCTCGAACGCGGCGAGCGTCGATGCGTGCCCGGCGTCGACCGTCATGTTCATCCCGTGCAGATCGTGATAATTCGCGACGCGCGCGGGAATCACGTTCGGCATCATGCCGGGAAACGAATTCTCGGTCGTCGGCGGCACGAGGCGCTTCGTGTGCTCCGCGACGCGCGCGAGCGCATCGTCAAGCGGCGCGCGCGATGCGTCGTCGAAGCTCGCGCGCACGGCGGTCGCGATGTCGTCGAGATAGCAGCGGCTCGCGTACAGCGCGGCGTTGCGCGTCGGCCCCATGTGGCCCATCACGACGCCGATCGTGTTCGCATGCCCGCTCCAGTAGTCGCGCAGCTGCTCGCGCATGTCGTGCGCGGCGTCGAGCGCCATCAGCTGGCAACGATCGAGCGCGCGCAGCACCGCGGGCGGCATCCGCACGCGGTCGAAACTCGGCAGCGGATAGGTGAGGCCGAAACTCGCGCCGGGCGCCGCGCCCGCGCCGTTCAGCCACGCGGCGATCGCGTCGCGGCCGTCGAGCCCGGGAAATTTCGCGGACCAGCCGACGATCGCGAGCGGCTCGCGATTGACGCGCGCGGCAGGCATGGACGCGCCCAGGTCTGGCCGGTATTCGCAGACGATCAGATGGCCGTTCGTGCCGCCGAAGCCGAAGCCCGACACGGCGGCGACGCGCGCCGCATCGGCCTTGCGCGGCCAGTCGACCGCGCGCGTCGGAATCGTGAAGCCGCTCGCGCCGATGTCGAATTCCCGCGGCGGCTCGGAGAACCGATGCTGCGGCGGAATGCGGCCGTGCTCGAGCGCAAGCAGCACCTGGATCAGCGACACGACGCCCGCCGCCCAGCCGGTGTGACCGACGAGCGACTTGTTCGACGTCACGTACACCGGACGGTCGCGCTTGAGCATGTCGCGCAGGCTCTGGAATTCGGCGAGGTCGCCCGCGGGCGTGCCCGTCGCGTGCGCGACGACCCAGTCGACCGCGGCCTTCGGCACGTCGGTCTGCCGATACGCGCGCTCGATCGCGATGCTCTGACCGGCCGAGTTCGGCGCGTAGATCGCCTTGCCCTTGCCGTCCGACGATGAACCGAACGCCTTCAGCACGCCGAGCACGCGGTCGCCGTCGGCGAGCGCGCGCTTCAGGCGCTTGAGGATCACGACGCCCGCGCCGTCGGCGAACAGCACGCCGTCGCACGCCTTGTCGAGCGGCCGCACTTCGCCGCTCTTCGACAGCCCGTGCAGCTTCGAGAACAGGATCGAGCCGCGCGGCGCGAGCGCGAACGCGCCGCCGCACGCGACGACGTCGTGCTTGCCGGCGAGCAGGCTCTTGATGCCGAGATCGACCGAATAGAGCGACGACGAGCACGCGGTGTCGACCATCATGTACTCGGCGTCGTCGGGCAGCACGCCGCGCATCGCGTTCAGGCCGACGCGATGCGGAAAATACTCGGACAACTCGCCCGTGCCGCGCGCATAGCGCGCGCGCAGCACCGCGTCGATCTGCGCGATGCGGCTCTCGCGCTCGTCGGGTGACGCGCCGGTTTCGTCGAGCGCGTCGCGCAGCCGTGCGCGCATCGCCGCGAGCACCATCCCTTCTTCGAGATGCTGGCTGCCGTCGGCCGTGTAACCGACGAGGAACGAGGTTCGGTCGCCCGCGCGCACGCGCACGCCGTCGAGCGCCTGGCGCAGCGAATGGCGCAGCCACAGCGTCGTCAGCTCGTCGGGCGCGGCGGCCGCTTCGATTTCGGCGCGCAGGCGCGCCTCGGGCTCGAAGCGCTCGATGAACACCGAGCGCGACTGGTAGCTCTTGTCTTCCGCCGACGAGTCCGGCGAATAGAACGATCGGTAATCCCAACGATCGGGCGGCACGTTGCCGAACAGCTCGGGGCCGTTCAGCAGCGCCTGCCAGAATGCTTCCGGGTCGCTCGCGCCGGGCAGCGCGACGCCCATGCCGACTACGGCGATGTCGTCGGCTTCGGTGTCGTCGGCTTCGGTGTCGTCGGCTTCGGTGTCGTCGGATGCGCGTTCGGCATGCGGCGCGTCGATCTCGCGGGCCGGCGTCGCGGGACGAACGCCGTTCGCGTCCGCGACGTTCGCGTCAGCAAACGCGTGCGATGCCGCGACGGCGGAAGACAACGGCGCGGCGATGCCTGCGCCCGCCTGAGCCGAAGCCGGGCTCGAAACCCGCGGCAACGCGGAACCCGTCGACGATGCCGAAACGTCGGCGCGCCCGCCGGACGCCGATGCGCTCGGCTCGACCGGCGCATGCGCCGAAGCGGAATCGTTCGACGGCGCGCTCGCACGCTCGCTCGCGACGTTCCGCGCAATCGCCGACGCCGCCGCCGCACCGGCAGCGCCAACGCCGGCCATCGCCGCCGTCGCGACGCCGACATCCGCAACGTGCGACGCAACCGGCGCAGCCGCCGCACCGGCGCTCGCCCGGCTCGCAAACGCGGCCGCCGACGGCGCGGCGTCGCCACCCTGCCCGCCACCCTGCACGCCGTTCGCCGCGCCGCTCCATTCGCGCCGCGGCGACAGCGCCTCGCTGCACAGCGACAGCCCACCGTCGGCGACGATCACCTGCCCCGTGATCCAGCGCGCCGCATCCGACGCGAGGAACAGCACGACGTCCGCGAGATCCTCGGCGGTCGCGAGGCGGCCGAGCGGCGTCGCCGCGATGCTCGAGCGCTTCGTGTTGTCGGGGTCGGGAAACTGCGCGGCCACGTCGCCGTCGATCAGCGTCGACGACGCCCCGTTCACGCGAATGCCGAGGCTCGCGTACTCGACCGCCAGATAGCGCGTCAGCGATTCGAGCGCGGCCTTCGCCGTGCCGACGACGAGATAGTTCGCCGGCACGAGCGTCGAGCCGACCGACGACACGTTGACGATCGCGCCGCCGCCCGCGCGCGCCATCAGCCGCGCGGCGCGGCGCGCGCACCAGAACGCGCCCTTCAGATTGGTGTCGAGCGCACGGTCGAAGTGCGCGGCCTCGATGTCGTCGACGGGCAACAGCGCGCCCGACGCCGCGTTGTTGACGAGAATGTCGAGCTTGCCGTACTTCGCTTCGATTTCGTCGAACATCCGCTCGACCTGCGCCGGCTGCGCGACGGACGCGCGCACGACGTCGACAGTCGCGCCCAGCGCGCGCAGCTCGGCCGCGGTCTCTTTCGACGCGTCGAGCGAATGAAAGAAATTGACGATGACGTGCGCGCCTTCTTCGGCAAAGCGGCGGCAGATCGCCTTGCCGACATTCTTTGCCCCGCCCGTCACCAGAACCCGTTTCCCCAACAGATAGGAATTCGACATAAATCGCAGTGGTCAGGATTACCAAACATTCGGACGAGACTCTCCGTCTGATCCGGCCCTCTCCTCTCGTTCTTCTCGTGGCGCGCGGTGCGTGTGCGGCGCTTCAGCTCGTGACGAGCGCCGCCGCCTGGCCCTGATGCTCGTAGACGAAATCGACGATCTGGCCCATCGCCTTGAAATCGCCGGCGCGGAAATTCGCCGGCAGCGGCGGCAGCCCGTAGCGGGCGCTGATCCGCTGAATGATCTCCGTCTGCTTGACCGAATCGATGCCGAGCTCCGCTTCGAGCTCGACAGTCTCGGTAAACACTTCGACCGGGTATTCCATCGCCTCCGCATAGATCGCGACGAGCTCGGCGAAGAGCCGATCGCGCGGCACGCGCGCGGCCGGCGCGTCGGCGGGTTCGGCGCCCGCGCCGGGCGCGGCCGGCGCTTGCATGACCGGCGCGGCATGCGCTGCATGCGCAACGGGCGCGGCCGGCGCCGCGGGTGCGACAGCCGGCGTGGCCTGCGTAACGGGCGCAGCAGGCGCAGTGGGCACAGCGGGCGCAGCCGACGCAACCGGCGCGAAACCGGCCGCGGCGCCGCGAGCAGTCACGATGTGCGGCGCGGGCGTCGCCTGCAGCCCCCGCGCGTCGAAGAAGCGCTTGAGCTCGCCCTTGATCTTCTCGACGATCCCCGGACCGCTGTTGCGCCAGAACTCGTCGAAATCGAGTTGCAGATTGCTTGCGCGAATGTCGTCGTTCATGACACTACCCCCATTGAAATATGCGAGAACGTTCTCCAGGCCGCCGAGTTCGCCTCCCACGCTCGACGCGCCCGAAAAGGTCTTGATGGCGCCGGGCCCCAGCGCGCGCACCGCGATCCTGCTGAGCGCGTTCAGCGCCCCGCACTCGACGAGCGCGCCGATGCCGGCGGCTTTCAGTCTTGCGACCCCATCTCCGAACCGGACCGGCAGCACCAGGTGGCGCGCGAGACACGCGCCGAGATCGTCGGCCGCCGCGTAATAGCGATTCAATATCGGCGAATAAACCGGATATTCGAGCGCTTTATTTTTATAAGCTTTCAGACGCCGTCCAAATTCGATGCGCACATTTTCCAGATCGTCATGATGAAATGCGTAAGGCGAATTTAATATTTGCGCGGAGATATTGTGTCGCGCGCAATAGGCCGTGAATTCGTCGACATATTCGCGCGCACCCGACACGACCGTCTGCGACGAATGATTTTCGACTGCGATCTGCACGCGCCCCGGGCGCCCTTGCGGCGCGCCGCGAAAGCACGCGGCGAGGTGCGCGCGCACCGCGTCGGGCGATGCGCCGACGGCCGCCATCCGGCCGTCGGCGGGCGCCGCTTCGCGCAGCGCGTCGATGCGGTCGCAGACGATGTCCGCGCCCTGCTCGAACGAGAACGCGCCGGCGCACGCGAGCGCGGCGACCTCGCCGAAGCTGTGCCCGACGAGCACGTCGGGCCGCACGCCGCGCGCGCGCAGCGCTTCGAAGTACGAAACGGACGTCGCGTAGATCGCGAGCTGCAGCAGGTCCGGCGCGTATTGCAGGAGATCCTCCACGCCGATGTGCTCGTCCCACACGGTCGCGAGCAGCGGGCGGCGCAGCCGCCGCACGGAAACGGCGTCGATGGCTTGCATGGCCCGCTGTACCACGGGGTACGCGCCGCTCAACGCCCGCGTCGCGCCCGCATAGAATGCGCCTTGCCCGGGAAACAGAAATGCAACTTGCGCCATGTGATTGCCTTTACCCACCACCAATGCCAAACGGCCCGATGTCGATCGGTCGAGAATCTGTCTCCCCAGCCTCCTGCCGTCCATTTATTCGATTACGCATCGCGGGGCGATATGCAATCCTTAAATCCATTAATGCATTGGCGTAAAGTAACATACGTGCTTACACACCTATGTTCGCCAAACTACACATCTTCTGTGCCCATTTACGCATCGAATATGCATGGCGCCGCGTCGCGCGGGCCCGATCTTAAAGTCAGATTCACGACAATATTTGTTAAAAATCTTGAATTAACCGACTGAAAATCGATATTCGCGCGCGGCACTCCAGATTGGCGGCCGTCGCGAACGAATCGGTGCGATTGCGGGCGGGCGCACGCGCGGAATTCCCGCGTTTCCCTCTGCCCGCGTTCGCATCGCGCTCCGGCCCCGGCCCGCGTTCGATGTGTCCCCGCCTTTTTTCCGCCGCATTCCAACCCCGGTTCGCAACAATCCGGCGGGATTCGCACGCGCCCGAACCTAGCCGACTCTCAAACCCGCGCGCCGGTATACTTGGCTACTTTGCCTTTTCGCAGCCCCCAACCCGCCGCCTCATGCTGACTTCCGTCCTCGTCCGACTCGTCGCCTGGTCGGTGCGGCGCCCGATCTGGGTCGTCGTGCTGTCGCTTGTCGCCGCCGCGCTCAGCGGCGTGTACGTCGCGCACCATTTCAAGATCAACACTGACATCAGCAAGCTCGTCGAGAACGACCCGCAATGGGCCGCGCTCGGCAACGCGATCGACGATGCGTTCCCGCAGCGCAGCCAGACGATCCTCGCCGTCGTCGAGGCGCCCGCGCCCGAATTCGCGACCGCCGCGGCCGATGCGCTCGCCGAGGGCCTGCGCCGCGAAACCGAGGCGGGCCGCATCGGCCAGGTGTCGGAGCCCGCGGGCGGGCCGCTCTTCGAGCACAACGGGCTGCTGTTCCTGCCCGAGCAGGACGTCGCGACGACGACCTCGCAGCTCGCGAGCGCGCGGCCGCTCGTCAACGTGCTCGCGAAGGACCCGAGCATCGCGGGCCTCGCGACGACGCTGTCGACGACGCTCGGCGTGCCGCTGCAGTCGGGCCAGGTCAAGCTCTCGGGGATGGCGAAGCTGCTGTCGCGCAGCGCGGCGACGGTCGACGACGTGCTCGCCGGCAAGCCGGCCGCGTTCTCGTGGCGCGCGCTCGTCGACGCAGACGCCGCCCGCGCACCCGCGCGCGCGTTCGTCACCGTGCAGCCGGTCGTCAACTACGGCGCGCTGAAGGCGGGCGAGCAGGCGTCGCGGACGATCCGCGCGACCGCGCGGGCGCTCGAGCTCGACAAGCGCTTCGGCGCCGCCGTGCGGCTGACGGGCGAGCAGCCGCTCGCCGACGAGGAATTCGCGTCGGTGCAGGACGGCGCGCTCGTCAACGGCATCGCGACGCTGGCGATCGTGCTCGTGATCCTGTGGATCGCGCTGCGCTCGAAGCGAATGATCGCGGCGGTGTTCGTCACGCTGTTCGTCGGCCTCGTCGTCACGGCCGCGCTCGGGCTGATGATGGTCGGCTCGCTGAACATGATCTCGGTCGCGTTCATGGTGCTGTTCGTCGGCCTCGGCGTCGATTTCGCGATCCAGTACGGCGTCAAGTATCGCGAGGAGCGCCACCGCTATCCGAATCTCGATCACGCGCTCGTCGGCGCCGCGCACGCGATGGGCATGCCGCTCACGCTCGCGACGGCGGCCGTCGCCGCGAGCTTCTTCTCGTTCCTGCCGACCGCGTATCGCGGCGTGTCGGAGCTCGGCCTGATCGCGGGCGTCGGGATGTTCGTCGCGCTCTTCACGACGCTCACGCTCCTGCCCGCGCTGCTCAGGCTGTTCGCGCCGCCCGGCGAGCGCAAGCCGCCGGGCTTTCCGCGCCTCGCGCCCGTCGACGATTATCTCGACCACCATCGCAAGCCGATCCTGATCGGCACGCTCGCCGTCGTGATCGGCGCGCTGCCGCTGCTCGCGCATCTGCGCTTCGATTTCAACCCGCTGCATCTGAAGGACCCGAGCAGCGAATCGATGGCGACGCTGCTCGCACTGAAGGATTCGCCGGAAGCGTCGGTCAACGACGTGTCGATGCTCGCGCCGTCGCTCGCGGCCGCCGACGCCGCCGCGAAGCGGCTCGACGCGCTGCCCGAGGTCGGCCGCACGACGACGCTGTCGACGTTCATCCCCGACGCACAGCCGCAAAAGCTCGCGACGATCGCGGCGGCCGCGCGCGACCTGCTGCCCGCGCTCACGCAACCGGCCGCGGCGCCCGCGTCGGACGCGCAGCGCGTCGCGGCATTGAAGCGCGCGTCGAACCTGCTCGAATATGCGTCCGAGGATTACCCGGGCCCGGGCGCGGCGGCCGCGAAGCATCTGTCCGAATCGCTCGCGAAGCTCGCCGCCGCCGACGCCGCGACGCGCGACCGCGCGGAGCACGCGTTCTCCGCGCCGCTGCGGATCGCGCTGAACCAGCTCGCGATGCTCTTGCAGCCGTCGGAGATCACGCGCGAGAACCTGCCGCCGCAGATCGCGCGCGACTGGATCGCGCCGGGCGGCCGCGCGCTCGTGCAGATCTCGCCGAAGGTGCCCAAGGGCGTCGATCCCGGCGACGACGCGATGCTGCGCCGTTTCGCGAAGGCCGTGAAGGCGGCGGAGCCGGGCGCGATCGGCGGCCCGATCTCGATCCTGCATTCGGCGGACACGATCATCCGCGCATTCCTGCAGGCGGCCGCGCTGTCCGTCATATCGATCACGGCGCTGCTGTGGATCACGCTGCGCCGCTTCGGCGACGTGCTGCGCACGCTCGTGCCGCTCCTCGTGTCGGGCGTCGTGACGCTCGAGCTGTGCGTGCTGTTCGGCATGCCGCTGAATTTCGCGAACATCATCGCGCTGCCGCTGATGCTCGGCGTCGGCGTCGCGTTCAAGGTGTATTTCGTGATGGCGTGGCGCGCGGGCCAGACGGGCCTGCTGCAGTCGAGCCTCACGCACGCGGTGCTGTTCAGCGCCGCGACGACGGCCACCGCGTTCGGCAGCCTGTGGCTGTCGCATCATCCGGGCACGGCGAGCATGGGGCGGCTGCTCGCGCTCGCACTGTCGTGCACGCTGATCGGCGCCGTCGTCTTCCAGCCCGTGCTGATGGGCAAGCCGCGCACGAAGCGTGTGACGAATCAATCGCAAGGAATCGATGAATAAAATGCGAATTACCGCGTCGGCGCTCGCCGTCTGCCTGCTTGCAAGCGGCTGCGCGACCGGCCCCAACCGGCACCCGGGCGATCCGCTCGAGCCGATGAACCGCGCCGTCTTCAAGTTCAACGACGCGGTCGACTCGACGATCGCCGTGCCGATCGCGAAGGGCTATCAAGAAGTGACGCCCACGCCGCTGCGCACGGCGATCAGCAATTTCTTCTCGAACCTCGGCGATCTCGGCAACATCGCGAACAACCTGCTGCAGCTCCGGATCACGGATGCAACGGAGGACGTGATGCGCGTCGCGATGAACTCGTTGTTCGGCGTCGCCGGGCTGATCGACGTCGCGACGCTCGCCGGGCTGCCGAAGCATCACCAGGACTTCGGCCTTACGCTCGCGCGCTGGGGCGTGCCGGCGGGCCCGTATCTCGTGCTGCCGATCTTCGGGCCGAGCTCGATCCGCGACGGCGTCGGCCGCGCGGTGGACGTCCGCTTCAATCTGCTCAACTACATCGAGCCCGCCGCGCGCAATCCGATGTATATCGCGCAGTTCATCAGCGCGCGCTCGGATCTGCTCGGCGCGACCGACCTGCTGCAGCAGGCGGCGCTCGACAAATACTCGTTCGTGCGCGACGCGTACGTGCAGCAGCGCCGCTCGCTCACGTATCACGGCAAGAGCGAGGAAGAATCGCTGCCGAACTACAACGAACCGGGCGGCGAGGGCGCGGGCGGCAACGCGCCGGGCGGCTTGCCGCAGTACGAGGACCCGGGCGAGGGCGCGGGCGGCATGCCGTCCGGCGGCGCGCAAGGCGGCGCACGCGAGCCGGCCGGGCTGCCGCGGTATCAGGACCCGGGCGACGCGGGTGCAAGCGGCGCGGCGCCGGCTGCGGCATCCGCAACGGCTCCCACGCCCGCATCGGCGGCTGCGCCGGCGGAGCCTGCATCCGCGCCCGCCGCGAACGCCTCGCCGAAGACGAACTGACGCTCGCGCTGCGCAACGACACGGCGGCCGCGTCGAATCCGAAACGGCCGCCGTTGTCTTATCCGGATCAGGCTCGCGCGCGCGCCGCACCATGTCCTTCGCGCTTCGTCTTTCCGCCGATCAGCCGGCGAGCGGCAACGCCGTGCGCCCATCGATCTTCGGCCTTCGGCCGTCACACGAACCGAACGCGGCGCGCGCATTGTCCGCCTCATCGGCACTTCTTCCCGCCGCTCACTCCGCGAACGGCAGCGCCGTCTGCCCGTCCGCGCGCATCGCGAACACGTTCAGCGTCATCGCGACAAGCGCGTAGTAGCCGAGCAGCGCGACGAGATTCACGACCACCTGATGCCCGAAACGCGCAACCGCCTCGTCGTATGTCGCATCGCACACGCGCTTCGTCTCGTATAGCTCGGTCGCGAAGCGGAAGATCAATGCGTCGTCCGCTTCGTCGAACGCCGGAGCCGTGCAGGTGCGGATCGCTTCGGCAACCGCGGCGGGCACGCCTGCTTCGAGCGCGATCGGATGATGGATGTGCCATTCCGCCTGCGAGCGCCAGCGCGCCGCCGTCACGAGGATCGCGAGCTCGGACAGCCGCAGCGGCAGCCCCGTTCGATACCGGCAGAACGCGCCCAGCCGCTGCGCGTGCTGCGCGAGCTCGGGGCTCGCGATCCAGCCGAGAAACGGCCCGTTCAGGTTGCCGCGCGGCCCGCTCAGGATTTCGTCGAGCACTGCCTTCTGCTCGTCGGTTGCAGTCTCGCGGTGGAATTCAGGAAGCCTCATCTTCGCTTTCGTCATGTCGGTTCATTGGGACCGTGCAAACGCACGCAATCACGCATCAGCGCGCCGCCGCACCGATCGACGCGAGCGCCGCGTCGATCGCGTCGCCGAGCCGCTCGACGATCGTGTCGATCTGCGGCGCGGTGCAGATGAACGGCGGCGCGAGCAGGATATGATCGCCGAAATTGCCGTCGACGGTGCCGCCCATCGGATACACCATCAGCCCGCGCTGCATCGCCTCGCGCTTCACGAGCGCATGCAGCTTCAGCTTCGGATCGAACGGCGCTTTGGTGTCGCGCTCGCGCACGAGCTCGACGCCGACGAACAGCCCGCGCCCGCGCACGTCGCCGATGTGCGGATGATCGGCCTGGCGCTCGCGCAGCCGCGCGCGCAATTGCTCGCCGCGCGCCTTCACGTTGTCGAGCAAGCGATCCTCGGCGATCACGCGTTGCACTTCGAGCGCCGCCGCGCATGCGCTCGCGTGGCCGATGTACGTGTGGCCGTGCTGAAAGAAGCCCGAGCCGTCGACGATCGTCCGGTAGATCGCGTCGCTCACGAGCGTCGCGCCGATCGGCTGATAGCCCGCGCCGAGCCCCTTCGCGATCGTCAGGATGTCCGGCGCGACGCCGTCCTCTTCGCACGCGAACAGGTAGCCGGTGCGCCCCATCCCCGACATGATCTCGTCGAGAATCAGCAGGACACCGTACTTGTCGCACACCGCGCGGATCTTGCGGAAATATTCGCGCACGGGCGGCACCGCGCCCGCCGTCGCGCCGACGACCGTCTCCGCGACGAACGCCGCGACCGTGTCCGGCCCGAGTTCGAGAATCTTGCTTTCAAGCTCGTCGGCGAGACGCTGCGCGAATGCCTCTTCGGTTTCGTCCGCGCGCTGCTCGCGATACGCGTAGCACGGGCTCACGTGATGCGCTTCGATCAAGAGCGGCAGGAACGGCTCGCGCCGCCATGCGTTGCCGCCTATTGCGAGCGCGCCGAGCGTGTTGCCGTGATAGCTCTGCCGGCGCGCGATGAAGTGCCGGCGCGCGGGCTCGCCCCGCTCGACGAAGTACTGGCGCGCGAGCTTCAGCGCGGCTTCGATCGCCTCCGACCCGCCCGACACGAAATACACATGCTCGAGCCCGGCGGGCGCGGCCGCGACGAGCCTGTCCGCGAGCTCCTCGGCCGGCTGCGTCGTGAAGAACGACGTGTGTGCGTACGGCAGTTGCTGCGCCTGCCGCTTGATCGCGTCGATCACGCGCTGGTTGCCGTGCCCGAGGCACGACACGGCAGCGCCGCCGCATGCGTCGATGTAGCGCTTGCCCGTCGAATCGATGATCTCGATGCCGTCGCCCGCGATCGCGACCGGCAGGTTCGCGCGCGGCGCGCGATGAAATACGGTGGTCATGCGTGTCCTTGTCCGTGTCGAAGCGCCGAAGGATGCTGCGGGTCCCGCGGCACGAATTGCTGAAAGCGCACCGAGCCTTGCTCGCGCACCTCGAACGCGACGCCGTCGTCGCCGATCGAGAACAGCGCGGTCGCGAGCGTGTTCTCGTCGTCCGGATCGCGTGGATCGTCGCGATAGATCGGCAGGCCGTCGCCCGCGCGATCGGCAAGCACGCGCCACAGCGCGGACGCGTCGGCCGCGCCGCCGAGCGGCGGCAGCAACTGAGCGAGCCGCGCCTGCCGATCGGCGGACGACGCGGTGACGATCTGCGCTTCGCCGTCGCAGCCCGGATGGATCAGATGGTTCGCGTGGCCGTACACGCCGTCGACGTCGAGCGTCGACGTGCGCGCGACGCTCGCCTCGACGCTGACGACGCGCGCGTCGCCCGCGCAGCCGAGCGTGTGATGGAAGCCGCTCGCGCGCGGCGTATCGCGCAGCACGCGCAGCGCGCCGTCGAGCGACACCGCGTCGAGCACCGCGCGCGCGAGGATCATTCGCGGCACGCCCGCCGCCGGGCGGCGGATGCGCACGTTGTTGATCGTCTGCACGAGCCCCGCGCGATTCACCGCGAACGTATGGCCCGGCAGCGAGCCCGGATAGTAGAAGCTGACGAAGCCCGGCTTGCCGTCGGGCCGCACGTCGACGAGCCTGCATTTGCCGCGCAGATGCGGATCGCCGTCCTCGTTGTGCGCGATCATCCGCTCGCGCGGCGTGCGCACCGCGAGCGTCGTGCAGCCGTCCGGCGCGTTGTGGATCAGCTCGCCGCGGCAGTTCCAGACGAACACGTCTTCCGCACGCCAGCCGAGCCCGGCCGCGATCCCGTCGAGTTCGGCGACGAGCGCCGGAAACGCCGCCTCGGCCGCACGGCGCAGCTCGGCGACGAACGGATGGCCGCGCCAGCGCGCCACTGCGCGCCACGCGCTGCTCTGCGAGAAATACGCGTCCATCGCCGGCCGCGCGAGCTCGCCGAGCTGCCGGCCGATGTCATGCGGCGAACCCGTCACGACGGCGGGCGTGAGAAACTTCATCGGTTGTCCTGATCACGAAACGTGTTTGAGAAATTCCCTCAGGCGCGGCGTCGGCGGTTGATCGATCAGCGTCTTCGGATCGCCGTCCTCGGCGATGCCGCCCTGGTCCATGAACAGCAGGCGCGTGCCGACCTGCTTCGCGAAGCCGATCTCGTGCGTGACGACGATCATCGTCATGCCCTCGTTCGCGAGATCGCGCATCACCTTCAGCACTTCGTGGCGCAGCTCGGGATCGAGCGCCGACGTCGGCTCGTCGAACAGCATCAGCTTCGGCTTGATCGCGAGCGCGCGCGCGATCGCGACGCGCTGCTGCTGGCCGCCCGACAGCTCGGACGGATAGTGGTTCGCGCGCGCCTCGAGGCCGACTTTCGCGAGCAGCGCCACCGCCTGATCGCGCGCCTGCGCGCGCGACGCGCCGCGCACCTGGATCGGCCCGAACATCACGTTCTCGAGCGCGGTCATCTGCGGAAACAGATTGAACTGCTGAAACACCATGCCGGCTTCGAGCCGGATGTTGTGGATCACCGCGGCCTTGCCCTTCACGCTCTGCCCGTCGACGAGCAGATCGCCGCCCGTGATCTTCTCGAGCGCGTTGATGCAGCGAAGCATCGTCGACTTGCCCGAGCCCGACGGCCCGACGACGACCACGACCTCGCCCGCGTCGATGCGCAGGTTGATGTCCTTCAGCACCGGCACGTGGCCGAAACTTTTCGACACGCTGCGGAATTCGACCATGCTCATAGGATACGCATCCTTTTCTCGACGAAGCGAAGCGTGAGCGTCATCACGCCGGTAAGCACGAGATAGATCGCGGCGACCGCGGTCCAGATCTCGACCGCCTGGAAGTTGCCGGCGATGATCTCCTGCCCCTTGCGCGTCAGTTCGCCGACACCGATCACGATGAACAGCGACGTATCCTTCAGGCTGACGATGCACTGATTGCCGAGCGGCGGAATGAGCCGCCGGAACGCGAGCGGCCCGACGATCTTCACGAGCACGCGCGGCATCGGCAATCCCATCGCGAGCCCGGCTTCCGTCAATCCTTTAGGAATAGAAAGCAGTGCGCCGCGCACGACTTCGGCGAGATACGCGCCGGAGTTCAGCGTGATCGCGACGACCGCGGCCGTCAGCCCGTCGATTCGAATGTGCGCGAGCAGCGGCAGCGCGAAATAGAGGAACATCACCTGCACGACGATCGGCGTGCCGCGGATCAGTTCGATGTATACCTGCGCGAGCACGTTCAGCGCGGCGGGGCCGTACGCGCGAAACATGCCCGCGATCATGCCGACGAGAAAACCGCCCGCCAGCCCGAAGAACGCGATGAAAACCGTGAGCCGCACGCCGTCCATCAAGTCCGGCAATGCAGCCCATATCGCTGACCAGTCGAATTGCACATCCAGCTCCCGATTGAGTTCCGATCGACGCGGCGCGGCGCGCCGCGCCGGCGCGATTCATCGCTTAGGATTTCGGCGGCTCGGAGCCGAACCACTTCTTGTAGATCTTCGCGTAGCGGCCATCGGCCTTCATCTTCGCGAGCTCCGCGTTGACCTTCGCGACGAGCGGGCTGCCCTTCGGGAAGCCGATCCCGTACTTGTCGCCGCTCACCGGCGTGCCCGCGACCTTCACGTGCCCCTTGCCCTCGTTGTTCACGAAGAACAGCACGTTCGGCGTGTCGTGCATCGCGGCATCGACGCGGCCCGCCTCCAGCGCGAGATACGCCTGATCGATGTTCGGGAACTGGCGGATTTCCTTCGGCTTCAGGTGCGCCTTGATCCAGTCGATCGTCGCGGTGCCCGTCTTCGCGGCGATCACCTTGCCGTTCAGATCGTCGATCGACTTGATCGTCGTGTTGCCCGTCTGGACCATCGCGGCGAGGCCGCTGTCATAGTACGGATCGGAGAAGTCGATCGCCTTCTTGCGCTCCTCCTTGATCGTCATTCCGGACAGCGCGACGTCGATGTTCTGCGTCTGCAGCGCCGGGATCAGGCCGGCGAAGTCCATCGGCTGGATCTTGTAGGCCCAGCCCGCGTCCTTCGCGATCTCGGCCCACAGATCGAGGTCGAAGCCGACGTACTTGTCGCCCTGCTTGAACTCGAACGGCATGAACGAAGTATCGGTGCCGACGACGAGCTCCTTCGCATGCGCGCTCGCGAGGCTCGCGCCGGCAAGCGCAACCGCGACGACTGTCTTGATGAACGAACGGCGTCCCATGATTTCTCTTCTCCGCAGTGAGTGGCGATGCCCCGATCCGATCGGGGATTGGCGACGAACACCAGCCGCACCGCAACACGCGATGTCGTGATTGTAAATCGTGCAACATGTGTTGTCACGACGGATGCTAAGCCGCCAAAAAAGAATGCAACAGGAATTTGCGTCGCGAGAAACCCTAGGTTTGCGGGGAGGCTGGCTGGCTCGGCAGGAAGAGCGGGCCGATGGCCGGGCGCGCCCGCCGATGCGTGCGCGGGGCCGGGGGATTCGGGTCGGGGTCGGGGTCGGAGCGATTTGGCTCAGCGTAGGCGGCGCAACGGCGCGGCAAGCACGAGCAGCCGCACATGGAACATGAGGCCACGGAGGCGGCCCGCCGTGCCGACGATGACGGATGGCCATGAGGGTACGGATCGCTCGTTGCGGCCTCGGAATTCAGATCGAATGGGAAGACGAAAAGCGCGAGACGGAAGACGGGAGACGGGAGACGGGAGACGGAAGACGGAAGACGGAAAGCGGAAAGCGGAAAGCGGAAAGCGGAAAGCGGAAAGCGGAAAGCGGAAAGCGGCAGCCTAAACTCGACATCGCCGCCGTGCCAAGCGAAATCGACGCCGAGACGGCGCGCCGCAATCATTTCGAACGGCGAACCGATTCACGTCGCGCTCGCGCGAGAGACGCGCCCCATCGCAAGCCGCTGCGCGACGCACCGAAGCCCGCCGCGCACCGCCCTCAACCGATCCGCCACGCCCCCGCACGCTCGAACGCCCGCCGCGCTTGCACGAGCGTCGAGCGCGCCGCGCGCGCATCGCCCGCCACCTGCAGCAGCGCGCCGAGTTGCGAAGGCTCTTTCGCGAGCTCGCGCAGGATCGGCAGGATCGCCGTGCTGCCGTCGTCGCGCAGCCCGGCCGTCGCCGCTTTCGGCAGCGTGCGCCATGCCGGGTCGACGATCGCGCGGCACACCGCGAACGGCACGCCGCGCGCCGCCGCGAACGCGCCGGCGATGTGCGATTCCATGTCGACCGCGAGCGCGCCCTTCGCCCGATGCAGCATTTCCTTCTCGCGCGCGTCGACGACGGGCGCGCCGACCGCCGCGACCGTGCCGCGCCGCGTGCGCGACGCGACCGGCGTGCCCGCGAGCGCGGCGACGATGCGCGCGCTCCACGCGGAATCGGTGTCGAGCACGCCGAACGGCCCGTCGACCGCATCGGCGACGATCAGCGCGCCCGGCGCGAGATCGGGCGCGAGCCCGCCCGCCGTTCCGAAGCTGACGATGCCCGCGCAGCCGTGCGCGTCGGCCGCTTCGGCGAGCGCGCGCTCGAGCCGATCGGCGCGCGCCGCATAGGCCGCCTCGACGCCCGCGCCGCGCGCGATGCGCGCTTCGAACGCCATCCCGGCGACGGCGATCACGGGCGCGGCCGACCGGCCGGAACTTGCCATCGTCCGTTACATCCCGACCGTCACGCGCGTCGTGTTCGCGCGCTTCAGGTTGCGATAGCGGGCGAGCGCCCACAGCGGGAAGAACTTGCGGTAGCCGTGATAGCGCAGGTAGAACACGCGCGGGAAACCCGTTGCGGTGAAGCGCGTCTCGTCCCACAAGCCGTGCTCGCGCTGCGCGCCGAGCAGATGGTCGATCCCGCGCGCGACGGCCGGATTGTCGGCTTCGCCCGCCGCCATCAGGCCGAGCAGCGCCCACGCGGTCTGCGACGACGTGCTCGACGCACGCTCGTAGCCGCGATAGTTGAGCTTGTAGCTTTCGCCGTCCTCGCCCCAGCCGCCGTCCTGATTCTGGATCGACAGCAGCCATTGCGCCGCACGCTTCACGCGCGGGTCGTCATGGCCGAGGCCCGCCGCGTTCAGCGCGCACAGCGCGGTCCACGTGCCGTAGATATAGTTCATCCCCCAGCGGCCGTACCAGCTGCCGTCCGGTTCCTGCTCCTTCAGGATGTAGTCGAACGCGCGGCGCGCGGGCTCGCTCGACGCGTTCGTCTCGCCGAGCTGCGCGAGCATCGACAGGCAGCGGCCCGACACGTCGGCGGTCGGCGGATCGAGCAGCGCGCCGTGATCCGAGAACGGAATGTTGTTCAGGTAGTACTGCGTATTCTCCGGCTCGAACGCGCCCCAGCCGCCGTCGCTGCTCTGCATGCCGACGACCCATTCGCGCGCGCGCGCGATCTGCTCGCGATACGCATCCGTCTGATCGAGCTTCGCGACGCGGTCCATCGCCATCACGACGACTGCCGTGTCGTCGACGTCCGGATAGTGCGGGTTCGCGTACTGGAACGCCCAGCCGCCCGGACGCACGTGCGGACGGCGCGAGATCCAGTCGCCGCGCACGTCGAGAATCTGGCGCGGCACGAGCCAGTCGAGGCCGCGCACGGCCGCTTCGCGCGCACGCTCGTCGCCCGTTTCGAGGAGCGCGTGCGCGGCGAGCGACGTGTCCCAGACGGGCGACAGGCACGGCTGGCAATACGCCTCTTCTTCGCCGACGACGAGCAGCTTCTCGATCGACTGGCGCGCGATCGCGCGGTTCGGATGATCTTCGGGATAGCCGAGCGCCGCGTACATCATCACCGCGTTCGCCATCGCCGGATAGATCGCGCCGAGGCCGTCCTCGCCGTTCAGGCGCTCGTCGACGAACGCGACCGCCTGCCGGATCGCGCGCTCGCGCGTGTAGCGGGGGAACAGGCCGTCGACGAGGCGCAGCACGCCGTCGACGGCGCGAAAGAACGCAAACCAGCCGGTTCTCTGGTGAGGCTGCTTCGGCAGCAGGCCCGTGTTGACGGGCGCGCTCTTGAACAGCTCGTCGATGCGCACGCCGCGCGGGTTCTTCGCGACCGGGCGTTTCGCGTTCAGCACGAGCAGCGGCACGATCACGGTGCGCGCCCAGTACGACACCTTCGACAGATGGAACGGGAACCACTGCGGCAGCAGCATCACTTCGACCGGCATCATCGGCACCGCGTACCACGGCACGACGCCGTACAGCGCGAGCTGAATCCGCGTGAACACGTTCGACATCTCCGCGCCGCCCATCGCGTGGATCGCGCGGCGCGCGCGCTGCATGTGCTCGGCGTTTTCGTCGTCGCCGATCACCTTCAGCGCGAAGTACGCCTTCACGCTCGCGCTGATGTTCGGCGCGCCGTCGGTGAACAGCGGCCAGCCGCCCTCCGGCTGCTGGATGCGGCGCAGATAGCGCGCGATCTTCTGCTCCAGCTCGACGTTCGGCTCCTCGCCGAGATAGTGGACGAGCAGCACGTATTCGGCCGGGATCGTCGAATCGGCTTCGAGCTCGTAGACCCAGTGGCCGTCCGCGTTCTGCGCGGCAAGAAGCGCGTCGGTCGCGCGCGCGACGGCGGCATCGAGGCCTTCCGCCACGGCGGGCGCGGCGGCGGCCGGCGCGGCGGCTGCGTCGAGCGTCTGCATTTCGGTCATGTCGTTCATCGGTCCCTCTCTTATTGACGGCGCGCGCGCCCGGCGATCTTGCCCGGTCGAAGCGCGCGCCCGTTCGTCGCGGGCCGGCCTGCGGCCGTCCAAGCGCCCGCGAGCACCTGGTTCGACACGCGCGTACGCGTGCCGGGGGTTTGCATCCGCCGCGCGGGAGCCGCGCGGCGAACCGTCGGCACGATGCGCACGCCGCATCCGATCGTCATGCGCTGTGTGCGATCGGATCGGCGCCGCCCGTGTGCGGCGGCAAATGGCGATGCGGTGCGCGGCGCGCGCCGCCGTTCGAGCGTCGCGATGCGGCCCGACGGGCGTGCGCGGCCCGCATCGACGGTGTCCCGCATCGAATCAGAACAGCGCGTAGCGCGCCGCGAGCAGCAGCATCCGCGCGCGCGGCTTGCGCAGCGGCGCGCGCGGCGGCGCGAAGCCGCGCGCCACCGCGGCTTCGAGAATCAGACGATACGCACCCGACATGATGCGCGGCGCGCGAACCTGCGCGCGCCGCGACATATCCATCACCGCATCGGCCTGCGCGAAATGCCGCCGCGCGCGCTCGACGAGCGTCGTGCAGACGCGCGGCAGATTCGGATCGCGCGCGATCGTCTGCGGATCGGTGATCGCGATCCCTTCGCGCGTGAGCAGCTCGCGCGGCAGGTAGCAGCGGTTGATCGCCGCGTCGTCGTCGATGTCGCGCAGGATGTTCGTCAATTGCAGCGCGCGGCCGAGGTGGTGCGACAGCACGCGGCCGGGCTCGTCCGGCATCCCGAAAATCCTCACCGATAGCCGGCCGGCCGAGCTCGCGACGCGGTCGCAATACAGGTCGAGCGTCTGTTCGTCGGGCGCGCAGATGTCCTCGGCGGCGTCCATCGCCATGCCGTCGATCATCGCGTGGAAGTCTTCGCGATGCAGACCGAACTTCCCGATCTCGCGCGCGAGCGGTGCGAGCGACGCGCGCGGCTTGCCCGCATAGCAGTCGTCGATGTCGGCGCGCCAGCGGTCGAGCTGCGCCGCGCGCTCGGCGCGCGGGCCGCCTTCGTCGGCGATGTCGTCGACCGCGCGGCAGAACGCATAGACCTGAAACATCGCGTCGCGCTGCTCCGCGGGCAGGATGCGCATCGCGAGATAGAAAGAGCTGCCCGATGTGGCGGCAGCGGCGTCGGTTTCGTTATCGTCCACGACGGGATTGGAAACGGCCAAGACGAGCTCCGCTATGGCGCCCTTGCGGGGCGATTGAAGAAGCCATGCCCGGCTGGGATGGTAAATGCGTGCGAGATGCGCGAACGATCGGCGCAGACAGGCACAAATTACCGGCGGGAAACCGGAATTGGGCGAGAGTATAGCAATCTTTAAGGGTCGCTGCCGCGCGGTTCGGCTGTCGAATACGGGCGGGCGGCGACGTGCGGCGGGTTCGTGGCGGGTTCTTGTCAATAGTGCGGCCAGTGGTTCGTTTTCGTTGACGATGCGGAACTGGATGGCTTGATGGAATAGGGGGCGCAAACGCGACGATGGCTGGGCGGTGGCGGCGGATTTCGTTTTCCGACGGCCTCGAATCGTCGGATTGGATATGGATTAATGGCTGTTCGAATTTAGTTGACGCCCTCTTTGGCGGATATGGTCCGCCCCCATCATTATTCGGCGGAATCCGTGCCTTTCTGCCGTCCGTTGCATTTCGATCGCCGTTGCCGTTGCCGTTGCCGTTGACTTGGGCTTGGGCTTGGGCTTGGGCTTGGGCTTGGGCTTGGGCTTGGGCTTGGGCTTGGGCTTGGGCTTGGGCTTGGGCGTCGGCTTCGGCGTCGGCGTCGGCGTCGGCGTCGGCGTCGGCGTCGGCTTCGGCTTCGGCTTCGGCTTCGGCTTCGGCTTCGGCTTCGGCTTCGGCTTCGGCTTCGGCTTCGGCTTCGGCTTCGGCTTCGGCTTCGGC
>NZ_JPWT01000069.1:0-66702 GCF_000773065.1 Burkholderia sp. ABCPW 111 | reverse complement strand
GATGGTCGATGGTCGATGGTCGATGGTCGATGGTCGATGGTCGATGGTCGATGGTCGATGGTCGATGGTCGATGGTCGATGGTCGATGGTCGATTAGTCAGCGTAGCGGCTCACGGGGCCGTTGCAAGGCATTCGTGCAAATTCTTGCATCGTGCCCTGCCGTCCGACGCAAGCTGGAGAAAGCGAATCAGCGAAAGCGCACCGGCGCAACCGGCTCGTTGCGTTCAATCGCCGCCGAATTCGTCGACGTCGCCTTTCAGTAACTTGGCGATCGTCGCGCTCGAAAAACCGCGCATCGCAAGAAAGCGCGCCTGCTTCGCGCGCTCGGCAGGTGTTTGCGGCACAGTGCCGAACTTCTTGCGCCAAACCGACTGAGCGCGCTCGAATTCACTCTCGCGCAATCGAGTGCCGACGGCCTCGACGAGCGCGTCGCCGACCGCATGACGCTTCAACTCGCCGACGATGCGCGCCGAACCGACGCGCGACGCGCGCCGATGCACGAGGCTTTCGGCGAACCGCGAGTCGGACAGCCAGTTTTCCCGCTCGAGCGCATCGAGCAACGACTCGATATCGTCACTTTCTTCGGCGTGCGGCGCGAGCTTGCGTGCAAGCTCCGCGCGGCTGTATTCGCGACGCGACAAATAGGCAATCGCGCGCCCTTTGAGCGTGCGCGCGGGACGCTGCGATGCCGGCGAGCGCTCGGCGCCCCCGGACGCGGGCGCGGACGAATCGGAATGAAAAGGCGGCGCGCGCCGACGCGACCGGGGCCCGGCCTGACTCGTTCGCGTATAGACGTCGCCCGCCGTCTCCCCCCGCTCCTTCACGGACGAAAACGCTGACGACGCCCGCGAGCGGCCTTCGGTACGCAAGCCGCCTGCCCGACCGCCGCCGGACACATCGTCGTTCGCACCGACGACGCTTGCCGACGAACGCCGCCGCGCAGCGTCGTGAGCATCGAACGATTCGTACGGATCGAAGGAATCGTCCGATTCCAGCGCAACCGTTCGCCCAAACGAAACGAGGGCATCATCGGATGCCCTCGCTGCCGGGCGGCCGACCGGCCGCCCTTCGCTCGAAACCGTCGTGCGCGCTTCGCGTTCGACGCGGGGCTCGTCGGCGGACACCGTCCGCGCACCGTGCCCTGCCTGCCGCGAATCCGCGCCCTCCCGGTTCTTGCGCATTACTCCTCTTCGTCCATGATCTCGGCTTCGGAATTGGCACCCTGCGGCATCGCGGCGACGCCGAGCGATTCGCGAATGCGATTCTCGATCTCACGCGCGATTTCCGGATTCTCGCGCAGGAATTCGCGCGCGTTATCCTTACCCTGGCCGATCTTCTCGCCGTTATAGCTGTACCACGCGCCCGCCTTGTCGACGATCTTCGCCTGCACGCCGAGATCGATGATCTCGCCCTGACGCGAAATGCCTTCGCCGTACAGGATGTCGAAGATCGCTTCGCGGAACGGCGGCGACACCTTGTTCTTGACGACCTTCACGCGCGTTTCGTTGCCGATCACCTCGTCGTTCTTCTTGATCGAGCCGATCCGGCGGATGTCGAGGCGCACCGACGAATAGAACTTC
This sequence comes from Burkholderia sp. ABCPW 111, assembly GCF_000773065.1. NCBI lineage: Bacteria > Pseudomonadati > Pseudomonadota > Betaproteobacteria > Burkholderiales > Burkholderiaceae > Burkholderia > Burkholderia sp. ABCPW 111. Next base: position 65,122 of record NZ_JPWT01000069.1, on the reverse strand, counting down.
AGCGCGTTGCCGCCCGTCGTGGTTTCCGGGTTGCCGAACATCACGCCGATCTTCATCCGGATCTGGTTGATGAAGATCACGAGGCAGTTCGTCCGCTTGATCGTGCCCGTCAGCTTGCGCAGCGCCTGCGACATCAGGCGAGCCTGCAGGCCCGGCAGCGAATCGCCCATCTCGCCTTCGATTTCGGCCTTCGGCACGAGCGCCGCGACCGAGTCGATGACGATCATGTCGATCGAGCCCGAGCGCACCAGCGCGTCGGTGATTTCCAGCGCCTGCTCGCCGGTGTCCGGCTGCGAGATCAGCAGCTCCGGCACGTTCACGCCGAGCTTCGATGCGTACTGAACGTCGAGCGCGTGTTCCGCATCGATGAACGCCGCGGTGCCGCCCAGCTTCTGCAGCTCGGCGATCACCTGCAGCGTGAGCGTCGTCTTGCCGGACGATTCCGGCCCGTAGATTTCGACCACACGGCCGCGCGGCAGGCCGCCGACGCCGAGCGCGATGTCGAGGCCGAGCGACCCCGTGGACACCACCTGGATATCCTCGACCGCCTCGCCGTCGCCGAGCCGCATGATCGACCCTTTGCCGAACTGCTTCTCGATCTGCGCGAGCGCGGCGGCAAGCGCCTTGCTCTTTTCGGCAGTCAGCCCGGAGCCTTTCTTGCTTTCTTCCATGAATCGTCCTTTGCTATGATGAGCAGCGTCTGATACAAACGCACCGGCTTCGACACGGCCAGCAAGCCGTTAGGTGCGCGATGCAGATACTGTATAAAAAAACAGTGGTTTATGCAAGCCCGCGTTGCGGGCAGGCATCGCCCATATTTCGGAGACAGCCGCGCGCAGCGCCATCGCCGCGGAGCAGCAATCGGTTGCGCATCATGCGAATTCTCATCGCCGAAGACGACAGCATACTCGCGGACGGTCTCACCCGGTCACTCCGCCAATCGGGCTATGCCGTCGATCACGTGAGGAACGGCGTCGAGGCCGACACGGCCCTGTCGATGCAGGCGTTCGACCTGCTGATCCTCGATCTCGGCCTGCCCAAAATGTCCGGCCTCGACGTGCTGCGGCGCCTGCGCGCGCGCAATTCGAACCTTCCCGTGCTGATCCTGACGGCCGCCGACAGCGTCGACGAGCGCGTGAAGGGGCTCGATCTCGGCGCCGACGACTACATGGCGAAACCGTTCGCCCTCAACGAGCTCGAAGCGCGCGTGCGCGCGCTGACGCGGCGCGGCGCGGGCGGCGGGCCGACCGTCGTGCGGCACGGCTCGCTGTCGTTCGACCAGGTCGGCCGGATCGCCTATGCGAACGACCGCGTGCTCGAGCTGTCCGCGCGCGAACTCGGGCTGCTCGAGGTGCTGCTGCAGCGGATCGGCCGGCTCGTGTCGAAAGAGCAGCTCGTCGATCACTTGTGCGAATGGGGCGAGGAAGTCAGCAACAACGCGATCGAAGTCTACGTCCACCGGCTGCGCAAGAAGATCGAGCCGAGCGGCGTGCGCATCACCACCGTGCGCGGCCTCGGCTACTGCCTCGAGAAAGCCGCGCCCGCGGCGAACGACGCGCCGGCCGCAGCCGCGCCGCAGCCGGCCGCCTCCGCCGCGAGCCCGTCGCTGCGCTGAGCCCACCCGCGAGCGAGCGGCCGATGGCCACGCCGGTCCGTTCCCCTCACGCCGCGCGCGGCCCGGCCGATGCGGCATCCGATGCGGACGCCGCGCGCGACGCGCGCTACGAGAACCCGTTCGCGCCGCCAGACGAAACCGATGCCGCCGAAGGCCCCCGCCCGCGCTCGCTGTTCGGCGAGATTCTCGACTGGATGCTCGCGCCGCTCCTCCTGCTCTGGCCGATGAGCATCGCCGTCACTTATCTCGTCGCGAAAACGATCGCGAACGGCCCGTTCGACCGCGCGCTCGAAACCGACGCGTACGTGCTCGCGCGGCAGATCACGCCGGTCAACGGCGTCGCCGAACTGAAACTGCCGCAGGCGACGCTCGACTTCCTGCGCGCCGACAACGTCGACAGCCTGTACTTCCAGGTGCTCGGCACGCGCGGCGAGCTCGTCGCGGGCGAGGCCGACCTGCCGCTGCCGCGCGACGACGACCGGCCGTCGCCCGGCGTCGTCGTGTTCCGCGACGACATGCTGCGCGGCAACGACGTGCGCGTCGCGTACACGACCGTCGCGCTGCCGGGCGCGACGGGCTCGCAGCCCGTGCTCGTGCAGGTCGGCGAGACGCTCGACAAGCGCAACGCGCTCGCGAACGACATCATCAAGGGCGTGATCCTGCCGCAGTTCGTGATCCTGCCGCTCGCGATCCTGCTCGTCTGGTTCGGGCTGTCGCGCGGGCTCGCGCCGCTCACCGCGCTGCAGGCGCACATCCGCAACCGGCGCCCGGACGACCTGTCGCCCGTCGAGGCGAAGCGCGCGCCGCCCGAGATCGAGCCGCTCGTCACGTCGTTCAACGATCTGCTCGCGCGCCTCGAGCAGAACATCACGCTGCAAAAGCGCTTCATCGCCGACGCCGCGCATCAGATGAAAACCCCGCTCGCCGGCTTGCGCACGCAGGCCGAATTCGCGCTGCGCCACGAAGTGCCGGACGACGTCGCGCGCTCGCTCGAGCAGATCGCGACGAGCTCCGAGCAGGCGGCGCGGCTCGTCACCCAGTTGCTCGCGCTCGCGCGCGCGGAAAACCGCGCGACGGGGCTCACGTTCGAGCCCGTCGAAATCGCGACGCTCGCGCGGCAGGCCGTGCGCGACTGGGTGCAGGCCGCGCTCGCGAAGCAAATGGACCTCGGCTACGAAGGCCCGGACGCCGCCGCCGGGCCGCTTCGCATCGACGGCCACCCGGTGATGCTGCGCGAGATGCTCGGCAACCTGATCGACAACGCGATCCGCTACACGCCGGCGGGCGGCCGCATCACCGTGCGCGTGCGGGCCGATCGCGCGGCCCGCGTCGTGCATGTCGAAGTCGAGGACACGGGCCCCGGCATTCCGGCGAACGAGCGCGAGCGCGTCGTCGAGCGCTTCTACCGAATCCTCGGCCGCGAAGGCGACGGCAGCGGGCTCGGCCTCGCGATCGTTCGCGAGATCGTCGCGCAGCACGGCGGCACGCTGACGATCGACGACAACGTGTATCAAACGTCGCCGCGCCTCGCCGGCACGCTCGTGCGCGTGAGCCTCGGCTTACGGCCGGCGGCCCCGGAATAACCCTAAGCGGCCCGGCCGCCCGCACGGCCAAAAAAGCACGTACGCGACTTTTGCGGCAAAAATAAATACACTTAAGCGACGAAGGTCGACATAAACCACAAATCGAAGGTGCGAGATTTTGACGCGCCGAGTCAGTGCGCCGTAAGTTTGCCCTCCAATAATCGACTCGGAGCCGCCCTCTCGCGAGGGCGCGCGCCCCTATATCAAAATTGGAGACATTCATGGCAACGGTTGGCGGACAAATTGCGCACACGCCGATGACGGGCGACGAAAAGCGCGTGATCTTCGCGTCGTCGCTCGGCACCGTGTTCGAGTGGTACGACTTCTATCTGGCCGGCTCGCTCGCCGCCTACATCAGCAAGAGCTTCTTTTCAGGCGTCAATCCGACCGCGGCGTTCATCTTCACGCTGCTCGGCTTCGCGGCGGGCTTCGCCGTCCGGCCGTTCGGCGCGATCGTGTTCGGACGCCTCGGCGACCTCGTCGGCCGCAAGCACACGTTCCTCATCACGATCGTGATCATGGGGATCTCCACGTTCGTCGTCGGCTTCCTGCCGGGCTACGCATCGATCGGCATCGCCGCGCCCGTGATCTTCATCGCGATGCGGCTGATGCAGGGCCTCGCGCTCGGCGGCGAATACGGCGGCGCGGCGACCTACGTCGCCGAGCACGCGCCCTCGCATCGCCGCGGCTTCTACACGTCGTGGATACAGACGACGGCGACGCTCGGCCTGTTCCTGTCGCTTCTCGTGATCCTCGGCGTGCGCACCGCGATCGGCGAGGAAGCGTTCGGCAACTGGGGCTGGCGTGTGCCGTTCGTCGCGTCGATCCTGCTTCTCGCCGTGTCCGTGTGGATTCGGCTGCAACTGAACGAATCGCCCGTGTTCCTGCGGATCAAGGCCGAGGGCAAGACGTCGAAGGCGCCGCTGACCGAAGCGTTCGGCCAATGGAACAACCTGAAGATCGTGATCCTCGCGCTCGTCGGGCTGACGGCCGGCCAGGCGGTCGTCTGGTACACGGGCCAGTTCTACGCGCTCTTCTTCCTCACGCAGACGCTGAAGGTCGACGGCGCGAGCGCGAACATCCTGATCGCGCTCGCCCTCCTGATCGGCACGCCGTTCTTCGTGTTCTTCGGCTCGCTGTCGGACAGGATCGGCCGCAAGCCGATCATCCTCGCCGGCTGCCTGATCGCGGCGCTCACCTACTTCCCGCTCTTCAAGGCGCTCACGCACTTCGCGAATCCGGCGCTCGAGGCGGCCACGCAGAAAGCGCCGATCACGGTGATCGCGAACCCCGGCGAGTGCTCGTTCCAGTTCAACCCGGTGGGCACCGCGAAGTTCACGACGTCGTGCGACATCGCGAAAAGCGCGCTCGCGAAGGCGGGCCTCAACTACGAGAACGTCGCCGCGCCGGCGGGCACGCTCGCGCAGGTACGGATCGGCGACACGGCGATCGACACGTACGACGGCAAGGTCGCCGACGCGAAGGACAAGGCGAAGACCTTCGACAAGACGCTCGCGTCGACGCTGAAGGCAGCCGGCTACCCGGCGAAGGCCGATCCGGCGCAGCTCAACTGGCCGATGACGACGGTGATTCTCGCGATTCTCGTGATCTACGTGACGATGGTGTACGGTCCGATCGCGGCGATGCTGGTCGAGATGTTCCCGACGCGCATCCGCTATACGTCGATGTCGCTGCCGTATCACATCGGCAACGGCTGGTTCGGCGGCTTCCTGCCCGCGACCGCGTTCGCGATCGTCGCGGCGAAGGGCGACATCTATTCCGGGCTCTGGTATCCGATCGGCGTCGCGCTCGTCACGTTCGTGATCGGGCTGCTGTTCGTGAAGGAAACCAAGGATTCGAATATTTACGCGCGGGATTGATGGGGGCGCGCCGCGGGAGGTGCGGGAAGCGGGGCGTCCGGCAGACGGCGAATGGCGATCGACAGTTGGGCAACCAGCCGATCGCCTCGTCGACGGATCGGGCTGGGCGGGAGCCCCTGCATCGATGCCTTCGGCCTTTTTTAAGGGAATCGACAAAAAGGGCTTGACACTCCCCAACTCGCCCTCCATAATTCGCCTCCTGTTGGCGAATTAGCTCAGTCGGTTAGAGCGACGGAATCATAATCCGCAGGTCCGGGGTTCGAGTCCCTGATTCGCCACCAAACAAATCAAAGGGTTAGCTTAGGCTAACCCTTTGTCGTTTCTGGCCTCTGTCAACGAAGTGTCAACGGCGGGCACGCCTGCACAAAGCGTCAGCCGACAGATAGACCGTATTCCCACAGCACTACCCGGCACCAAAGACCAGAATGAGGGCTCCGCCCTTTGGGCGCTCGCCGCGCGGCGTCCCCGGCCGCGACCTCGAAACGGCATCAGTCCGCTGAGTTCGCCGCCCCTTACCCGACCGTAGGTGATTGGCTGCGAACTTTCGCGGCATATCCTCCCTACGCCTTGCTTCGGTCCGGTATTCCACGTTTCGCAGCCAATCTGAACCGCCCCGAGTTTTGTGGAGGCTCCAACTCTTGAGAGAATAGAGCCATGAACAAGAAGCCAAGCAAGTTTTCCCCGGAAGTCCGAGAGCGCGCAGTGCGCCTGGTATGCGAGCAGCGTAGCGAGCACCCATCGATGTGGGCGGCAGTCGAATCGATTGCGCCGATGATCGGCTGCACGCCGCAGACGCTGTTGGATTGGGTTAAGCGCAACGAGGTCGACCGTGGAGAGCGCGATGGCGTGAGTACGGCCGAGCGTGAACGCATCAAAGCCTTGGAGCGCGAGGTCAAGGAACTGCGCCGGACCAACGAGATTCTCAAACTGGCGAGCGCGTTTTTCGCTCAGGCGGAGCTCGACCGCCGTTTCAAGTCCTGAAGGCCTTCATTGATCAGCATCGCGACACCTTCGGGGTCGAGCCGATCTGCAAGGTCTTCGCCCGCCGTATTGTTGGCTGGCGGGTCAGCTCGTCGATGACCACGGACTTTGTTCTGGATGCACTTGAACAAGCGCTGTACGCCCGCCAACCGGGCGAGGACGGGACTTTGATTCATCATTCCGACAGGGGGGCTCAATACGTCAGCATTCGCTACAGCGAACGGCTGGCTGAGGCCGGCATCGAGCCCTCAGTCGGCAGCCGGGGCGACAGCTACGACAATGCGCTGGCCGAAACGATCAACGGCCTGTACAAGACGGAACTGATTCATCGGCGCGCCCCTTGGAAAACGAGGGAATCCGTCGAACTGGCAACGCTGGAATGGGTCGCCTGGTACAACCATCATCGGCTGATGGAACCGCTCGGCTATATCCCGCCCGCTGAAGCTGAGGCAAACTACTACAGACAACTCAGAAATGCCGCTGACGTGTCCGCATTAACTTAAACCAACCAGCCTCCACGATTCCCGGTGCGGTTCAGTCGAAGGAAACCGGTGCTGCCGAGTTCAAAATTGGCATAGACCTCGGAAGGTGTGCAGATGTCAAAGCCTTGCGACAGGAGATTGCCCCGTTGTGCTCGACCTTGGGCATCGGCTGGGGACAGACGACGGTGTTTCACGGCCTGGTCGACGCGGGCTTCGAGGTCATTAAGCCCGATATCCACACGACGCGCACTCTTGCCTATTTCAACGCGCTTACAAAGAGCGAGGCCGCATGCCGCAAAACACGCAACTACCTTGCTTCGCCGAACGGTCCCGCGAATGTCGTCCATGCAGCGCGCGAGCTGGCAGCCAAGGTCACCTCACTTCCTAGCAGTAACGGCAAAATCCATCGAGAGGTCGATATCGTCCTCCTCTATGCGAGCGCGCACAACGTCATGCTTTCGTTCTAACTGCTAAGTGGCGAGGGCGCCCCCGCCGCCCGAAATACCGCGAGACCTCGCCGGCCCAATGCCCCCGTGCGCTCACGTGCGCCGCCGCCACAACGCAGTACGTCGTGAAGAAGATAGACCTCGACTACTTTGGCGAGGAGTGACGGACCGTAACAGCGATTGAAAGAGAGAGCCCGCCATCAGGCGGGCTCTCTCTTCGTTACTACGTTCAACCCGCCTGCACGGCGGCTAACGGAACGCAGCGACTTCACGGAGACGTCCGGCTGTCCGATGAGCGGGACAAGGGTCAAGACGAGACTGCGTATTTTCTAAGCCGCCTATCCGGCGGTTACCACCCGTGCGCTGCGTTCACAAGAGAATAGAGAGGCGATTTATATCCGCGCCGATACCTTCTTAGCTTACCCTCGCACCTTCGCCCGGCCGCACCTGTTAAACGCCAAAAGTCTCACCTGATGCAGCGCGATATCTCCTGCGATGCGTCCCTTCTCAGGAGGACCTTGCAATGCGTGGCGAGGGGTCTCGCCTTATGGGTTCGTTACGGTCGACTTCGGCCCGAAACGACCTGCGAGCGACTTCAGGACAGTTTGGCCAGCAGCTTCATGAAGTTGCGCTTTGCGCGATATGCTGCCCGAATCTCTTCCAGTTCACGGGTGAATTCCGCACGTTCATCCAACTTCGCCCGCAACATGCCGATGGCCCGCACGATTTCAAACGCCTCGTCATATCGGGCGTTGCGCGTACCGCTTTCGGCAGCAACCGGCAGCAGCCTGTGATAGAGGGCAATGGCGTCGTGCGGGTGTGTCTTGCCACGGACAGCGGCCATTTCCGGCCATAGCTGCATTACGACCGGTCCGCCGGTAAACGTTTCCCATGCGGCGTCGTTCTCTTTTCCAGCAAGAAAAATCCTGACCAGTTCGGTCCGCGTCGACCGCTGCCAGACATTGCGCTTCGATTTTGCAGCGGCCTCCTCTTCCCTGACCAGCGCCCAAAGGTGCGTAAGAGTGCGCTCCCGCGTCTCATCATGCCTGCCAGTAGCCGTGGCAACCTTCATCAAGGCGGGAAACGCCTCGGCTGTCGGGCGCATTTCGAAGCGGCGCCACGCGAACGCATCGGCCTTGTCGAATTCGCTGCGACGCAGATACGCGTCGATACAGAAGTCGAGCAGGCGCTGGTCATGGCTCTTGCCGGACTCCTTGATGCCGCGCTCGGCCCAGGCGAGCCCTTCATCCGGGCGACCGTGCTTGACACAAAGCTCCGCCACCAGCAGAAAGCGGTACGGACTCGACAGGTCCTTCGAGTAAATGCGTATCAACGCATCAACGTCTCCATCGAGTTCGGCCAGCGCCCCCATCGCGCGTTCGAGCTGCATGCGCGGCGAGTCGTGTGACCGTCGATATTCCTTGTCCGGCGCGAGCGCGGGCAGCGCTTCCCAAGCCTCGTTGACGAGCTCGCGGTAGCGGCTCAAACCGTTCTTGCCCAGTGGCTCCGCATACGCCGGCAAAACGTTGTAAAAGGTGTCCCACTTGCCTTCTGTCTGAAATCGGAATAGCCGCTCCGCGAGCTTCACTGGGTCGGGGACAGTCAACTTGCAGGCATCGAGGTGCACAGACGCCAGTTCGAGAATCGCCGGCATCACGTCGCCACCGGAGTCGTCAATCTGTTCGAGGCTTGTTTCGGCGCCCGCAATCGCCAGTTCGGATAGCTCGACTACCTGTGCCGCGTGAGGTCCGTGAAGCCTCCGGCGCAGCATGTCGGCCAGCGACATCAGGCCATCGCCGTATGCGCTAGCCTCCCGCCAGTCCAGTGGCCGGGAAAGGCGTGTCGCCTGCCTGACGGCGGCCTTCATGCCGGGCAAGTCGGAGGCCCCCGTCGCACGCGCGGCAAACAGCAGCTTGTCACGAAACGACAGGTCGCGTTCGATGGCTTCGAGCAACAATTCCTGAAGCTCATTTTTGTCGAGCGTCGCGACGTATTCGCGAATCACTTCCTCGTAGGTCTTCCGCTTCTTGCGTGGCTTGCCGGGAGCCGCCTCTTCGGCATGAAACACCTCTCCACCGGAATTCTCGAGCCAGGCGAGCGCAACAGCGACAGCGTGCTTGCAGAAAACGCCATCGTCTCCCACCGGACAGGTACAGTCATAAGCGAGTTCGCCATCGTCATCGACGCCGAGTTCAACCCGGTAACGATGCGTGCCACGTACAGTGGCGTGAACGGCGCCGCCACGCTCCTCGAGACGGGAAACCACGCCCTCGTGGAAATAGGCTTTGCCGCGCGCAAAGGTCTTCGTGTCGGCAAGCGACTGTACTTCGGCAAGAGTAAGAACCTCGGAGAGCGTTGCAGACTGGGACATCGATTGACCGGGGAAAAACGGAAGAATGCCGCGACGGGCGACGCACAGGCACGATGATACCCGTGACGCATGCAGTCGACTCACGGCAGAGTAATGCGTGGACGATTGTCCCAAGGCGGAACCGGCGTGAAATACTCGATCAACTCGTCGATCACCGCCCGCACCTTCGGCGACAGTTTGCGCGCCGCGAGCCAAAGCGCATGAATCGGCATCTCGCCCCCGGTGAATTCCGACAGCACGATTTCGAGCTTGCCCGCATGCACATCGTCGGCGACGAGCCACGTCGGCAAATACGCGAGCCCCGCGCCCGCCAGCGTCGCATCGCGCAATGCGTCGCCCTGCCCGATCGTATGCTTCGCACGCACTCGCGCCGTTACAGCCCCGTTGCACGCATCGGAAAACACCCATGGAATCGTCGCCCCGTCGCGGGCGAACACAATGCAATCGTGCGCTTCGAGCTCGTCGATCGTCCTCGGCCGCCCTCGCGTGGCGACATATGCCGGCGACGCGCACAGCACGGATCGCTGAACGCCGAGCCGCCGACAAACCAGATTCGCGCTGTCGCGCAGCTCGCCGAGACGCACGACGACGTCGATTCCCTCATCGACCAGATCGACGAATCGATCGGTCAACGATACGTCGAGCTGTAGCAGCGGATGTCTACGGGCCAGCCCGAACAGAACGGGCAGCACCCAGCGCCGTCCGAACGACGTCGGCAGACTGATGCGCAGCGGCCCCGCGACCTCATGACGCCGCTGCGCGAGCACCGATTCGACATGCCCGAGTTCGTCGAGAATCCGCAAGCAACTTTCGTAGTACAGGCGTCCCTCAGTCGTCGGCGTCAGTGCGCGCGTCGTACGCTCGAGCAGCCGCACGCCGAGACGCGCCTCGAGCCGCGCCACGTTCTTGCCGACGGCCGACTTGGACAGCCCCATGCGCGCCGCGGCGGCCGTGAAGCTGCCCGCGCCGACTGCATGCACGAATGCAACCATTCCTTGAAGATGAGTCAGTCTGATTCGATTCATGAAATTGGCGACGAAATGGCGCAGGTGTTCGGAACAGATATCGCCACCGGCACGCATGCCCCACCCCTAGAATGAATCAAGGGAATTCGCGGCGGCGCGAATCCGTTTTCGGGTGGGACACCAGATGGCGCAAACGATGAAGGTGTGGGAACTCGACGCATTCGGCATCGATCGACTCGCACTCGCGCAGCGGCCCGTGCCGAAGCCCGGCGACGGCGAGTTGCTGGTACGGGTAGCGGCGGCGTCATTGAATTATCGAGACAAGCTCGTGATCGAAGGGCAGTTGATGTCGACCAAACCCGCGATGCCGTTTACGCCCGTCTCGGACATGTGCGGCGAAGTGGTCGAAACCGGCCCGAATACCGAACGATTCAAGCGCGGCGATCGCGTGATGGGCAACTTCTGGACGCCCTGGATCAGCGGCGCGCTGCCTCCCGAAATGCGCCGATGCGAGCGCTCGCTCGGCGGGCCGCTGCCCGGCGTGCTCGCCGAATACGTCGTGCTGCCGGAATCGGCGGCCGTCTGCGCACCGGCGTCGCTGTCCGACGTCGAGGCATCGACGCTGCCCGTGGCCGGCGTGACCGCCTGGGTCGCCCTCGTCGAGCGCGGGCAGCTCGCAGCAGGTCAAACCGTCGTCGTTCAGGGCACGGGCGGCGTCGCACTGTTCGGACTGCAAATCGCCCGCGCGCTCGGCGCGAAGACGATCGTGCTGTCCCGTCACGACGACAAGCTCGTGCGCGCGAAATCGCTCGGCGCATGGGCCGGCATCAACACGACGCGCGCGCCCGAATGGGAACATGCGGTTCTCGAGCTCACCGGCGGACGCGGCGCGAACGTGATCGTCGAACTCATCGGCGGCGAGAACGTCGCACATTCCGTCGCCGCCGTCGCGGATCATGGCCATATCGTGCAGGTCGGTTTTCTTGGCAGTCCGAAGATGCTCATCGACGCGATTCCGCTGATGCTGACGCGCGCGTCGATCCACGGCGTATCGGTCGGCAGCCGGCAGGCGTTCGAAGCGTTCGTTCGCGCAGCCGACCGGCATGCGATCAAGCCGACGATCGACTTCGTCTATCCGTTCTCCGATGTGCGCGCTGCGTTCGCCCATCTCGACCGCGGACCGTTCGGCAAGATCGTCGTCGCCGTGCGCGGCTGACGTGCGTCGCGCACGGCGACGCGTCGCCGGCAAACCGCCCGCCGCGCGCGACGCTCGCTCGCGGGCCGTCTCATCGGCGCCGTCACGTCAACGTCGAGAACATGTCCTTGCGATACGGCACGATACGATCGAATTCGCCCGTCCGCACTTTGGCCGGCCATTCCGGATCCGCGAGCAGCGCGCGTCCGAGCGCGATGCAGTCCGCATGCCCCGCCTCGACGCGCGCGACCGCGCGATCGAGATTCTCGATGCCGACCACCAAACCCTCCGCGCCGCGTACTTGCGCAGCCGAGAACGCGCTGTCGATGCCGACGCTGCCGACCATGATGACCGGCTTGCCGGACAGCTCGCGCACGAGCGATGCCAAATCGGCGTCGCCTTCCGACGCGAACGCCGGCTCCCAGAAGCGTCGCGTGCTGACGTCGAAAATATCGACGCCCGCGGTGACGAGCACGTCGAGCATCGTCTTCAGTTCCGCAGACGATTCGACGATGAAGCCCGTATAGTCCTGCACCTTCCATTGCGAGAACCGGAAGATCAGCGGTATGTTCGGGCCGACGGCCGCGCGCACCGCTTCGGCGACTTCCACCGACAGGCGCAGCCGGTTCTCGAGCGAGCCGCCGTACGCGTCGGTGCGCGCGTTCATCTTGGCCCACAGGAATTGGTCGAGCAGATAGCCATGCGCGCCGTGCAGTTCGACCGCGTCGAATCCGGCCTCGACCGCGTCGTACGCCGCGCGTGCGAACGACGCCGCGATATCCCGCGCATCGGCATCCGTCAACGCCTCGACCGCGACGACGCCGTCCTTGACGACCCGCTCGGGCCCGATGCCCGGCAGCTCCGCATGGGGCGGCGTGCCGCGCTGCCTGACGTTGCCGAGATGCCAGAGCTGCGCGGCGATCACGCTGCCCGCCGCGTGCACGCCGTCGACGACGCGCCGCCAGCCTTCGAGCGCCTCCCGGCCGAAGAAGTGCGGAACGTCGGCGAACCCGCCCGCCACCGGATGGTCGACGTACGTCCCCTCGGTGATGATGAATCCGGCGCCGCCCTCGGCGCGCTTCGCGTAGTAGCGCGCGACGTCGCGGTCCGGCACGCCGCCCGGCGACTGCCGCCGGGTCATCGGCGCCATGACGATGCGGTTCGGCACGCGTAAGCCGCCGAGTGAAACCGGATCAAAAACGATATCGAAATTGGAGACGCTGGTCGTCGACATGAAGTCCTCGTCGGCTGGCTGAATGGGGCGCACACAGCGCGCGGCATATGGGCGCGCGCGCCATGCACGACGGATGAAACGACAGACACTCGTACAGTCGGCCGGGCCGGCTCACGCCGCTTGCTCGTCGCGCTGCAGGCTCTCGCGCGGATCGCGCCGCGCCGACAGCTTTTCCGAGACCAGAAACGCAAGCTCCAGCGCCTGCGAACCATTCAGCCGCGGATCGCAATGCGTGTGATAGCGTTCGCACAACTGATCGTCGCGAATCTGCTGTCCGCCGCCCGTGCACTCCGTCACGTCGGTGCCCGTCATTTCGAGATGCAGACCGCCCGCATGCGTGCGCTCGGCTTCGTGAACGTCGAAGAAGCGTTCGACCTCGAGCAGGATGCTTTCGAAGCGGCGCGTCTTGTAGCCGGACGCCGACTTGACCGTGTTGCCGTGCATCGGATCGATCGACCAGATCACCTCCCGCCCTTCGCTCTTCGTCATTCGCACGAGGCGCGGCAATAGCTCCGGCAACTTTTCCGCGCCCATTCTCGCGATCAGCGTGAGACGCCCCGGCTCGTTGTCGGGATTCAGCGCGTCGATCAGGCGCAGCAGATCGTCCGGCTTGATCGCGGGACCACATTTGAGGCCGATCGGATTCGCGACGCCTCGCAGGAATTCGATGTGCGCGTCGTCGATGCCGCGCGTGCGCTCGCCGATCCACAGCATGTGGGCCGAGCAGTCGTACCAATCCTCGGTCAGCGCATCCGGCCGCGTCAGGGCCTCTTCGTAATGCAGGAGCAATGCGTCGTGGCTCGTGTAGAGATCGGTCTCGCGCAGCGAACGCACCGAATCCGGCGACACGCGGCACGCGTTCATGAACACGAGCGCCTGCTCGATCCGGCACGCGATCTGCCGATAGCGCTGCCCTTGCGGCGCGGACGCGACGAAGCCGGCATTCCATTGCTGCACGTGGCGCATGTCGGCGAAGCCGCCGTGGCTCAACGCGCGCAGCAGATTGAGCGTCGCTGCCGCTTGCGAGTATGCCTTCAGCACGCGCTCGGGATCGGGCCGCCTCGCCGCTTCCGTGAATTCGATGCCGTTGATGATGTCGCCACGATAACTCGGCAGCGTGACACCACCGATGGTCTCGTCGGGCGAACTGCGAGGCTTCGCGAATTGCCCGGCGATTCTGCCCACCTTGACGACGGGCAGCCCGGTGCTGAACGCAAGCACGGTCGACATCTGCAGAAACACGCGCAGCAGATCACGCACCGCATTCGGATGAAATTCGGCGAACGATTCGGCGCAATCGCCGCCTTGCAGCAGAAACGCGTTGCCGCGCGCGACGTCCGCGAGTTGCGCCTTCAGATCGCGAATCTCCGCAGCCAGCACGAGCGGCGGCAATCGCCGCAACTGCTCCTCCGACTCCGCGAGTTTCGCGGCGTCGGGATAAGTCGGCACCTGATGAATCGGCCGCCCGCGCCACGACGAAGGCGACCAATCAGCGTGCGTCATGATGGCCCTCTCGCGTACCATCCGGATCGACACGCGATCCGCAGTCGCCGATCGGCGCGACGGCGGCATGCAACGCAGGCTCGGGTTGCGCCTGGCCCACGGGAAGCGTGGCGCCGATCAACACATCGTAATCGTAGTGATCCACAGTCAGGCTCCGACAAAGCAGATAACCGCCCGCGGCTCGCGCCAGCGGGGACTTGCCTCACTCCAGCCACACTCGTCGCGGCATACGTCATGCATCGAGCACGTCAGCGTTGCTCCGTCGCGCAGGCGCGATCACGCGTGCCGGCGCATCGCTCGAGCGGCCCACGCGGCGCACGCGATGCGCGGGCCCGCCGCCGTCGTCATCGCGTCGACGTTTCCGGGAAGATCTGATTGACCACTTGATATGCAAGTGCGGTCCAATATTCGCTCGTGTCCGCGGCGACGAGCTTCGCCTCTTCGTCGGCGAGCCCCACCACACCGGGGTCCAGCAGAAAGTCCTCGAGATCGTTGATCGACGTGAACGCGAGAATCGACACGCCGTCGATCGTGTGCCCGACCGAGTGGAAGAACGGCTCGCCTTCCCGAATCGGACCGACGTTGTGCAATTGCACGTAGCGCTTGACGTAGCGGCTCGTCGCGGCCTGCTCGAGCACGCGCGGCGCGTACCGGTTCAACCAGGCGTCGTGAAAATCCGCGCGGGACAGCGACGCATTGCGCCGAGCGACCTTCACGAGCAGGAACGATTCGCGCTGCGTCTCGCTCGGCACGATGATGTGCTGGCGCGCGAGCACCGGGCACAGCTCGCGAAAGATCGCCTGGTCTTCCGGCAAGACCTTCGCGGCGATCTCCGGTTGGCTGAAGACGGCCTGCAGGCCGGCGACGTTCTCGAAGCCGAGATACGCGATGCCGTCCCACTGCGGACGGCGATATTCGGGAATGTGGCCGATCACGGTGTCGAACAGTTTGCCGTTCGCGTCGACGGGCGGCTCGTACGGCAGCGGCGCGCCGCTCGACGGGCCGGCCGGCAGCCGATGAATCTGGTCGTAGCGAAGCAGATGCTGAATGCCGTTTGCCACGGGCGGCTGCGCGTAGATGAAGCGCGGGCCATGTACTTTTCGCCAGTACTCTGTCCACTTCTCGAACGCGACGTTCGGGTTGGACTCGAACGCGCTCGTCTCGGCCGCAGGGTCCTTGATCAGTTCGCCGCGGGCGTCGAGCAGCAGGTTCGGGTCCCTGCGGCGTTCGCCGAGCGGCGAGTTGTCCGCACGGGACAACAGCGAACAGATGACCGTCAGCGGCTCCGCATACGAACGGTAGCTCTTCAGATAAGGCGGACGAAACAGGCTTTCGGCGGAAGCATTGGACACGACTGACTCCTGCTCTTCGGAATGGTTGATCGCATTGCCGAGACACATCGTTTGGCCGCTCGCCGCGCAACCGGCGCAACGAGCGACGCACGCTCGCCCGGCATCGATGAGATCCCGCAACAATTCAGCACCGCTTATCATTGGATCGGCGGGCCGAGCAGTTCGACTCGGCCGCCGTCACGACGCACGTCCGGACATCGCTCGCGGCCGCGCATCACGGCCGCTCGACGCACCGGATGCGCCGCACTCTCAGGTCCCGCGAGCGACGAGCGGACCGGCTGGCGCGCGCATCGCCGCTCCGTCGGAACGATAGGCTCGCTGGCCCGCATCGCTCGGACGGTCGACACTTGCGACCAATAATCGCACGAGATTAGATCGCATGCAATCTAATTTAAACCCCGTTCGGGCCGCACGATTTCCGTTTGCCGCGCGACGTTCACGCGAACGGCGCGGGATGCGGCGGAAACGGCTTCTCGTCGGCCCCACCATCGGTCGAATCGACGCGAGTCGACGGAAAGACGACCGCGCGCGCCGTCCCTGACAACACCGTCGCGCCATCCGGCAGCCACGCGCGGCCGTTGAAGCGCACGACGTCGCCGTTGAGGCCCGAATGCGGCTCGACGGCCTCGACGCTCCATGCGATCAGGCACTTGCTGCCGGGCTCGGGCGTGCTCCTGCAGTCGACGGCGAACGACAGCAGCGCACTTGCGCCATGCTCGGCCGCGAACGCGAGAAACAACGCGGAGAACGCGGACGCCAACTTCGCCTGCGCCGCGAAGCGGTGCTCGGGCGTGTGCGACGCGGCCAGCGACACCCAGTCGCTGCGCGTCTCGCCGATCGAATATCTGGACCGACCCATTGCTTCTCCTGAAAACGACGGAGTCATCCGCCAGCGCAGCCGGATACGGCGACGTCGGGCGCTCTTTTTTATCGCAACAATATTAGTCGCTTGAGATGTAAAGTGTGAATATACTGAGATCGACGAGCGATTTCTCGCTCGAGGAGAAAGCCGAATGGAACGCTTTTCGGTCCAGCGCGTGGGCATCGTCGGGCTGGGGCTGCTCGGCGGCTCGATTGCGCGCGCGGCGAGGCAACGCCTTCCCGGCGTCGAGCTGATCGGGTTCGACGCGAACGAGGACGTTCGGCGCCGCGCCGTCGCCGGCTCGGTGATCGACGACGCGCCGGATTCGCTCGACGGCCTGTCGCGCGCCGAATTCGTCGTCGTCTGCGTGCCCGTGAGCGCGGTGGCCGCCATCGTCGAACGGCTCGCGCGCGGCAATCCGCGAGCGACCGTCACCGATGTCGCGTCGTCGAAGCAGTCGGTGATTCGCATGCTCGCGGGACGGCTGCCGCCCGGCTTCGCGTTCGTGCCCGCGCATCCGATGGCGGGCGGCGAAAAAGGCGGCCTCGACGCCGGCCGCGCCGATCTGTTCGAGGGCAAGAGCTGCCTGATCACGCCGACGAACGCGACGCCCGCGGACGCGACGGCGCGCGTCGAAACATTCTGGCGATCGCTTGGCGCGACTCCGCAGCGCTCGGACCCGGCGACGCACGACCGCATGGTCGCGCTGACTTCGCACCTACCGCATCTGCTCGCGTTCGCGCTCGTCGAGAATCTCGCCTTCGACCGTCCGGAGAGCCGCGACGTCGCGCCGTTCATCGGCCGCAGTCTCGACGAGCAGATTCGGCTTGCGTCGTCCGAACCCGCCGTGTGGGCGAGCATCTTCGAGACCAACGCGTCCGAGCTTCTCGCGCAGCTCGAACGTTTCCAGCGCAGGCTCGCCGACTGGCGCGACCTGATCGCGCACGCGCCCGCGGGCCTGTCCGAGCGGCTCGCGCAAACGACCCGGACGGCGCGCGCATTCGCCTTTGCGAAGCATCGCTCCGAGGAAGTCGAATGCGCGTCAACCCGGTAGTTTCAGGTCTCGGGCCCACACGAGCGGCGGCGAAACATATGCTATATTGGATCGATTACTCTAGACGCAGCATGCGCGCCGCAAAACCAGGAGACGGCATGTCCCGCGAACGTTGGGCGGGCAGGCGCGGCGCACTGCGCGCCCCGCGATTCGCGGCGGCCCGCGTACTCCGAATACCGTTCATTTTCGAGTTGGTCACACTGAATGTCTTCCACTTTGCTCTCCCTCGCTGAAGATACGTTCTGCCTGCGCCTCCAGCGAGCGGCGCGCATGTGGCGCAAGGTCGCGGACGTCGAGCTCAGCAAGCTGAATCTGTCGGAAGCGACGTCCACGCCGCTTTGGCTCATCTACAAGCTCGGCGAAGGTTTGCGTCAACGCACGCTCGCCGAGCATCTGGGCATCGAGGGCCATTCGCTCGTTCGCCTGCTCGATCAGCTCGAGGAAGCCGGCCTCGTCGTCCGCCGCGACGACACATCGGACCGCCGCGCGAAAACGCTGTATCTGACCGACGCCGGCCGCCGTGTCGGCGAGCAGGTCGACACGATGGTCAAGCGCATCAAGGGCAAACTGCTGCACGGCGTCGGCGCCGATCAGCTCGCGCTCGTCGATTCGGTGCTGAATACGATCGCAACTTCCGCCGAAGAGTAACGTCCGCGGCGAAACGGCCGCGCGCCGCCCCCGCGCACTCACCCGATATTCCATTCTTCGCGTCCGCCGCACTGCCGTCGGCCGCACGCCTTTCTTTCCCCTCCTTCGCCGCCCGGCCGTTCTCGCGTCGGCAATCCTTCATCCCACTCGTTGACTCGCATTTTGGCGGACAAAATATGGAGTATTGCGACTAAATCGCACATGATTTATTCTCGCCGGTGAATTGTTCCCGGAGTCGGTCAGTACTCCAACTTACCCTGAGCATCGTCGTTGACTCGTTGCTGCACCGGGTGAAAGACGATTGCGCCATCGAAGCACATCTCAAGGCGATTCGATGAGTGATCTTTCCGGAGTAGAAGAACGTTCGCGCGAACGGCAACCTCAAGCTGCCGAGCCCCCCGTCCATATCCGACGGCTTCGGGAACTGCTCGATCCCGGCTCGTTCCGCGAACTCGACGCGCTCGCCGAACACGACTGCACATGGTTCGGCGCGGATCGCCGCAAGCAGCCGGGCGACGGCATCGCGACCGGGCACGGCACGATCGACCGCCGCCCCGTGCTCGTCTATGCACACGACGGCGGCTTCCTCGGCGGCAGTTCGAGCCGCATTCACGCATTGAAGATTGGCAAGGTGCTCGATCTCGCGCTGCGCATCGGCGTGCCGATCGTCGCGCTCAATCATTCGTCGGGCCTGCGCATCCACGAAGGCGTCGACGCCGACTCGCAGTTCAGCCACGTGTTCTACAAGACGGTGCGCGCGTCGGGCGTCGTGCCGCAGATCTCTCTGATACTCGGCGACTGTGTGGGCGGCGCAGCCTATACGCCAGCGCTCACCGATTTCATCGTGATGGTCGACAAGGAGTCCGCACTATTCCTGACGGGCCCCGCGGTGATTCGGCGCGCGACCGGCGAAGAAGTCACGAAGGAGGAAATCGGCGGCGGGCATCTGCATGCGGCCGAAACCGGGCTCGCGCACTTTCTGGCCGAATCGGCCGACGACGCAATCGCGATCGCGCGCGAGCTCCTGTCGTATCTGCCGCAGAACAACGCGTCGCTCGTGCCGGCGACACTCGGGCCCGCGACGCTGCCGCGCGCGCTCGACGGCATCGACGATATCGTGCCCTCGAGCAAGACCGAGCCGTTCGACGTGCGCCGCCTGATCGAGCTGGCCGCCGACGATCACGTGTTCCTCGAGGTGCATCGGCTGTATGCGCGCAACATCGTCGTCGGCTTCGCCCGCATCGGCGGGCAGAGCGTCGGCATCGTCGCGAACCAGTCCGCGTGGCTCGCCGGCTGTCTCGACATAGACGCGTCGGAAAAGGCCGCGCGGTTCGTGCGCACCTGCGACGCGTTCGGCATTCCGATCCTCACGCTCGTCGACGTGCCGGGCTATCTGCCGGGCAAACAGCAGGAACGCTCGAACGTGATCGGCGCGGGCGCGAAGCTGATGCACGCGTATTGCGAGGCGGTCGTGCCGAAGCTCGCCGTCGTGTTGCGCAAGGCGTACGGCGGCGCTTATCCGACGCTCGCGAACCGCTCCGCGACGGACGTGATCTATGCCTTTCCCGACGCGGAGATCTCGGTGATGGGGCCGGAGGCCGCGGTCGACGTCATTTTCCGCAAGGAGCTCGCGAACGCGCCGGATGCGGCCGAACATCGCGGCGCGCTGATCGACGAATACCGCAATGCGCACGCGAGCGCGCGCTATTCGGCGAGCCGCGCGTACATCGAAGGGCTCGTCGAGCCCGCGGAACTGCGCAATGCCGTGGTCTCGACGTTCACGCTGCTGCGCGAGAAGATCGCGGGCGCGCCGGGCCGACGCCATTCGAACATCCAACTCTAGACAAGAGAAAACAAATGGGCATTCCGAGAGATTCGCAAAACGACTACGCCGCCGCCCAGGTCGACGCGCGCTTGCGCTGGGTCGAAGCCGAGACGGGCAAGCGCTATCCGCATCTCGGCGGCGCGAGCGTTGCGCCCGAAGCGGTGCAGGGCACGTGCGAGAATTTCACGGGCTTCGTCGGCATTCCGCTCGGGCTCGCGGGCCCGCTGAAGATCAACGGCGCGCACGCGCGCGGCGAGTTCGTCGTGCCGCTCGCGACGACGGAAGGCGCGCTCGTCGCGTCGTTCTCGCGAGGCATGAATCTGATCTCGGACAGCGGCGGCTGCACGACGACGCTGCTCGCGAACGCGCAGCCGACCGACACCCGGCCCGCGTACCGCTTTCTCGGCGACGCGCTCACCAAAGTTTCGGCGATCGTGCTGCGCTCGGCCGACGACGCGAGCGCATTCGACGCATGGCTGCGCGAGCACGTCGCGCAAGTCGTCGACGCGGCGAACGCGACGAGCCGTCACGCGCGCCTGCTCGAAGTCACGCCGCTGTTGCAGGGCGATCTCGTCGGCCTTGCGTTCACATACGAGACCGGCAACGCGATGGGCCTGAACATGGCGACGAAGGCGAACGAGGCGGCCTGCCGCTACATCGCCGAGCATTGCCCGAAGTTCGTCGACGGCTACCTGAACACGCTCGGCGGCGACAAGCGTTTCGTCGCGGATCAGGCGAAGGGCCGCTACGTATCGGCAAGCGTGCGCATTCCGGCCGCGCTGGTCGAGGCCCGTCTGCGCACGACTCCGGCGCGGATGCGCCGTTTCCTGCAGGCGTGCAACACGCTGCTCGCGCAGCGCGGCGCAACCGCGCCGAACATTCATGTCGCGAACGCGCTGACCGCGCTTTTCATCGCGTGCGGCCAGGACCCGGCGTTCGTTACCGTTTCGTTCAAGAACGCATGCACGACCTTCGACGTTCTGGACAACGGCGATCTGCTCGCGGCCGTCACGCTGCCGAACGTGATCGTCGGCGTCGTCGGCGGTGGCACACGCCTGCCCGCGCAACAGGAATGCCTGCGCATGCTCGGCTGCGAGGACGATGCGCGCAAGCTCGCCGAGATCGCTGCCGCCGTCGCGCTCGCGGGCGAAGTGTCGGTCGCGGGCGCCGTGAGCGCCGGCGAATTCACGCGCGCGCATACGGTGCTCGGGCGAGGACTCAAGCAAGCCGAGCAAACGCCGTCGGAGCTCGCGACATGAGCGTGAAACGCGTCCTGCTTTGCTGCCGCGGCGAGATCGCGCTGCGCTTCGTGCGCACCTGCCGGCTGCTCGACATCGAAACCGTCGCGATCTACACCGACGACGACGACAACGCCGGCTTCGTGCTCGCCGCCGATTCGGCGTTCCACATCGACGCGTGGAATCCGGCGACGCTGATCGACACCGTGATCTCGATCGCGCAGGCGGTGCGCGCGGACGCGGTCGCGCCCGGCTACGGCCCGCTTGCCGAGAACGCGGCGTTCGCGGCGGCTTGCGCGGCCGAGGGGCTCGTCTTCGTCGGTCCGCATGCCGAAGCGATTCGCCGCACCGGCGACAAGATCGAGGCGCGCGCGGCCGCGCAACGCGCAGCCGTGCCCGTCGTGCCGGGCGCGACGGTCGCCAACGACGCACAAGCGGCAACGGCCGCGGCCGAAATCGGCTTTCCGATTCTGATCAAGGCGGCGCTCGGCGGCGGCGGCCGCGGCATACGCGTCGTCGAGCGCGCGGAGCAGTTCGACGACGCGCTGGCCGAGGTGCGCCGCGAGGCGAAGCTAGCATTCGGCAGCGACGACATCTATCTGGAGCGCTTCCTCGGCGAGCGAATCCGCCACATCGAAGTGCAGGTGCTCGGGGATCGTCGCGGCAATCTGCTGCATCTCGGCACGCGCGAATGCAGCGTGCAGCGGCGCCGGCAGAAGATCGTCGAGGAGGCGCCCGCGCCCGCGCTGTCCGATGCACTGCGCGAGCGGCTGCACGAGTCCGCGCTCGCAGTCGCGCGCGAAGTTGGATACGACAACGCGGGCACGGTCGAATTTCTCGTCGACGGCAACGAGCGGTTCTACTTCATCGAGATGAACGCGCGCATTCAGGTCGAACATCCGGTCAGCGAAGCCGTGACGGGCGTCGACATCGTCGAGCAGATGTTGCGCGCCGCGGCCGGCGAACCGCTCAGCCTGTCGCAAGACGACGTGCGTTTGCGCGGCTCGGCGATCGAATTCCGCATATGCGCGGAAGACGCGCACGCGGACTTCCTGCCGACGGGCGGCGGCGTCACGCACTACCGCGTACCCGAAGGGCCCGGCATCCGGATCGACTCGGGCGTGCACGCGGGCGCGCGGCAATCGACGCGTTTCGACAGCCTGTGCCTGAAGCTGATCGTCGACGCCGCAACGCGCGAGCGCGCGCTGCGCCGCGCGCGCAACGCGCTGCGCGAGCTCGTGATCGCGGGCTTCAGCACGAACGTGCCGTTCCATCTGTGGCTGGTCGATCATCCGCCGTTCAAGCTCGGGCGCTACGACCTGTCGGTCACGCGAGACTTCCCGTTCGCCCACCGCGTGCCGGACGACACCGCGCGCGTGTTGCACGCGCTCGCGGCTCTTGCGGCTCACTGCAGCGGCGCGCCGCTTCCGGCGCGCGCAGGCGAGCCGGCCGTCGATGCATCGGCACCCTCCGCGTGGGTGACGCGAAACGACCGCCGCGCCTGGGCATCGTGACGGCGTCGAATCGATCTGCAATGCCAACCATGACGAAGGAGCGCCCGGCATGAGCCTTCCCCTGCTTCACACGTCTTACACGGGCACGTTGAGCGGTGCGCCGGAAGACGAGCCGCCCGCGCGCATCGACGTCCGCACGCTCGAGGCCGGCACCTATCGCGCGACGTTCAACGACGGCGACTCGTTGCTGCTTCGCCTCGTATCTCGCGAGTCGCTGCCCGACGGCGTCGTTCGGCTCGTCGCAGACGCGAACGGCACGCGTCACGACATCCTCGTCTCGCCCGCCGCAAACGGCGGCGTCACGCTCGACTATGCCGGCATCCGTCGCACCGTCGACACGCGCGGCGCGCGGCGACGCGCAGCCGGATCGCGCGGCGGTGGCCGGTCGACGCACACGGCGATCGCCGCGCCGATGCCCGCGCGCATCGCGGAAGTCCTCGTCGTCGAATCGGATGTCGTCGAAGAAGGCGCACCCGCGGTTCGCATCGAAGCAATGAAGATGCTGATGACGCTGTCCGCGCCGCTCCGTTGCCGGATCGAAGCCGTGCACGTGGCCGTCGCGGACAACGTCGAGGCGGGCGCGCTGCTCGTCAGCTTCGCCGACGTACACGCCGATTCCGCATGAGCGCCGCACCCGGGTCATTCTCTCGAATCTGAATCTCCACACTACCGCGGAGTTGCCGTGAGCCTCGAATCCCACATCACCGAGTACTGCGACGCCCTCACCTATTCGACCGTCGATCCCGCCGCGATCGAGATTGCGAAACACTCGCTGATCGACATTCTCGGCGTGTCGATCGCCGGCTCGCGCGACGCCGAGGTCGCGCTGCTCGCCGGCATCGTCGAGCACTGGGGCGGGCTGCCCGAAGCGCGCGTGCTCGGCCGCGCGAGCCGCCTGCCCGCACCCGCCGCCGCGCTGCTGAACGGCGCGTCGGCGCGCGCGCTCGATTTCGACGACGTCGCCGATCCGCTCGGCACACACCCGAGCGTCGCGATCCTGCCGCCGCTACTGGCCATCGCCGATCTGCGCGGCGACGAAATCGACCACCAGTCGTTTCTCACCGCATACATCGCCGGGCTCGACCTGTCGATCCGGTTGTCGCGCGCGCGCCGCGAGACGCTGCTCGAAAGCGGACGCTACGACCTATGCAAGGTGATCGCCGCGACGGCCGCGGCCGGCATGCTGTACGGGCTCAAGGGCGACACGCTGCGCCATGCGATGGGCATCGCCTATACGTCCGCGCTCGGCGAAACGCAATGCATGATCGACGGCGCGCCGACGGTGTTCTATCAGCAAGGGCTCGTCGCCGCGAACGCGGTTCGCGCGGTCGTACTCGCGTCACACGGCTTCACGGGCGCGCGCGATTTTCTCACGGGCCGCTGGGGCTACTACTCGGCGTTCGAGCCGGGTTCCGCGATCGAGACGATCGACGCCGATCTCGGCAAGACCTTCGCCAACGTCGACGGCATCGCGTTCAAACCGTTTCCGACCTGCCGCCCGAACACATCCGCGGCCGCACTCACGCTCGAGCTGACGAAGGGGGAGCGCCTGAGCGCGTCGCAGATCGAGCGCGTCGACATCCGGACCAACCGGCAGATCCATGACCTCGTCAGCGCGCCCGTCGAGCGCAAGCAGGCGCCGACGAGCGTCGTCGAGGCGCGCTTCAGCATCGCGTACAACGTCGCGACGGTGCTCGCGACGGGCGATCTCTTCATCGGCGATTTCACCGAAGAAGCGATTCGCCGGCCCGACGTGATCGCCGTAAGCCGGAAGATCCATCCGGCCGCCGCCCCCGATTGCGAATGCGCCGCGCTCGGCACGCACGGCAAGATCAAGATCGCGATTCAGCGCGTCAACGGCGCTGTCCTCTCGGGTGAAGTGTCATATGCGAAAGGCAATCCGAAGAATCCGATGAAGCTCGACGAATTGGTCGCGAAGTTCGGCAAGTGCGTCGCATACTCGGGCCTTGCGCACGTGAGCGCGAACCGCCTCGCCATCGTCGACTGGATCGTCGATCGATCCGATCGGAATCCGAAATACGCGCGGCTCGCGGAGCTGCTGCACGCACCCGCGTAAGAACATCCGCTCCGCGATCGGAGCGGATGCGCGCCGCCCTGAACGACACGAGAGCCGATGCGCGGGGCCGTTCGGCCCGCGCATCGGCTCTCGCCTTTTCTCTTTTTCTCGCGCCTACTCGACCGTTTCCGCGCCGCGTTCGTCGAGCGCGGGAACGGCGACGGGCACCGCCGCCTCCGCGCGGCCGGTAAGGATTCGCTCGACTAGCCGCGCCTGCCGCTCGCGCACCTTCTCGACCGCGCGCGCCTTCACGTGCCCGTAGCCGCGAATTGCGTCCGGCGCCTTCGCCCAGGCGACGATCTCCGCCAGCGTGTCGCGCTCCAGCTTGAGCAACAGACGCTCGAGCGTCTGCTCGTATTCGCGGACGAGTCGTCGCTCGTCGCGGCGCTCCGTCGTCCATCCGAACGGATCGAACGGCGTGTGCCGCAACGCGCGGCTCGCCGCCAGCACCCGGAATACCGGAACGATCCAGCCCGAGAACGCGCGCTTGCGCGGCGGCTGCGCGCCTGGCTTCGAAAGCGCGTCGAGCGTCGGCGGCGCGAGATGGAACGTCAGCTTCGCCGGGCCTTCGAACTGCTCGCGCAGCTCATCAAGAAATGCCTTCGACGTATGCAGGCGCGCAACCTCGTACTCGTCCTTGTACGCCATCAGCTTGAACAGCGTGCGTGCGACCGCTTCGGCCAACGAATCGTCACCGAGCGGCGATGCCGCCGCGCGCACGCGCTCGGCCATTCGACGGTAGCGCGCCGCATAGCTCGCGTTCTCATATTGCGCCAGCAACGCCGCGCGAGATTCGATCAATTCGTCGACGGATTCCTTCTTGCGGCGGACGAAGTCGACCGGACGCCACGCTCCCGCTTGCGCCGCGCCCGCCGCGCCGAGATGGGAGGCGACAAACGCGGGGGCGGCCGCCCACAGCCGCCCCCACGAAAACGCGAGATACTTCGCGGTTGCGCCGCCCTGCAGATTCAATGCCTGCCGCAGCGACGCGAGCGACACCGGCACCGCGCCCCGCTGCCACGCATAGCCGAACAACAGCATGTTCGCCTGCATCGGGTCGAGCAGCTCCGCGGCGAGCGCCTTCGCGTCGATCGCGTCGTAACGCTGAGCGCCGACGATCGTTTCGATCAGCTTCCGGATGGCGTCCGACTCGATGCGCGCGTCGACGTCGCGCAGCATCGCGCCCGTCTGCGTCTGCGCGGTGCTGGCGATGACGACCGTCTTGTCGCGCGCGAGCGATGCGAGCGCATCGTCTTCGGATGCGACGAGCAGGTCGGCGGCGATGAGCGCATCTACGCCGCCGCGGTCGATCCGGTACTGATGCAGCACCTCCGCCTCGCGCGCGATCCGGATGTGGCTCAACACCGCGCCGCCCTTCTGCGCGAAGCCCGTGAAATCGAGCACGCTGACCGCGCGCCGGTCCAGATGCGCGGCGAGCCCGATCGCGCCCGCGACGGTCACGACGCCCGTTCCGCCGACGCCGACCAGCATGACTTCGTACGGATCGTCGAGCGCACGCGACACCGGCGCGGCGAGCGCCTCCGCGCGCGCGATCACGTCCGCGTGGTCCGCCTTCTCGCGCCGCCGTCCGCGCGGCTTGCCCGTGACCGTCACGAAGCTCGGACAGAAGCCTTTTATGCACGACAGATCGGTATTGCACGCGTGCGCATCGATTTTTCGTTTCGGGCCGAACGGCGTGTCGACCGGCACGACCGACAGGCAGTTTGATTTCACCTGGCAATCGCCGCAGCCTTCGCACACCGCCTCGTTGATGAAGACGCGAGTCTGCACGTCGGGCGCCGGCTCGCGCTTGCGTCTGCGCCGCGCCTCGGTCGCGCATACCTGATCGAAGATCAACACGCTCACGCCGCGCGTCTCGCGCAATTGCCGCTGCACGTCGTCGAGCTCGTCGCGATGATGCAGCTCGACGCCGTTCGGCAAGCTGCCGCTCGCACGATAGCGCGCGGGATCGTCGGCGAGCACGACGACGCGCCGCGCGCCCTCGCTCAGCACGAGCTCGGCGGCCTTGCGCACGGTCAGCTGGCCATCGACGGGCTGCCCGCCCGTCATCGCGACCGCGTCGTTGTAGAGGAGCTTGTAAGTGAGCGTCGCGCCCGCCGCGATCGCCTGGCGGATCGCGAGAAAGCCCGAGTGAAAGAACGTGCCGTCGCCGATGTTCTGGAAAATGTGCGGCGTCTCGACGAACGGCGCCTGACCGAGCCAGTCGACGCCTTCGCCCCCCATCTGCACGCTGCCCGTGGTCGCGCGCTCGGGCATCCGCGCCGCCATCGCGTGGCAGCCGATGCCGAGCCGCGCCTCGCTGCCCTCCGGTATTCGCGTCGACGTGTTGTGCGGGCAGCCCGAGCAGAGATAGGGTGTGCGTCTGAGCCAGTCGGCCGGACGCGCCGCGGGCGTCTCGCGCCAATTGGCCGGAACGTGCAGCGCGACGTCGAACGCTTTCAACTGCCGCTCCAGCAGCGACGCAATGCGCGAGGGCCGCAGTTCCTCGAGTTCCGACACGATCGGCGCGCCTTTTTCGTCGGTCTTGCCGACGATCGTCGCGCGCCGATCGTGCCGCGCGTTGTAAAGGCTGTTCTTGAGCTGCTCCTCGACGACCGGCTGCTTCTCCTCGATGACGAGAACCTTGCCCGCTCGCTGCGCCCACGTCTCCAGCAGCGGCGACAGCGGATACACGACGTTGATCTTCAGGAGTGCGACGCCCGCGCGCTCGAGCCGGTCGAGCGTCACGCCGCCCTGCCGCAGCACCTCGCACACGTCTCGATACGCCTTGCCGACCGCCGCGATCACGAGCGCCGGCCGCGCGGGCGTCGTCACCGCTTCGTCGAGCGGATTGGCGCGCATGAACGCGCGCGCGGCCTTTAGCTTGTACGGATGACGTCGCTCGATCTGCATGCCGGGCAAATCGGGCCAGCGCCAATGCAAGCCGTCCGGGCCGGAGTCGACGGTCGGCATCGTGAAGCGCGGCGGCTCGAACGTCGGCACCGAAGCCGACGCCTCGACAGTCTCGGTGATCGCCTTGAAGCCGACCCACAGCCCCGACGCGCGCGACAACGCCCAGCCCCAAAGCCCGCAGCGCTCGTAATCGGCCAGCCCGGACGGATGAATCACCGGCATGCCCCACGCGATCAGCGTGCGGTCCGATTGATGCGACATCGACGACGACACGCATCCGTGATCGTCGCCCGTCACGACGAGCACACCGCCGTGCGGTGACGAGCCGTACGCGTTGCCGTGCTTGAGCGCGTCGCCCGATCGATCGACGCCGGGCCCCTTGCCGTACCACATCCCGAATACGCCGTCGTAGCGTCTCGTCGCGTCGGATTCGACCCGTTGCGTGCCGATCAGCGCCGTCGCGGCCAGATCCTCGTTGATCGCCGGCTGGAAGCGAATGTGCGCCTGCTCGAGACGCTCGCGCGCACGCCAAAGCTCATGATCGACGCCGCCGAGCGGCGAGCCTCGATAACCGCTCACGAAACCCGCGGTATTCAGGCCCATCGCGCGATCGGCCGCCGCCTGCGCGAACAGCAGGCGCACGAGCGCCTGCTGGCCGCTCACGAAGATGCGCCCGGGAGGATCTTCGAAGCCTTGTCGGTATAGGGAATCGCTTCGATATTCAGGAGTCTTTAACATGGTTTCGTGCCCTCGTACACGGAATACCCACATTGAAGTGGTTGAAGCGGTGCGGCGGCCGCGTTGCGGTGGATCGCCGCAATAGCGGGGGCGCGCGCCGCGCGCGCGGCGGACCGGCGGCCCTCGTTGCGACGGATCAGTCGAGGCCCGCGCGCGCGATCTCGATCGCCTCGCGCAACACCTCGGGGTCTGCAATGTGATGCATCAGCACGAGAACGAGTTGCGCATGAAACAGATGCCCTTGCGCGTCGTCGAGATCGCGGCACGCATCGGCCAGCATTGAAAAACGGGCGTCCGGATCGGCGAGTTCCGGCACGCGGACGCCCGTCAGGTGCCCGGCCAGGTTTTCGGTTGCGGTTGCGCCCATGTTTACGCCTCCTCTGACGAAATCGGAACCGATACGCCGACCGTCCGTTGCAGCGCGGCGCGTAGCTCGGGCGAATCGACTCGCGCGAACGAGCCGAGCACGTGCTGATCCGGGCGCAACAACAGCACGTTGCCGCATGCGAGCCCGTAGCGGAGCGCGACGAAGCCTTCGTGATCCCACAGGACGATGCGGCCCGACGGCTCGTGTGCGTGACGTACGGGCGACACCACGACGACGTCGAGCGGATGCGCGCTCGGCGCCGCGCCGAGCGCATCGAGCGCCGCGTCGTCGGGCTCGCCGTAGACGAGCAGCGTGTAACCGGCACCGCCCAGGTGCGCGAGCAGCCAGTCCGGCTCGCCTGCACGCTTGACGGGCGCGTCGATTGCGGGCGAACCGGGTTTCAGCACGCCGGGCAGCGCCGACGCGCCGGCGAACTGCCCGACGTCCGTCAGCACCGACGGCCGCGACAGGCGGCCGGAGTTGACGAGCGCACGTCCGAACGTCGTCGTGCGTGCGAGCGCGAGCGCCGCGCGCCGCAGCGTATCGACGGCCGGGCTCTCCGGCGAGATGAAGCGCGCGCTGCGGGTGGAGTTGAGTATGTTCTCGTCGGCGGCGAACACCCGCTCTTCGTTGTACGAATCGATCAGCGAAGGAGATGCGCCGTGACGCACGATCGCCGCGAGCCGCCATCCGAGATTGTCGACGTCCTGCAATCCCCCATTGCCGCCGCGTCCGCCGAACGGACTGACCTCGTGCGCGCTGTCACCGGCGAACACGACGCGCGACTGGACGAAACGCTCCAAACGCCGGCAACGGAACGTGTAGACGCTCACCCAATCGATCCTGAATGCCGCGCGCTGGCCGAACATCGCGCGCAACCGCCGTTCGACCCGCTCGGGCTGCCGCTCGAGCGCCGGGTCGGCGTCGACGCCCAGCTGGAAATCGACGCGCCACAAGTTGTCAGGCTGCTTGTGCAGGAGTACGGATCGGTTCGGATGAAACGGCGGGTCGAACCAGAAGCGCCGCTCGGCGCGGAGCTCGGCATCGTGCATCTCGACGTCGACGATCAGAAATCGGTCCGGGAACATCTCGCCGACGAACGGCAGGTCCAGCACCTTTCGCACCGTCGAGCGCGCGCCGTCGCACGCGATCAACCAGTCGCAATCGACGCGGTACTCGCCGTCGGGCGTCTCGATCGCGACCGTCGCACCGTCGGCGCGGCTCTCCACGTCGGTGACGCGATGAAGCGCGCGCAGCTCGACGAGACCGCTCTGCGCGCAGGCTTGCGCGAGCCATTCCTCGATATACGACTGCTGGACGTTGATGAACGCGGGCCACGCGAAGCCCGGCTCCGGCTGGAAATCGAAGCTGAACACCTCCCGAGCCTGGTGGTACAGCCGGCCGACCTTCCAGTTCACGCCCCTCTCGAGCAACTGCGGGCCGAGTTGCATTCGCGCGAGGATCTCGAGGCTGCGCTGGGCGAAAACGATCGCGCGCGAACCGTCGATCGGCGCGTCACGCGCTTCCAGCACGACGCTCGCCACGCCTCGTTGAGCAAGATCGCAAGCGAGCGCGAGGCCGATCAGCCCCGCGCCGACGATCACGACGGGAACGCGCGCCGTTGCGTCGCGATCGAGCTCGACTGGGCGGCGATAGGAAAAACGGGGTGGAATATGCATCCGCAGGCACTCCCAAAATGCCGCTTTAACGAGGAAACGACTTCGTAGGTTGTTTCGATTTCGACGAGATGCAGCGCAATATTAGATCGCATATGTTCAATTCGCAACAACAACAAAATTTCCAGTCGATATGGTGAATTTCGACCAAAATCGCCGAATTTGGATGCCAAATCGGGCAGAAACTCGAATTGGAGTCGGCCCTCTTTATTGAATTATTTGGTTACTATCACGTGAGACAACACAAAAAATATCGCATAAGATTTATTTGCATGAGATCATATTTGGCGACCTAATCGACGCAAGCGGCCGCATCTGCATTCGGCGGCTCGACTTGATGTGAGTTCGCGCACGCACGCCCCTCGCGCGAGACTTGCGCACTGCCCGTCCGAGGGCGTTGCCCGTTCAACCTGGGAAGCAAGGAGCGCATCTTGACGACACCTGCCGCGTTGCCCATGGGTCAGGAGACCCTGTCTCGACGTCTCGTCCTGCTGCTGGCGGTCGGGACCGGAATCGGCGTCGCGAACGTCTACTACATTCAACCGATCCTGAGCCTCGTCCAACGTGAATTCGACGTCCCTTCGCAACTGATCGGCTGGGCGCCGACGCTCACGCAAATCGGCTACGCACTCGGCATCCTGCTGCTCGCGCCGCTTGGCGACATGCTGAACCGCCGCTCGCTGATCATGACCAAGGGGCTGCTGCTGATCGTGTCGCTCGCCGCCACGGTGCTGTCGCCGAACTACGCGACGCTTCTCGCGACGAGCGCCGCGATCGGCCTGTTCAGCAGCGTCGGACAAGATTTCATCCCGGTCGCGGCGCAGCTCGCACCGGAGGCGCATCGCGGCCGCATGGTCGGCACGGTGACGACAGGACTCCTGACGGGCGTGCTGCTGTCGCGCACGCTCGGCGGGTTCGTCGCGCAGCAGCTCGGCTGGCGGGCGATCTACGCGGTCGCGGCGGTGCTCGAAGGCCTGATCGTGCTCGCGGTGTGGCGCTTCCTGCCGCCGCTGCGCGTGAGCGTCGCCGGCCGCTACGGGAAGCTGATGGCGAGCCTCTTCGAGCTATGGCGCCGGCATGCGGCGTTGCGGCGCGCCGTCTACACGCAGAGCCTGCTCGCGATGTCGCTCGGTGCGTTCTGGTCGACGCTCGCGCTCGTCCTCGCCGCACCGCCATTTCACCAGGGCTCGGGCGTCGCGGGCGCGTACGGCGTCGCGGGGGCGGCTGGCGCGCTCGCCGCGCCGCT
Source organism: Burkholderia sp. ABCPW 111 (assembly GCF_000773065.1). NCBI lineage: Bacteria > Pseudomonadati > Pseudomonadota > Betaproteobacteria > Burkholderiales > Burkholderiaceae > Burkholderia > Burkholderia sp. ABCPW 111. The sequence continues at coordinate 33,357 of NZ_JPWT01000069.1, read as the reverse complement.
CTTCGGACGATTCGCCGACCGCGCGGGCCCGATCCATGCGATTCGGCTCGGCTGCCTGCTCGTCATCAGCTCGTTCGTCGGCATGTGGATTTTCTCGGGCTCGATGATCGCGCTCGCGATCGGCGCCGTGCTATTCGACCTCGGCGTGATGGCCGCGCTCGTCTCGCACCAGACGATCGTCAACACGATCGACCCCGCCGCACGCAGCCGCCTGAACGGCATCCTGATCACGGGCGCAATGTTCGGCGTCGCCGCGGGTGCGGAGGCGGGCAACGTCGCGTTGAACCACGCCGGCTGGCCCGGCATCTGCACGGTGGGCGCGCTCGTCGGCGGCCTTGCGCTGTTGCTCCGGCTCGGCAACCGATGAACGGCCGGGCGCGACATTCCTTCGTCATGCAGAAGGTCTGCCGCGCCGCCCGCGCTCTCGCGGCCCGCGAACGCCCTCTTTTGTCGCCGACGCTCGGCCGGCCCGCGTCGGCGCGTACCGCGCAACACCCGCCGAAGTTCGCCCGTTTCTTCCGTTTACCGCGTCATCATTAGAACAGGTACGTCATCGTGAATCGAATCCCGCTTCGCGCCGGCCGGCTGATCGGCACGCTCACGTTCGCCGCGTTGTCCTGCGCCAGCCTCGCCCAGACCTCCAACAACCAGAGAACGACGCCGGCGAAAGCGGCCGACGCGATCGAGATCCAGTACCTCATTGCGCAGTACGTTGCGACGCTCGACGCCGACACCGTCGGCGAATCGACGCAAAGCCGGGTGGACCGGTTCACCCGCATGTTCACGCCCGACGGCGTGTGGACGCAGCATGTATGGAACGCGGGCAAGCCCGCCGACGACGGCCCCGGCTGTTTCGTCCGCGGCCAGGCGCAGCTCACGCGATTTGCGCAAGTGCTGTTCGGCAACGCGACGAGCCGACCGACCGCGACCGCGCGGCACAATCTCGTGACGCCGCTCATCGACATCGCCGGCGACCGCGCAGAAGCCGCCGTCAACTGGATGCAGACGCGCGACGCAACGCTGTCCGAAGGACGCGTCGAGCTGCTCGCGACAGGCCGCTATTACCTGACGTTCCGACGTCAACCTTCGGGCTGGGCGATCGAGAAGCTCGACCTGATGAGCGATCATCCGTTGTACGGCACGCCGCTCGGGCCGCCGTGCACGCCAACCGGGCCGCGCTGAGCGCGGCGTCATCTCCGGGCCCAGAATTCTAGTTCCCGACTCTCCGGAAAACTCAAAGCCCCCGACGATCAGCCGATCGCCGGGGGCTTTCTCTTTACTACTCAGCCAGCCACTTGGCGCAGCGCTCCCGCGCGCAAGTCGCCACCACATCGCCGGCATCGATCGAAGCGCCCGGCTGCGTATGCTGCAGCTTTCGAGTCGCCCGAAACAGGCGGCAGCCCGCGTTCGTCACGAACCCGGAACCCCGCCAAACCGAAATCCGGTCCCCGAACCGAACCTCGGCCTGCGATGCCGGCCCTTCCCTCGCCTTCGACCCCGCCCGCGAATCACCGCAGGCGATGCGGCAACCTGCCGCCGCTTCTCTCCATCGAAGACGAAAGACCCCGCGCCGCCGACCGCCGTCGCCCGCAAGCGAGCGCATCGGCGGCGCGTCCATCTCGCTCGTCGGTTCGTCAGCTAGTCAGTTGACCTGCAACTGGCCGCCGCGCCCGAAACCGCCCTTCACGTCCTGCGCCTTGTAATTGCGCACCGCGACGACGAGTTCGTTCCATGCGCCGACGAACGCGACCGCGGTCGCCTTGCCTTCCGGCGACGTCGAAAAACCGCTCGACCCGCCGCCGACGTTTCCGCCGAAGCCGGCGAGCATCGCGCCTGAATGGGTCGCCCTCGAGCTCCCCTCGCCCCCCACCATTCCGCATTGCGGCCGTCGTCGACCGCGATCGTGCCGGGCGGCACGCTGCAATGCTGCAGCATCGAATCGGCGCTTGCGTTCACCGCGCCGCACGCCGCGCCCGTCGCGCCCGCATTCTGGCCGCCGGGCGTCACGATGCCGCCGCACGCCGCACGCCGCGAGGCGTGCGCCGTCAAGCCCGCCGCCTTCAAAACGAGCAGGTTGGAGAGGATGATCTTCACGTGCTTATCGATATCGTTGGTCTCTGTTTTCGGCTCACGCACTCGTGCAAACGCCGCGAAGCCCCCGGCAAGACGTGCGATGAGTTGGTCTCCTGCGATCGCCCCGTTTCGGCCGATACCCGGTCAATACCCGCACCCGTCCGACTGACGCCAGACGCCCAAGTACGGGTAGCCCGAATACCGGTAGTCCTAATAGACGTCACGCCATCGCGTGCGCCATTTGAAGTCGTCCCCGTCCACCTGCTTCGCCGCCCCGCACCTGCTCGAGCAGCTTCTCCGATTCCTTGTCGTCACGACCCGCGGCAATCGCGCAGCCATTTGTCCGCCTCGCGCGAATCCGGCCGCCCCCTCGGGACCGAACAGATAGAACACGCCGAACGCTTTCTGCGCTCGCAGATTGCCGCGCTACGCCGCATTGCCCGTCCACATGAGCGCCTGATAGCTGCCCTGCCGCACGCCGTCACCGCGGAAGCATCGCAGGCCCGGGGCGCAAGCCACCTTCGGCTGCGTCTTCGCGCGCCCCTTCAATGCCGCGATCCGCGAGTCTTCCTGATCCACGACGTCGCTCTCCAACTCGTAGGAAACCTGATTTTTCGGCCGTTCGGAACAGCCGTGGTCGTCGCATATCCGCACCGCGTCGCTCCCGGACGAATTCTGCGCACACGCGGCCAGCAGCGACGATGCGGACAAACGGCAGTGCATTGGGCGTGACCTCGAGTTTTTATTTGGACTGCAAATCGAAATCGCTTGAATCCACACCACGCCACACGCCCGACGCAGCGGTACGACACCGCCGCCATCGGACGCCACCGCTCAAGGACTCTCTCAGGTTCCCTATGTCGAATCTTTCGGCCCGACGCACTCGTTTTTCTCTCGCATCGAAGGCCTGCATCGCCATGCACCGTCCGTCATCCAATGTGACGCAACAAACAAGGGTGACGCGAAACGTCATAATAATGCAGAAAATTGGCATGTCAAGGCAATTCAGGCGGAAGAAGCTTGCACATTGCGTCACGTTTGTTATTCTTCCACCCAAAAATCCAGCGAGGAGCGCATCAAGATGACCCAACCGGACCCAGCCAACGCCGACTTGATCACCGCGATCAAAGTCCGAGATCTCCTCACCCGGACGGGCATTGCGCCGCGCAGCCACAACACGACGATCGCCAATATCCTCGGCCTGAGTTTTTCCGTCGTCACGCGCAAGATGAAAGGGCAGATTCCATGGAATCTGTCGCAGCTTCAGGACATCGCTTCGTACTTCGGCGTGCCGCCCGCGATCCTGCTCGACGACAAAGGCGCCCAGTCGAGCCCGGCGGTCGAGATGCACGATGCGACGCTCGTCATCGAGACGCGGCGCTTCCGGTGCCGCGCGGCGATTTCGACGAAGGCCAGCAACCAGCCCGATTCGGATTTCGTCGCGCTCCAATGGCAGGACAGCTGGGTCGTCTATGAAAATAAGCACGCGCCGGAAGGCCGCGCTTATCCCGTCGACGTCGTCGAGCTTCGATCGAGCGAGAGCAGCGCGTACGAAGTGCGGGTCGCGGTCGTCGACGATTCGCCCGACGTCGCCGAAACGATCTGCGAGTACTTCGCGGAGAAGGGCGTCGCCGCGATCGCATATCACGACAGCGCGTCCTTTCGCGACGCGCTGGAAGTCGAGGATTTCGACGGATACATTCTCGACTGGATGCTCGGCGCGGAAACCGCCGCCGGCCTCGTGCGCCGCATCCGCACGAGCGAAAACGCGGACGCGCCGATCTTCCTGCTGACCGGAAAAATCTCGACCGGCGAGGCAAGCGAGGACGAAATCGCGGAAGTCGTATCGAGCTTCAACGCCCGCTGCGAAGAAAAGCCGATCAGGCTGCCGATCTTGTTCGCCGAAGTGGCGCGCGCGCTGAAGATCGCGTACCCGCCCAACGCGCATGCAAGCTGAACCACCACTTTGAGAGGATGAAGCGATGCGAATGTCGATCGAATGGATGAAGAGCTTCGCGCTGACGCTGCTGCTGGGCGTCGCGATCTCGTCTTACGCCGCCCCCTTCAAGTTCACGGTCGACGGAAACATCAGGCATGCCAATCAATCGGGCCGGCACGCGTACGTCTTTTCCGAAGCGGATCTGATGGCCCTGCCGCAGCATTCGATCACCACGTCCACGAGTTGGACGCCAAGCGCCACGTTCACCGGCCCGCGCCTCACCGACATCCTCAAGACCGTCGGCGCGACCGGCACGCAAATCGAATTCCACTGCATCGACGAATACACGTTCACGATCCCGATTTCCGATGCCGACAAATACGGCGTCATTCTCGCGCGGAAGATGAACGGCAAGGTGCTCGACAACAACAGCTATGGGCCGCTGTGGATCATGTATCCGCGCGACCGGTTCCCCGACGAGCTGAAGACGCCGATCAGCGAAGCGAAGTTTGCATGGCAGATCATCGGGCTCACCGTGAAATGAGCAAGGTTCGATGGCGAAATGAAAAAATCATCGTCGCGCTGGGGTCCTTGTGGATTCTGGGCTTCGCCGCGTGGGCGTTCCTGCTGTACGACCTGCTCGGCACGTCGGTCAAGGAAGGCATTCTGGAAGGCCCGCGCGAAGGTGTGTTCTGGACTGCTGCGCAATATCGAAACTCGTTCAGCCGGTTCGATCGGCAACTGATTCTCTACGCGGCCCGTCAGGATCGCGACTTCGACGGCGTGCTGCTCCAGCTCGACAGCCTCGAAGCGTCGTTCGGCTTCCTCCAGCGGCCGTCCGAGGTGTCCGCCTACTGGCTGAGCATCCCCAAGGCTCGCGACGACATCGACGAGCTGGCCCGCTTCATGACGAGCCTGCGTCGCGACGTTCCCGCGCTGCGCGACCGCCCGGACGATGCGAAACGCGTCCTGCGCGATCTTGCCGGACATTGGCCGAAGGTGAACGCGCTCGCGAATTACTTTCGCTCGATCGAAATGGAGCAGCGCGACTTCACGTTCCATCAGCTCAAGGAGAAGCGGCGCGCGATCGTCATGCTGGGCGGCGTGCTCGGCGTCATCCTCGGCGCGCTGTTCCTGCTCCTCTTCTACACGATACGCACGCGCGGCAGCCTGCTCGAACGGCAACAGGCGGCGCTCGACGCGCAACGTCAGGCGTCCGACCGCGCATTCGAGATGATCGCCGCGAAGAACGCGTTCCTCGGCATGGTCAGCCACGAATTGCGCACGCCGTTGCAGGCGATCTGCGGATCGATCGAGGTTCTGCTCGCGCGCCCGCAGTCCGAAGCCAACACGAAGACGATCAAGCGCTTGCAGAACTCGGCCGCGTCGCTCGAAGCGCAGGTGAAGGAGCTCACCGACTACATCAAGCTTCGGTCCACGAATCGATCCGTTCAAGCGGAGACCGTCCAGGTCGCGCCGCTGTTGACCGAGGTCCTCGATCCGCTGCGCGCCAGGGCCCGCGACAAGCACCTGACGGCGGCGCTGCGCGTCGAGCCGCCCGATCTCGTCGTCAAATCGGACCGCAAGCTGATCCAGCAGATCGTATCGAACCTGATCGAAAACGCGATCAAATACACGAACAGCGGGACGATTTCGATTTCGGCGGATCTGACGGGCACCGCCGCGAAGCGCGCGATGAGAATCGCCGTGCGCGATACCGGCGTCGGCATTGCGAAGAACATGCTGCAGAAGATCTTCGAGCCGTTCTTTCGCGTGAACGCCCCCGGCGTCCGCCATGTCGACGGCATCGGCATGGGGCTCGCGGTCGTGCGGGAGCTCGTCGTCGCGCTGCACGGACATGTAGACGTCCGAAGCGTCGTCGGCGAAGGAAGCGAATTCGTCGTCACGCTGCCCGTCGAGCTGCCCGGCAGCGCCGATGTGTCCGGCGACGCGGCGCAACCGTCATTGCAGACGCCGCATCGCGGCCTGCATGCGCTCGTCGTCGACGACAACGAGAACGCGCGCGAAACGCTCGGCGCGATGCTGACGGCCCTCGGCATTCAGGTCGATTTGCGCGGCACGGGCAAGGAAGGGCTGCGATGCTTCGGCGAGCGCCAGCACGACATCGTCGTGCTCGATCTGGAGCTGCCCGATCTGAGCGGCTTCGAAGTGGCCGAGCAGATCCGCTGGGCGACGTCGGCCGGCACGCAAAAGAAGACGTCGATACTCGGCGTGAGCGCGTACGAATCCGCGTTGCTCAAGGGCGATCGGGCGATCTTCGACGAGTTCGTCCCGAAGCCGGTTCATCTGGACGCGCTCAGCCGCATCGTCCGCCGGCTGCGCAACTGATTCGCGGCGCGGCGCGCGCAGGCAGGCATGGAGCGGCGCTCGTCGGGCCGGCGCGCGTTCCGCACGCGTTAGGCGCACCTTCGATGCACCTTCGGCGCGCGCCGACGCGCGCATCGCGAACGCTACGCCGCCACCTGCCCGCGCCTCCCCTGCGCTTCCCGCACCGCGACGCCGCCGCGCCAATCCTCGCCGCCTTCGAGCGCGGGCGTCGATTCGAACAGCTCGGCGATCCAGTCGGCGAATACGCGCACCTTCGCGGACAGATGCCGATTGTTCGGATAGACGATCGAAATCGGCTTCGGCTTCGGATTGAAGCCCGGCAGCACCTCCCGCAGCGATCCGTCGAGCAGGTGCGGCAGCACCATGAACAGCGTCGGCTGGATCATGCCGAAGCCTTCGACGCCGCAGGTCACGTAGGCATCCGAATCGTTGACGGTCACGGCGCCGTTCAACCTGACCTCGACCGGCTTGCCGTCGATCACGAACACCCACGGCACCGGCCGCGAACCGTGGCTCGCGCGGAAGTTCACCGCGTGGTGCGCGGCCAGCTCCTCGATTTGCGTGGGCTCGCCGAAGCGCTTCAGGTAATCGGGCGACGCGCACGTGACGCGCTTGAGCATCCCGATCCGCCGCGCGACCATCGACGAATCCTCGAGCGGCCCGACGCGGATCATGCAGTCGATCCCCTCTTCGACCGGGTCCACCGGGCGATCGGACAGCCCGAGATCGAGCACGATGTCCGGGTAGCGCTGACGGAAGATCGGCAGCGCGGGAATCACGAGCCGCCGCCCGAGCGAGCTCGGCATATGCACGCGCAGCGCGCCGCTCGGCTTGCGGTTGCCGATCTGAAAGCTCGCATCGGTTTCCGCGATCTCGGTGATGATCTTGATGCAGTGCTCGTAGTACGCGGCGCCTTCCGGCGTCAGCGACAGCCGGCGCGTCGTCCGATGCATCAGGCGCACGCCGAGCAGCGCCTCGAGATTCTGGATGATCGTCGTCACCGACGCGCGCGGCATCCCGAGCGTCTCCGCGGCCCGCGTGAAGCTGTTCGCATCGACCACGCGGGTGAAAACTTCCATTGCCTGAATGCGGTCCATGCTGTCCCCCTTCGAATCGCTAACAGGACAGAATAGAGCACGCGACGGCGCCGGTTCAAGCCGCTTCGCGACTATTCGCTTTCGCCGAATAGTCCTGCGGGTCGCGCGATCCGGCGCGCCGCCCGCACGCGGCCGGATCGACGGCCGCCGTGAACCGATGCGCTGATGCGCCGACGCCGATCGTTCGTGCGCCGAACTATGGCGCGAACCGCAGCGTGTGCTCGGTCGGCCCCGGCAGGAACGGCATCGGCTCGCCCTTCACCCATGCCTCGTGCCCCGCGAGGAAAAACGGACTGAGCGGATGCCCGCTCTGCCCGCCCGGCATGTTGAAGAGCCCGTGCTCCTCGTGCCCCGGCGAAACGACGATCCGCTCCGATTGCCCGAACTTCGGCGCGGCGACGCGCGGCATGTTCGCATCGCCCGGCACCTGATCGGCGGGTGCGGACAGCCAGCGCCCCGCGAGCGGCACGCTGCGCGCGAACGGATGCGCGATCCGCAGCGTGTTGCGCTCGCCCCAGGTGGCTTCGGCGAGCGGCGCGCCCTTCGAGGTCAGCGCGGCAATCGTCCGATCGATCGCCATCAGTTGCACGTCGCGCCAGCTCGCCGTGTCGGCGGGCAGCCACGCGGGCGGCTGCTCGTCGAGCAGCCGCGCGATCACGACCGGCCAGCGCGGATTCGCCAGCGCGTAGTCGGCGTCGCGCTGTTGCTGCTTCAGGCGCGCGTCGAGTCCGCCGAAGAGCACGTCGTAGAGCCGGTACAGATAGCCGCGCGCGAGCGTGTATCCGACCGAGTCGGCGCTCGCGCGCCCCGTCCAGCCGCTCGCGAGCAGGCGCCGGAACTCCGCGCGCTCGGGATGGCCGGCGAGCGCCGCTTCGTCGAGCACGCGCAGCGCCCGGTCGCGCCAGAGCGACATGAAGCGCGCGCGATCGTCGAGATCGAGCCGGTATGCGGATCGCTCGTCGGTGCGCCCGAGCGCCGTCAGGCCGTCGCGCAACTGGCTCGCGCGCGCGCCGAGATCCGCGCCGCCGTCGCCGATCAGCCGGTACGCGTCGCTCGCGAGCTGCCGGTTGTTCGCCGTCCAGAGCTGGCCGCCCGCGGGATCGACGATGCGCGGATACGCGTCGGACGGCAGCGCCGCCTGCCAGGTCGAGGCGTCGTTGCCACCGTCGTCCGGCCGCCCCCGGCGATCGGACAGCGCGCCCGCGATCGTCCAGCCGATGCGCCCCGAGCTGTCGCCGATCACGATGTTCTGCGCGGGAAGGCCCGCCGCGTTCGCGACCCTGATCGCGTCCTCGATGCCGGCCGCATCGATCATCTTCATGAATTCGAGGTTGGCCGCGCCGCTCGCCTGCGCGATCCAGTGCGCCGCGTAGAACTCGCCGCCGATTTCGCGCACGGGGCCGGCCGTCGTCTCGAGCACGGTCAGCTCGACGGGCGCGGCGCCGCGCACGCGTATCGTCTCGACGCGCGCGCGCGCCGTCTGCCACGCGCCGCCGAGCTTGAAGCGATCAGGGTCGCGCACGTCGCGCTCGAGCGGCAGCAGATCGAGGCAATCCGCGTAGCCGTTCGTGAAGCCCCACGCGATGCGCCCGTTGCTGCCGACCACGACGGCGGGCAGCCCGGGCAGCGTCACGCCGACGACCCGCGCGGCCGGCCCCGCGCCGCCCGCGAACCTGAACGCCGCGCGATACCAGATGTTCGGCAGGCCGAGCGACAGATGCATGTCGTCGCCGACGATCGCGGCGCCGCCCACGCTGCGGCTGCCCGCGAGCACCCAGTTGTTGCTGCCGACCGACGACTGCTCGTCGAGCGACACGCTGTTGATCGTCGCCGCGGGCTTCGCTTCGCGCAGCCATGCCGGCGCGGCCGCGCTCACCCGCGCGATCGGCGCGGCGACGCCCGGCGCGTCGAGCGGCGCATCGAAGCGGCTCGACGTCGGCAGCACAAACGCGAGCTGCTCGGGCGTCGAGTGCGCTCGCAGCCAGTGCCGCGCGAACTCGCGCGACGCGAGCCGGCCTTGCAGATCGAAGTACATCGCCCAGATCACGAGCAGCGAATCCTCGGGCCGCCACCGCTGCGGCTGCATGCGCAGCAGCGCGTATTCGAACGGGCGTGCGCGCAACGCGGCGAGGCCGTCGTTCACGCCTTGCGTGTAGCGCTCGAGCACGCGCAAGTCGTCAGCCGGCAAGTGCGCGACAACTGCTGCGGCGAGCGCGCGGAACCGGAACAGGCGATGGTCGCGATCGACGTCGAGCGCGATCGGCCCGAACAGCTCGGACAGCTCGCCCGCGCCGCTTCGGCGCAGCATGTCCATCTGGAAGAAGCGGTCCTGCGCATGCAGATAGCCGATCCCGTACGCGGCGTCGACGCGCTCCCGCGCGGAAATCGTCGGCACGCCGAACGCGTCGCGCTCGGCCGTCATCGGCGCGCCGAGCAGCGGCGCGCGGACGTCACCGTCGAGTTGCGCAAGACTCGCGCGCAGATACGCAGTCGCGCCCGCGAAAGCGAGCAGCACGCAGAGCAGGATCAGGCCCGACAGGATCTTCAGGTGGCGCCGCATGCGATTCCGGGTCGAGGCCATGGTTGCGCGAATCCTTGGGTTGCGCCGGCGCGGCGCCCGTCCGGTTCCGGGCGAAGGGCGAACGCGCTGGCGGGTTGGGCGGCCTGGCGCCGCTCGTCGATATCGGTCTGCTGAAACGGATCGAACGCATCGCGTGCCTTCGTTGCGACCTGCCCCGAATATTCTGCAGCGGCGGCGCTTCCGTCAAGGCGCCGCGCCCGCCTGCGAGACGGTTGCTTGCGCGCGTCCGCCGGCGCGCCGCTCGGCCGGTCGCCGATCGCGCCCCGCCCGCGGCGATCGCGAATGACGAGAACCGCGCCGCGCCCGTATCCGCGCGCCGGCGCAAACCAAACCATAATCGGCCGCCTTCGCCGGATGGTTCAATTCGATGACCGGATCGTGCGGCACCATACTCGAACGAATGACGAGCGGTTGCGCCAATTCGCGCGTACGCCGAAAATCCCCGGGCATGAATCCGGGCCGAGCCGCATCGCCTCCACGATTGGCGCGACGACTGTTTCCGGCATTAAAAATACCTTACATATCACGCGGTTGCACGATCACGTGGAATATTCATCCTTGCCGCCCGCGAATCCTGGTTTAATCAGGCGCATGCCGATATCGGCTGCACAACGATATTGAATCATTCCCCGGCGCGAATTTGAACGCAAGGCGGCAATAATGTGGCCACTCGACGCGTACCTCGACAATCGCGGTAATGATTTCTCGCTCGCCGCATCGAAACGCTTCGAGACGGCGCGCTTCGGCCGTATTCGGCATCGCCGCGCGGCCGCGCATCTCGACGGCGATTCCGGCGTCCGGCGCGCGATGGGCACTGCGACGCCATGCGCCCGTCGACTGAACGCCTGCGGCCCCGCCGCCATTCGCGGAACGCGCGATCGCGTCGGCGTCGGGCGCGACGCGCGCATGACCGCGCGCCGCACGGAGCCCCGCGGCCGGTCGCGCCGATCGGCCCGAATCCCGACCGCCTCTTTCCGATGAACGACCTCCTTCCCTACTACGAACGCGAGATCGCGCTGCTGCGCAACGCGGTGCGCGAATTCGCGATCCGTCATCCGAAGATCGCGACGCGCTTCGGGATCGCCGACGGCCAGACCGACGACATGCATGTCGAGCGTATGCTCCAGTCGTTCGCGCTGCTGAGCGCGCAGATCGGCGAGACGCTCGACGACGAGTATCCCGAGTTCACCGAGGCGCTCGTCGAAACCGCGTGCCCCGATTATCTGCGCCCGTTTCCCGCGTGCTCGATCGCGCAGTTCGACGCGGCGTCGCTGTTCAGCCAATTGACGGAAAGCGTGACGATCCGGCGCGGCACGACGCTCGAAAGCCGGGTCGGCGCAAATCGGTTCCGCACCGCGTACGACGTCGCGCTCGCGCCCGTGTCGATCGTCGACGCACGCTTTCGGCCGGCGTCGGCCGCGCCGGCCGCCGCGCAGATGCCGCCGTCGTCGACGGGCATCGTGTCGATCACGTTCGATTCGCCGACAGCGCAGCCGGCGCAACTTGCGCTGTCGGCATCGCACGCGCGCAGCCTGCGCGTGCATCTGCACGGCGACGCGCCGCTCGTCGCCGCGCTTCTCGACACGTTCGCGATGCACGTGCCCGCCGCGTTCGTCGAGCTCGACGGCGACGGGCGCTGGAAGCCGCTGTCGAAGGTGCCGCTCGCGCCCGTCGGGTTCGCGGACGAAGACGCGCTGCTCGCCCCCGCGCGCGACGCGTCGCCGTTGCGGCTGCTGATGGAATATTTCGCCTTCCCGGCCAAATTCGATTTCGTCGACATCGACGTCGCACGCATCGCGCGCGCGGCCGGCCCGTGCCGGCGCCTGACGCTGCACTTGCCCGTCGTCGACGTCGCGATGGATTCGCGGCGCGCGCGCGTGCTCGACACGCTGTCCGCCTCGAACCTGCGCCTCTTCTGCACGCCGATCGTCAATCTGTTCAGCCAGGACGCGATGCCGATCTCGCTGCGCGACGCCGCGGCCGCCTATCCCGTCGCGCCGCAGGCGCTGAAGTCGAACGGCATCGAGGTGCGATCGATCGACGCGGTGCGCATCGCGCGCGAAGGCGAGCACGGCGCGAGCGTCGACGTGACGCCGTATCACTCGCTGCTGCACGGCCAGCGCGGCCGCAAGGAACCGCTCTACTGGGCGCCGGAGCGCGATCCGTTCGCGCACGGCGCGCGCCCGGCGGCGCCCGCGGCGCTCAGGCTCGTCGACGCCGACGGCGCGCTCGTGCGGCCCCGTGCCGGTCAGTTGAACGTCGAGCTCACCTGCACGAACGGCGACTATCCGCAGACGCTGCCGATCGGCGATCCCGACGGCGACCTGTTCAACGAGAAGGACAATCTGCCGGGCAGGATCGCGATCCTGCGCCGGCCGACGCCGACCCGCCGCTTTGCGCGCGACCACGGCGCGCTCTGGCGGCTGATCGCGGCGATGACGCCGCACGCGTTGCTGCTGCGGCCGTCGGGGCTTGGTGCGCTGAAGTCGCTGCTCGTTCAATATGCGGCGCGCTCGTCGAGCGCGGTTGCGCAAATCGACGGCATCGCGAATCTCGATCACAAGGCCGCCGTGCGCTGGATGGCTGTGAAACCGATGCCGACGTTCGTGCGCGGCCTCGAAGTCGAGCTGACGCTCGACGAAGCCGCGTTCGCATCGAACAGCCTAAAGGTGTTCATCGACGTGATGGACGGCTTCTTCGCGCTGCACGCGCCGCCGAACGGCTTCATCCGGCTCGTCGTGTATTCGCGGGACACCGGCCGCGCGCTGCACCGATGCGAGCCGCGCGGCGCAATCGCGCAGCTCGTGTAGCAACGTTCGTTCGCGCGACGGGCAACGGGCAACGGGCAACGGGCAACGGGCGATGCTGCGGCAAACGGTAAGCGACAGGCGAAAGACGGCAAGCGGCAAGCGGCAAGCGGCAAGCAACGATCGTCACCTCCGCCCGCGCGGACATGAAGTCCGCGCAGACGACACCGTCCGGCTGACGCCGCATCAAGCGACGCAAGCCATCCAGGGCGCCGCCTCCGTTACCGCCCTCCTTCGCGCTGCCGCGACGCCGCCGTCGCGCGGCCGGCGGCGCGAGCGCCGCCGTGCGTCCCGCGAACGGTGCGCGCCGCACCATTTCCGGACATCGCCGCCGCCACTGCCGCGAGCTGCGCGACGCATACGGAAACGTTTCCACACCCACTGTGGTTTTTCAGAGTCAACCCGTACAGTGGCTTCCACAATTCGGTACTAAACTAAGCGAAATGGGCTCGGCGAGTGCCGCAGCTCTCCGGGAGACGCCGCCATGAATCGGCCGCTGATTCGGATTCCCCTTCGCCCCACCGGAACCCTGTCGTTCTGGAAGGCGCTCAAATGGTCGTTGATCGCGATCATCGTGGTCGCGCTTGCGATCATCGCGCGCGTCGTTCAGATCGAGATCGAAACCTCCCGGCTACAGGCGCGTTTCTTGTCTGAACTGACCCGCGACGTCGGCTACAGCGTCGACGAAGGCGCGAGCAACCGCATCCGCTTCCCCGAAAACGGCCCGTACGACCTGCGGCTCGGCTATGCGCTGCTGCCGTCGTTCCAGCAGAGGCTGCTGTCGCGCGGCTTCGTCGTCGCGTCGCAGGCGCGCGCGTCCGACCGGATGCTGTCGCTCGCCGACGACGGCCTGTTCCTGCCGTACGGCGAAAAAGACCAGGCCGGCCTGTCGATCGTCGATTCGACGGGCTCGCCGCTCTTCGGCGTCGTCTATCCGCACCGCGTGTACGACAGCTTCGAGTCGATCCCGCCGCTCGTCGTGCAATCGCTCCTCTTCATCGAGGATCGTTATTTGCTCGACCCGAATCAGCCGAACCGCAACCCGGCGATCGACTGGGGGCGCTTCAGCCGCGCGCTCGCCGACCAGGGGCTGCGCTTCGTGAACCGCCGCCAGGCGACGCCCGGCGGCAGCACGCTCGCGACGCAGCTCGAGAAGTTCCGCCACTCGCCCGACGGCCGCACGGCGACGCCGCCCGAAAAGCTCCGGCAGATCGCGTCGGCATCCGTGCGCGCGTATCTGAACGGCCCGCAAACGATGGCCGCGCGCCACGCGATCGTCGTCCACTACCTGAACTCGGTGCCGCTCGCCGCGCGCGCGCGCGTGGGCGAAATCACCGGCATCGGCGACGGCCTCGCCGCGTGGTACGGCCGCGACTTCGACGAAGTGAACCGGCTGCTCGCCGCGCCGACGACGCCCGACAACGTCGAAGCGCAAGGCGTCGCATTCCGGCAGATGCTGTCGCTGATGATCGCGCAGCGCGCGCCGTCGTACTTTTTGAACAGCGGCTTCCCGACGCTGCAGCGGCTCACCGACAGCTACCTGCGCCTCGTCGCGACGGGCGGCGTGATCTCACCCGCGCTGCGCGACGCCGCGCTCGCCGCGCGCATCGAGCGCAGCGCGCCGCCCGCCGCGCCCGATGCGCAATCGTTCGTCACGCGCAAGGCGGTGACGTCCGCGCGCTCGCACCTGCTCGGCGCGCTCGGCATCGACAACGTCTATCAGCTCGACCGCCTCGACCTGCGCGCGACCGATACGCTGAACAACAAGGTGCAGCAGGCGGTCGCGGCGGGCCTCGCGCGCGCGGCGACGCGCGACGGCGCGCGCGAAGCCGGCCTCTACGGCTTCGAGATGCTGCGCGCCGGCGACGATCCGTCGAAGATCCTGTACAGCTTCACGCTGTACGAACGACGCAACGGCGCGAACCTCCTGCGCGTGCAAACCGACAGCGTCGATCAGCCGTTCGACATCAACCAGGGCGCGCGCCTGAATCTCGGCTCGACCGCGAAGCTGCGCACGATCGTCACGTATCTGCAGATCGTCTCCGAGCTGCACGCGCGCTACGCGGGCATGAGCGCCGCCGAGCTCGCGAAGGTGAAGCCCGATCCGACCGACGCGCTCACGCGCTGGGCGCTCGACTATCTCGCGCATACGCACGATCGTTCGCTGCAGGCGATGCTCGCCGCGTCCGTCGAGCGCAAGTATTCGGCGAGTCCTGGCGAGACGTTCTACACGGGCGGCGGCGCGCAGAGCTTCACGAACTTCGAGAAATCCGACAACGGCCGGATACTGACCGTGCACGTCGCGTTCCAGAACTCGGTGAACCTCGTGTTCGTGCGGCTGATGCGCGACATCGTCCATTACGAGATGATCCGCACGAGCGGGCCGTCGACGTCGTGGCTCGACGATCCCGCGCAGCGCCAGCGCTATCTGATGCGCTTCGTCGATGCGGAGAGCCGCGTGTACGTGAAGCGCTTCTATACGAAATACGCGGGCAAGCCCGACGACGACGCGCTCGCCGCGATGCTCGACAACGTGCGCAAGTCGCCGCCGCGCGTCGCGACGGTGCTGCGCAGCGTCGCGCCCGAAGCGCCGCGCCCGTGGTTCGACGCGAAAATGCGCGCGACGCTGCACGGCACGCCGGCCGCCGAGAAGCTGTCGGACGACGCGCTCGACAAGCTCTACACGAAGTACGCGATCGACCGCTTCAACCTGAACGACCGCGGCTACATCGCGGGCGTGCACCCGCTCGCGCTGTGGACGCTCGCGTATCTGCGCAAGCATCCGGACGCATCGCTCGACAACGTGCAGAAGGCGAGCCGCGACGCGCGGATCACGTCGTACTCGTGGCTATTCAAGACGCGCTACCACGCGACGCAGGACCGCCGCATCAAGCGGATGGTCGAGCTGCGCGCGTACGACGAGATCGGGCAATCGTGGCGCGCGCTAGGCTACCCGTTCGATCACCTGACGCCGTCGTACGCGGCGGCGATCGGCGCATCGGGCGATCAGCCGGCCGCGCTCGCGAAGCTCGTCGGCCTGATCGCGAACAACGGCGAGAAGGTGCCGAACGAGCGGATCTCGTCGCTCGAGTTCGCGGCCGGCACGCCGTACGAGACGCGCTTCGTGCGCGCCGCCGCGCCGCCGCAGCCGCTGCTGTCGCCGGAAATCTCGAACCAGGTGCACGCGCTGCTCGGCGACGTCGTGCAGAAGGGCACGGGCCGCCGCCTCGCGCAGGGGCTCGCGTTCCCGAACGGCCCGACGCTGCCCGTGTACGGCAAGACGGGCACGGGCGACCAGCGCTTCAACGTGTACGCGCGCGGCGCGCGCCTCATCGAATCGCGCAAGGTCAATCGCAGCGCGACGTTCGCGTTCTCGATCGACGATCGGTTCTTCGGCGTGCTGACCGCGTACGTTCACGAACCGTACGCGGCGCGCTACGATTTCACGAGCGCGATGGCGGTGCAGTTGCTGAAGACGCTCGCGCCGGCGCTGCAGCCGCTGCTGAAAGCGCCCGCCGAGCCGGGTGCGAATGACGTGGGCAGTAAGGCCGCCGCCGCGGGCTGAGCGCACGCGATGCGCGTTCGATCGATCGAACGCCGGCTCGACGCCGCGCGGCCAGCCGCGCTCAGAACGGGCCCGCGTCCGGCGTCGGCGCGCCGTCCGCGCCCGACCATTCCCACTCGCTCGCGCGGCCGAGCAGCTCGCGCACCTCGTCGTCGCTCGTCTGGTCGAAATTCCGATAGAACTGGCCGATGCCCATCAGCCAGTCCGGCCGCATCACGCAGACGACCGCGTCCGCGACCTCCTCGACCTTCTCCGCGCTGCTCGGCGACGCGACGGGCACCGCCGCGACGAGCTTCGCCGGCTTGTGCGCGCGCATCGCTTCGAGCGCGGCGAGCATCGTCGAGCCCGTCGCGATGCCGTCGTCGACGACGATCACGGTGCGGCCCTCGACGTCGGGCGGCGCGCGGCGGCCGCGATACGCGGCCTCGCGCCTCGCGAGCTCGGTGCGCTCGCGCTCGATCGTGTCGGCGAGCTCGCGATCGCTCACGTGCATCGCGTGCAGCACCGACCGCTCCAGCTGCACGACGCCGCCCGTCGCGATCGCGCCCATCGCGAGCTCCGGATTGCCGGGCGCGCCGAGCTTCCGCACGATCAGCACGTCGAGCTTCACGCGCAGCGCCTTCGCAACCTCGAACGCGACCGGCACGCCGCCGCGCGGCAGCGCGAGCACGATGACGTCGCTGCGGTTCGCATAATCGGCGAGATGCGCGGCAAGCTGCCGGCCGGCATCGACGCGATCGCGAAAATAATCGTTCATCACGCCTCCTTCGCCGCGACGCGCACGAAGTCGTCATGCCGCGGCTCGTTCGAATGCATGCCGACGCATGCAAGGATTCGCGTCCACGCGCAATGCGCGCAGGCCCGCGCGTCGCGCTATGCGCGCGCTTCGCTCGCCGTGCGCGCGTCGATCCGCTGCGCGAGCGCGATCAACGCGTCGGTCACGGCGACCGGATACTCGGCCGCGTGCGTGAGATCGCGCAGCGCCGCGGGCAGCGCGCCGAGCTCCTTGCTCGCGTGCGCGCGAATGCCGGCAAGGCTCGGCAGCGGCGCGACGCGCTCGCCGTCGATCACGAACGGCTCGAGAAGCGCGCCGCCCGGATGCGCTTCGTCGGCGAGCGCGAGGCTGTCGCCGTCGATGACGCCGTCGTCGCGATAGCGGCGGTACACCTGCTTGCGCCCGGGCCACGTCGCCTTGCCCTCCGAGCGCTTGCGGCGCGGCACGCCCGCATATTCGGTCAGCTTGTACGCGCAGTCCGCGTACGGCGCGTCCGCCGACGTGTTCATTCGCGTGCCGACGCCGAAGCCGTCGATCGGCGCACCCTTGCCGATCAGCTCTTCGAGCTTGTATTCGTCGAGATTGCCGCTCGCGAAGATCGTCACGCGATCGAGCCCCGCCCGGTCGAGAATTGCGCGCACGCGCATCGCGTGCTGCGCGAGATCGCCGCTGTCGAGCCGCACGCCCTTCACTTCGATGCCGTCGCGCGCGAGCTTCTTCGCGACGTCGATCACCTTGTACGCAGCCGCTTCGGTGTCGTACGTGTCGATCAGCAGCATCGCGTTGCGTGGAAACGAGCGCGCGAAATGCTCGAACGCGAGCGACTCGCCGGCGTGCGCCTGCACGTACGAATGCGCCATCGTGCCGTACACCGGAATGCCGTAGCGCAAGCCGGCGAGCAAGGTCGCGGTGCCGGTGAAGCCCGCGACGTAGCTCGCGCGCGCCGACAGCAGCGCCGCCTCCGCGCCGTGCGCGCGGCGCAGGCCGAAATCGACGAGCGTCTTGCCCGGCGCCGCGAGCACCGCGCGCGCCGCCTTGCTCGCGACGATCGATTCGTAGTGCAGCAGGTTCATCACGCGGCTTTCGATCAGCTGCGCCTCGCGCATCGGCGCGGTGATCTGCAGGATCGGCTCGTCGACGAAGAACAGCGTGCCTTCGCGCATCGCGCGGACCGAGCCCGTGAAGCGCAGCGATTCGAGCGACGCGAGAAACCGGTCGCTGAAGAGCCCCGTGCTCGCCAGCCCCTCGATCTCGCCGGCGTCGAGCTTCAGGTCGGCGAGATAGTCGAGCACCTGTTCGAGGCCCGCCGCCATCAGGAAATTACGATGCGCGGGCAGCTTGCGCACGAAGAACTCGAACGTCGCCGCGTCGTTCATGCCGCAGTCGAAGTACGACTGCAGCATCGTGAATTCGTACAGGTCGGTCAGCAGCGCGCCGTCGCGAACGGGTTTCGTCATCTTCGATGCCTCTTGTGCGCATCCCGGTCTTCGGGCAGATGCGCGACGAACCAATCCGCCGCGACGCGCGCGACTTCGTCGAGCGTGCCCGGCTCCTCGAACAGATGCGTCGCGCCCGGCACGACGACGAGCTTCGACTCGCCGATGAGCCAGCCGGCCGCGAGGCGGTTGAGGCGGATCACCTCCTCGTCGCGCTCTCCGACGATGAGCAGTGTCGGCACGCGCACGCGCGGCAGCGCGTCGCCCGCGAGATCGGGACGGCCGCCGCGCGAGACGACCGCGCGCACGACACGCCCGCGCGCGTTCGCCGCGATCAGCGCCGCCGCCGCGCCCGTGCTCGCGCCGAACAGGCCGACGGGCAACTCGCCGACGTCGCGCCGCTCGCGCAGCCAGTCGAGCGCGCTCACGAGCCGGCGCGCGAGGAACGCGATCGCGAACCGGTACTCGGCCGTGACCGCGTCGCGCCGCTGCTCCTCGATCGTCAGCAGATCGAACAGGAGCGTCGCGAGACCCGCGCGCTGCAGCACCGCCGCGACCTCCTGATTGCGCGGGCTCAGCCGGCTGCTGCCGCTGCCGTGCGCGAACACGACGATTCCCGACGCATGCTCGGGCGTCGCGAGTATGCCGTTCAATTCGACCTTTCCGAGAGGTATCCGTACTTCCTGAATCTGCATCGTCATCTCCACGTCGCGCCGCCGTCACGGCGCGGACACCGGCTCTTCGCGCGGATGCCACGCATCGGGCGGCGCGAGCGGTTCGAGCGGGCTCGTTTCGTCGAGATGGAACAGCGCATCGAACTGCCCCGTGATCGACGACATGAAATAGTGGCTGTCGCGCTCCGTCCGCGGCAGATAGATCACGCCGATCGCGCGCTCGAGCAGCGCTTCGCCGAGCGGCTGCGCGACGATCTCGCGCAGCGGCAGGAAGAAACGGTCGAGCCCGGTCGTATAAAAGAGGCGTTCGTAGCTGTCGGACAGCGCGGGGCGCATCCATTTCTGTTCGACGTCGCCGTCCCATTGCGACGCGGCCGACACGTGGCCCGTGTAGGCGGTGAAGCCGATCGACAGCGCGCGCTCGCCGAGCGACTCGCGCACGAGCTGGCCGAGCGTCCATTCGCCGCGCAGGTGCATCTCGGTCGCGCGCGCGTCGCCGACGTGCGAGTTGTGCGCCCAGACGACCGCGCGCCCCGTGCCGCCGCGACGCGCGCGGTAGCGGCGCAGCGCGAAAAGCGTGTCGCGCATGTGCGAATCGCGCAGATTCCACGTGTTCGCGCGCGGCCCGAACATCGCGCGGTAATAGGTTTCGGCGTTGACGACGACCTGCGCGTTGCGCTCGGCGAAGAACTGCGCATCGAGCGCGTCGATGCCGTCCTGCGCGAGATACGCCGCCTCGTTCGCGCGCAGCCGCAGCAGTTGCGCGACCGCGTCGACGGTGGCGGCCGGCCGCGCGCCCGTGGCGACCGCGTAGCCGTACGCCCCCGGCTCGCGCACGTGATCGAGCGCCGCGTAGCGCCGCCGCGCGAATTCGGCCTCATCGGGATCGACGTCGTCGAGATAGCGGATCACCGCATCGGCCGAGCGGTACAGGCTGTACAGATCGAGCCCGTAGACGCCCGCCCGCGATTCGCGCGGCAGCGTCGCGTTGTGATCGCGCATCCAGCCGACGAATTCGCGCATCGGGCGATTGCGCCACATCCATGCGGGAAAACGCGTAAAGTCCGCGAGCGCCGCGTCG
This sequence comes from Burkholderia sp. ABCPW 111, assembly GCF_000773065.1. Taxonomy (NCBI): domain Bacteria; kingdom Pseudomonadati; phylum Pseudomonadota; class Betaproteobacteria; order Burkholderiales; family Burkholderiaceae; genus Burkholderia; species Burkholderia sp. ABCPW 111. The sequence goes on along the minus strand of NZ_JPWT01000069.1, from coordinate 12,980 downwards.
ACGCCGCCGATCGCGGCGTCGCCCTGCACGTAGCGATTCACGCGCCACGCATCGGGCCAGTCGCCTTCGATCGCAATGGTGTCGAAACCGCATTCGTCGATCAGGCGCGCGGTGATCTGCGCGCGCATCCGATAGAACTCGTGCGTGCCGTGCGTCGCCTCGCCGAGCAGCACCACATCGGCGTCGTTCGCGATGTCGATCAATTCGTCGAAATCCCCCGCGTCGCCGCGCAGCGGGCGAGCGAGATCGCGCACGGCGAGAAAGGGCGTCTTCGCAGGATGCATGAATCGTCTCCGGACGACCGCAGCCCGGGCGTGCGCGCCGTTCGCGACAGGCCGTCGCGCGACGCCGCACAGAGCGGCTGATCCGATCATTCTCGACCGCGGTTTCGCCGAAACGTTGCGTTGAGTCAACGCTCGCCGCCACGGTCACGCCGTCGCTCGAGCGCGACGCGCCTCTTTCAATTTACGCGCTCTGCGCAGAAGTTGCAGTGCGAATAACCCGATCTACACGCATGCGTTCGCGTCATTTCGCAAGCGCGCGACGTTCCGGAGAACGGCGCTTCGATGCCGCTGATGCAAGTCGGGCGCGCGCGTCGTGATCCGACGTCGGCGACGGCGCGCGTAACGGCGCACCGAGGCTCGCGCGTGCTCGTGCTCATGCTCGCGCCGATCGGCGTCGCGACGGTCGTCCGGGCAGCGGCGGGCGCGCCGGTCCGGCCGCGGCCGCGCGCGACCGCGCTTGCGTAACCGAACGCGTGATTTCCCGCCGCATTCCCCGCGAACCGGCTGTTCGCGCTCGCGGCATTCGCGATCGTGCGCGTCGGGCTCGCGCCCGCTTTTCGGCTCGGCCCGCCGATAATTCTCGGCACGCGGCGGTGCATCCTGTCCAACGCGATTCGCCGGCCCGACCGCGTTTCCCGACGATCCGAAACAGGCGGCGGCGAGCTTGCGCGTGCGCCCGCCCGCTTGGCGGCGCGCGGTCGCGCCGCCCGGCGTCCTGCCGTACCGCGTGACGGGCGCGATCACCGCATCGGGCCGCGCATGCAATGCGAGCATCGGGCGAAGGCTCGTCGGCCAAGGATCGACGACGTGCGGCGCCACCGGACCCAGCGCATCCGTCGCGCGCGCGACCGCTTGCCGGCGACTATCCGCGAATCGCGCGCGACGCCGCCGCGATGTCGCGCCTCGCGATCGCGACGAATCGTCTGACATCACGGCCGCTCAACGCGATGGCGAAACGCCGCAGCCGCCTCGACCAGGCGACGCCATCTCCACGCCGACGCACACCGCCCTCGCCCCGCGCCCTGCGGCCCGCCGCCGCGAGCGGCGCGCACGAAACGCACTAAGCGCACGACATCCACCCGTCATCGCGCCGCGCGATGTCAGGTCCGCTCCGATTGAGTTCGATCAAAAGCCGAGGCGGCGTTGCTCGTACAGTGATCGCAGTACCTCGTCATGCGCGTGGCGCCGAACGAGTCGCAGCGCCTGTGCGTCGCGCGCGGATCGCCCGATGCCGAGGCGAGCGCGGCGGTTGCGCGCAAGTGCGCGCCGATCCATCGATGCGTTCGCCGTGCCGTGCAACGCATGCGCGACGCGATTCTTGCCGCACGCACCGCAGCGGTGCACCAGCCTTCCGCATCGCCATGCGCTCGGCGGATGCGCTCGCATGCGGCTCGATTCGTATCGATTGCATCGACGCGCACGTCGCCGCCGCGCGACTCTTTCGGAGATCGATCATGGTTGCAGGTGTGGTGCTGTGGGTCGCCCTCGCGGCGATCTTTCCGACCGTCGTCGTGCCCGCCGCGCAGCATGCGGTCGAGCACGCCGTCAAGCATCGGGACACGCATGCGGCGTCAGGCGCGCCGATCGCGAGCGGCGTGCGAGAGCAGCCCGCGTCGCCGGACGGCGGCGATGCGATCGGGCATTAAGCGGCACCGGCCGCGCTCGAAAAGAATCGGCCGTGCAAGCGCCGGGCGATCGGGCGCATGCGTGCCGATGCGTCGTTCGAACGCGCGCTCGAATCGCCGTTTGAATCGCCGTTTGAATCTCGTCGTTCAGGATCGCTGATCGCTCGATCGGCGCATATGCGCCGGCATGTGCGCCGTCATCCGTCCAAACGGATGCTCGCGAATTCACGCCATGCGATGCGCGGCGGCTGCAGCCCGCTCGTTCGGCGCGCGCAGCGCAGCGTCCTGCAAACGGCACTCGCGCGCGATCCGCGCCACGTTCCGCTCAATCCCGCCTGCGTCAGACGCTCGCGCTCATCGCGTCGAGATGCGCGAGCAACGCCCTCGCCTGCTCCACGACGTCGGCCGCAGTCGGCCTGAACGGGAAATGCTCGGCCCGCGGCAGGCGAACGAAATGTTCGCGGCTGCTGCGCGCATACGCGGGATCGTAGTGAACGTCGACGAGCTCTTCGGACAGCTCGCCAAGACGCCCCTCGTCGAGCATCTCGTGCCACTTGCGGATGCGCGCGTGACCGTGCAGCGGCACGAGCTTCTCGAGCTGCACCTTGAAGAACGCGCTCCGGTCGAACAGATGCCCGTAATCCTGCAGCAGCAACTCGACGCGCTCTTCGCGCTGGGTCTCGACGTTCACGCAATCCGCCTCGTGCATGCTGGCGAGCAGCGCGAGCGGCAACGTGATCGAGCCGATGCGCCGGCTCTCCGCCTCGATGAACACCGGCCGCTCGCGAGCGAAGCCGCGCAACGCGCGGACGAGCGCCGTGTCGAACGCCTTTTGCGACGGCTGCTCGCCGCTCGGCAGCGCGCCCAGCAGCGAGCCGCGGTGCGCGGCGAGCGCTTCGAGATCGAGCGTTTGCGCGCCCGCCTGCGCGAGCGCGTGCAGCAGCCGGGTTTTGCCGCTTCCGGTGTGCCCCGTCAGGACGACGTAACGAAACTCGGCGGGCAATCGGCCGAGCGCGTCGACGACCGAGCGGCGGTACGCCTTGTAGCCGCCGTCGAGCTGCCGCGCGCGCCAGCCGATCATGTTGAGCATGACGGCCATCGATCCGGAGCGCTTGCCGCCGCGCCAGCAATAGACGAGCGGCCGCCAGTTGCGCGGGCGGTCGGCGAACGTCGTGTCGAGATGCGCGGCGATGTTGCGCGCGACCATCGCCGCGCCGACGCGCGTCGCCTCGAACGGCGACACCTGCTTGTACATCGTGCCGACGATCACCCGCTCTTCGTTGCTGAGGACGGGTGCGTTCAGCGCGCCCGGAATATGGTCCTCCGCATACTCGAGCGGCGTGCGGACGTCGACGATCTCGTCGAAATCGTCGATCTGGTCGATGGAAACGGGCTGGAGATTCAACGTATCGGGCGCGGCGGGGCCGCATCATCGTTGGCGATGGAGCGGCGATTATCTCACGCGCGGCAGCCGCCTCACGCGGCGGCAGGCGTGTCGCCCGCCGGCGCCGGCGGGCCCAGGCGCGCGACGAGCACGAAGAACGTCGGGCCGTCGCTCTGATGGGCTTGCACTAAAAGTCAATAAACAAGTGACTCGCGGTTCATTCCAATCCCGGCTCGCGCGACCAACCTAGTGCGTCGGGCCCGCGTGCGCCCCGACGCCTTCGCCAACGATGCATCGGCCGCCGATGCGCCCGGGAGACGCGATGAGAATCGTAGACATCCGCGAGCAAGCCGTATCGATCGGTTCTCCGAGCCGCAACGCGTATATCGACTTCAGCAAGATGACGCCGAGCGTCGCCGCCGTGATCACCGACGTCGTCCGCGACGGCGAGCCCGTCGCCGGCCACGGCTTCAACTCGAACAGCCGCTACGGCCAGCGCATGCTGCTGCGCGAGCGCTTCATTGCCCGCCTGCTCGACGCCGCCCCCGCGAGCCTCGTCGACGACGCGCGCGACAATCTTGATCCGCACCGGATCTAGGCGGCGCTCTTCGCGAACGAGAAGCCGGGCGGCCACGGCGAGCGCGCCGTCGCGATCGGCACGCTCGCCGTGGCCGAGTGGGACGCGGTCGCGAAGATCGAGGACAAGCCGCTCTTTCGCCTGCTCGCCGAACGCCACGGCGACGGCACGCCGAACCGCAAGGTGTTCGTCTGTGCGGCGGGCGGCTACTACTACCCCGGCCGGGATCTCGGCAAGCTGAAGCACGAGATGCGCAGCGACCTCGACCGCGGCTATACGGTCGTCAAGAAGAAGATCGGCGGCGCGGCGCTCGACGACGACCTGCGCCGGATCGACGCGGCGCTCTCCTTGCTCGGCGACGGCCAGAAGCTCGCCGCGTCGCGCGTGACGTGAGCGAAGCATTCGAGGCGCTTGACGTACTCGAACCATTCGAAACGTTCGAACCATTCGAAGCGCGGCACGGCGAACGCCAGCGTCGCGGGCAAACAACCGTGCGGATTCCGAAGTTCCGCGGCGCGCCGTGGAAACCGCTTTCGACGCACCGCGTGCAGGCATCGATCGGCATCGCCGCCGGCGTGCTCGTCGGGCGCTTCGCGTCCGCGCCTGCGAGCGATTGAAAACGCACGGCGATCCGCTCGCTCGTGCGGTCGCGACGGCGCGTCGCACCGCCCCGCCATCTCGCCATCCGCCTTTTTTTCCGTCCGCGCTATCGCCGCGCCGATCCGCTTGACGCGCCTGCCTCGGCGCCTATCATCCAATGGCTTCCGAGCGAGCAACAACGATCTTTTCAAAAACAATAACGCGTATCGAACAAAAAGCACGTAGTCGAAGAGGGAAACGCATTACGGCTCACTCCAACGTTTCGCTCCTTTATTACGCAATAAATAATATTTCGAGAAGACCATGAAAAAGATCCATGGAGACCCGACGCCGCGTCTTCGTCGCCGCGCGTTTCTCAGCGATCTCGCGCGTCTCGCCGGCGCGGGCGTCGTCGCCGGATGGACGCCGATCCGGCCGATTCCCGCGCACGCGCAGCCCGCCGGCTCGACGCCGCCGAATTTCCCCGCCGACATCGCGCTCTACAAGCAGGCGTTTCGCAACTGGAGCGGCGAAATCGCCGTCGCGAACCTGTGGACGGCGGCGCCCGCGACGCCCGCCGACGTCGTCGCGATCGTCAACTGGGCGGCGCAGCACGGCTATCGCGCGCGAGCGCTCGGCCACATGCACAACTGGTCGCCGCTCGCGGTCGCGGCGAACGATGCGAACGCCCGCGTGTTGCTCGTCGACACGACCAAGCATCTGACGGCGGTGTCGGTCGACGCGTCGACGACGCCCGCGCGCGTCACCGCGCAGGCGGGCGTGTCGATGGACGCGCTGCTCGCGACGCTCGAGCAGTACGGGCTCGGCATGACGGCGTTTCCCGCGCCCGGCGACATCACGCTCGGCGGTGCGCTCGCGATCGGCGCGCACGGCACCGCGCTGCCGGCCGCGGGCGAAACGCGGCTGCCGGGGCACACGTACGGCTCGCTCAGCAACGCGGTGCTGTCGCTGACCGCGGTGGTTCACGACGCGTCGTCGGGCCGTTACGCACTGCGCACGTTCGAGCGGACCGATCCGGACATCGGCCCGTTCCTCGCGCACGTCGGCCGCGCGTTCATCGTCGAAGCGACGCTGCAGGCGGGCGCGAATCAGCGGCTGCAATGCGAGAGCTTCGTCGATATCCCCGCATCCGAGCTGTTCGCCCGCGCGGGCGCGCGAGGCCGAACCGTCGAATCGTTCCTGCGGCGCTCGGGCCGCATCGAAGCGATCTGGTATCCGTTCACCGGCGCTCCGTGGCTGAAAGTCTGGAGCGTCCGGCCGAACCGACCGGCCGGCGCGCGCGCCGTCGATCAGCCGTACAACTATCCGTTCTCCGATTCGCTACCGAGGGAATTGTCCGATCTGGTGAGCCGCATCGTGTTGAACGGCGAATTCCAGCTGACGCCGCTGTTCGGCAAGACGCTATACGCGATCACGTGTCTCGGCCTGACTAACCCGTTCGCGCCGGCGACGAATCTCTGGGGGTGGTCGCGCACGGTGCTGAACTACGTGCGGCCGACGACGCTGCGCGTGACCGCGAACGGCTATGCGGTGCTGACGAGCCGCGCGAACGTGCAGCGCGCGATCAACGAGTTCGTCGGCGCGTATCGGCAGCGGATCGCCGACTATCGCGCGGCCGGCAGCTATCCGATGAACGGCCCCGTCGAGATTCGCGTGACGGGCGTCGATTCGCCGGACGAAGTCGCTCCGGGCGCGACGGCGCCGTCGCTGTCCGCGCTCCGGCCACGGCCCGACCATCCCGACTGGGACGTCGCAATCTGGTTCGACATCCTGACGTTGCCGGGCACGCCCGACGCGAACCGCTTCTATCGCGACATCGAGCAGTGGATGCTGTCGAACTACAGCGGCGGCTACGCGACCGTGCGGCCGGAGTGGTCCAAGGGCTGGGGCTACACGAGCTCCGCCGCCTGGAGCGACGACACGATGATCGGCGCGACGATTCCGGATCTATTCCGGCAGGGGCTGCCTTCCGACGACAACTGGGACGCGGCGCTGCGCACGCTCGACCGCTACGATCCGCGCCGCGTGTTCTCGTCGCCGCTCCTCGACCGGCTGCTGCGCTGACGCGGCAAGCGGCCCGCAGCCCGCCGCACCGCGCCGCGGCCCGCTTATGACCAAACAAAATAAAAAGCGGAATTTTTATTATTTTCGGTGCCGATAGCGGTCTGTCATATTTCCGTCATACAAGAACAACGCGAGGAAATATGACAACCACCACCGTCATCGCCACCATCGGGCCGGCCTCGGCCGCGCCGGACGCGCTGCGGGCGCTGCATCGCGCCGGCATGAGCGTCGCGCGGCTGAACGGCTCGCACGGCGATCTCGACTGGCATCGCGCGACGATCGCGGCGTTGCGCGACACGCTGCCCGATCTGCCGATCCTGCTCGACATCCCCGGCCGCAAGATCCGCACGACGCAGTTGCGGGTCGAGCCGTCGTTCGCCGCGGGCGACGTCGTCACGCTGACGACCGATCCGTCGCACGACGGCTCGCAGAAAGTGCCCGTCAACTACGCGCGCTTTCACGAGAAACTGCGCGCCGGCGTGCGCGTCTACGCGGACGACGGCACGCTGTCGTTCGTCGTCGACGCGGTGCGCGGCCGCGACGTGCTCGTGATCGCCGAAACCGCCGGCACGCTGAAGAGCCGCAAGGGGATCAACGTGCCGGAGATCGATCTCGGCCACGATCTCGTCACGCCGCGCGATCGCGAGATGATCGCGTTCGCGAAGGAGACGGGCGTCGATTTCGTCGGCATCAGCTTCGTCGAATCGGCCGCGCACGTCGGCGCGATCCGCGCGCTCGTCGACGGCGCGACGCCGCAGATCGTCGCGAAGGTCGAAAACCGCGGCGGCCTCGACCATCTCGACGAGATCGCCGCCGCCGCCGACGCGCTGATGATCGATCGCGGCGACCTGTCGGTCGAGACAGGTCTCGACTACGTATCGCTCCATCAACGGACGATCGTCGCGAGCGCGCGCCGTCATGCGAAGCCCGTGATCGTCGCGACCGAGCTGCTGCACAGCATGATCGACAGCCCGCTGCCGACGAAGGCCGAAATCGGCGACATCACGCACTCGGTGATCGACGGCGCGTCGGCCGTGATGCTGTCCGGCGAAACGGCGGTCGGCAAGTTTCCGGTCGAGGCGGTGGCGCGGCTGCACGGCATCGCCGCGCTCGCCGACGCGCATCGCGCGGCGCTCGCGGCGTCGGCGCGCACCGCCTCCGACGCGGACTACGACGACCTGCGCGCGGCGACGCAAGCGCTCGCGCGCACGCTGCCGGTGACGAAAATCGTCGTGCTGTCGCGCACCGGGCATGCGGCGCGGCTCGTGTCGATGGCGCAGATCCGCCAGCCGATCGTCGCGGTCGGCAGCGACCGCGCGCGCGTGCGCGCGTGGAATCTGCTGCCCGGCACGACGGGCGTGCATCTGCCGAGGCTCGACGTGGGGGCCGCCGACGCCGTGCCCGCCGCGCTCGAAGCGCTCTGGCGCGACGGGCGCATCGACGAACGCGACGTCGTGCTGACGGTGCTCGCCGCGAGCGACGAAAACGACGCGTCGCTGAACGCGTTGCAGACGGTGCGCGTCGGCGCGCTCGCGAAAGCGTTGCGCTGGCCGGCGAACCGCGCGCTCGAGGCGGCCTGACATGCACGATCTCACGCTGCTCGCCGCGCTCGTCACCGCGCTCGCGCTGATTCAATCGATCTTCGGGATGGGCATCCTCGTGTTTGGCACGCCGACGCTGCTGCTGTTCGGCGTGGAGTTCGCGGCGGTGCTCGGCCTGCTGCTGCCCGCGTCGATGACGCTGTCCGCGATCCAGGTGTGGTCGAGCCGCGGCCTGCCGCTGCCCGCTCGCGAGCGCGGCAACATGGCGGTCTGCGCGGCCGTCGTCGTCGTGTCGCTCGCGACGCTCGTGCTGACGAAGCTCAACGCGCGCGTCGATCTGTTCGTCGGCGGCGCGATGCTGGCCGCCGCCGTGGTGCGCGTCGCGCCGGTGCTGCGCGACCGCCTGCGCGCGCGCATCGCGCGGCATGACCGACGCTACGTCGTCCTGATGGGCGTCGTGCATGGGCTAACCAACATGGGCGGCGCGCTGCTCGCCGTCTATGCGGCGAGCGGGCAGCGCGACAAGGACGAGATCCGCGCGATCGTCGCCCGCTACTACCTGCTGTTCGGCACGATCCAGCTCGGCACGCTCGCGCTGCTGCGGCCCGCCGCGCTGAGCTGGTCGGGCGCGGCCGTCGCGCCGATCGCGGCGCTCGTCTACGTCGCGCTCGGCAACGCGATGTTCCGGCGCGCGGGCGCATCGCTGTACGAGCACGCAATGACGGGCTTCATCGGCGCGTACGGCGCCGCCGTGCTCGCGAAGACCGCGCTATGACGGAGCATTCGATGGCCAACGTCATGGCGGCGCTCGTGCCGATCTTCGCGCTGATCCTGATGGGCTTCGTGATACGCCGGCGGAGGCTGCTCGCCGATGCGTTCTGGCTGCCGTGCGAGACGCTCAACTACTACTATCTGTTTCCGGCGCTGATGTTCAGCCAGGTCGCGAAGGCGAACCTCGCGCAATTCGCGATTCGCCCGATCGCGACGGCGATCCTCGGCGCGGTCGGCTGCGGCGCGCTCGTGCTGTACGCGTGGCGCGCGTGGAGCCGGCAGCCGGGCGCGGTGTTTTCGTCGGTGATCCAGGGTGCGTTGCGGCCGAACACGTACGTCGGCGTCGCGGCCGCCGCCGCGATGTACGGCAGCGTCGGCCTCACGCTGACGTCGATCAGCATCGCGATCGCGATCCCGCTGTTGAACGTCGCGTCGATCGTGATCCTGATGCACTACGGCAGCGGCGGCACGCCCTCCTTCAAGCAGGTCGGCAATGCGCTCGTCAAGAATCCCGTGATCGTCGCGGTGCTGCTCGGCGCGCTTTTCAACCTGAGCGGCCTCGCGCTGCCCGGCACGCTCGCGAGCCTGTTGTCGATCCTCGGCTCGGCCTCGCTGCCGCTCGGCCTGCTCGCGGTCGGCGCGGGGCTCGACATGAAAGCCGCGAAAGCGGCGAGCGGCCCCGTGCTGCAATCGTCGTTCATCAAGCTGCTGCTCGTGCCGCTCGTCACGCTCTGGATCGGCGTGAGCCTCGGCATCAAGGGGCCGGCGCTCACGATCATCGTGCTGTTCAACTCGCTGCCGTGCACGCCTTCGGCGTACATCATGGCGAAGCTGCTCGGCGGCGATCACCGGCTCGCGGCCGGCATCATCACGGTGCAGACCGCGCTCGCGGCGTTCACGATGCCGCTCGTGCTGCTGCTGTCGCGCGGCTGACGGGGCGCGCCCGTCGAGCGTCGGCCGCGCCGCCTCGCTCGCCCGAAAATCTGGATTCCGATCGTTTTCCCCGTCGCCGCGGCGAACCGGCAAACGATTGCACGATTGCGCGCACGTTGACCGGCGTCAAGCGCGCGTCATGGATTCTACTCACTCAGCTCTCGCGAAATCATCCGTAAACCCGATCATGTCGCCGGACTGCGCACTCCGCCGCAATCGCGACATTCGACGTTACGGACCTTGCAGAGAGCCTTCCATGCGCGCCAATCTTCCTGTCACCCAGCGGGAATTCGAGTTCCCCGACGACGCCACGCTGATGTCGACGACCGATCCCCAGAGCTACGTCACGTATGCGAACGCGGCGTTCATTCAGGTGAGCGGATTCGAGCGCGACGAGATCATCGGCGAGCCGCACAATCTCGTTCGGCATCCCGACATGCCGGCCGAGGCGTTCGCCGACATGTGGGCGACGTTGAAGGCCGGCTGCTCGTGGACCGCGCTCGTCAAGAACCGCCGCAAGAACGGCGACCACTACTGGGTGCGCGCGAACGCGACGCCCGTGATCCGCAACGGGCAACTCGTCGGCTACATGTCGGTGCGCACGAAACCGTCGCGCGACGAGATCGCCGGGGCCGAAGCGCTCTATCGCGACTTTCGCGAGCACGGCGCGCGCGGCAGGAAGTTTCATCAGGGTCTGATCGTGCGCACCGGGCTGCTCGGATGGACGTCGCTGCTGCAGACGCTCAGCGCGCGCTGGCGCATCCGAACCGCGCTGCTCACGCTCCTCGCCGGCTCCGCGTGGATGGCGTTCCTCTTCGGGCTGCGCGGCGCGATGCTCGACGGCTTCGCCGCCGCCGAGACAATGCTGCTGCTGCTCGCGGAATTCTGGCTCGCCGCGCAGATCACCGCGCCGCTGCAGCGCGTGCTGAAGCAATCGCTCGCGGTCGCCGCGGGCCAGGCCGGCGACAATGTTCACCTGAACCGTATCGACGAGATCGGCATGATCATGCGGGCGGTCAATCAGGCGGGCCTCAACCTGCGCTCGCTCGTCGACGACGTGAGCGAGCAGTTGTCCGGCCTGCAAGACGCGAGCGGCAAGATCACCGCGGGCAACGACGATCTGAGCGCGCGCAGCGAGCAGGCGGCCGCGAGCCTCGAGGAAACCGCCGCGTCGATGGAGCAGATGACCGCGACGGTGCGCAACAACGCGGACACCGCCATGCAGGCGAGCGAGCTTGCCGGCTCGACGCGCGATGCCGCCGCGAAAGGCGACGCGGTGGTCGGCAAGGCGGTCGACACGATGGGCGAGATCAGCGCGTCGAGCCGCAAGATCCGCGAGATCATCGGCGTGATCGACGGCATCGCGTTCCAGACCAACATCCTCGCATTGAACGCGGCCGTCGAGGCGGCGCGGGCGGGCGAGCAGGGCCGCGGCTTCGCGGTCGTCGCGGCCGAAGTGAGAACGCTCGCGCAGCGCAGCGCGAACGCGGCGAAGGAGATCGCGGCGCTGATCCACGACAGCGTCGAGAAAACCGCGGCGGGCGGCGCGCTCGTCAATCAGGCGGGCGAAGCGATGAACGATATCCGATCGCAGGTCGCGCGGGTCGCCGGCCTCATCGGCGAGATCAGCTCGGCCACGCGCGAGCAGTCGGACGGGATCGGCCAGGTCAACGTCGCCGTCGCGCAGCTCGATCAGATGACGCAACAGAACGCCGCGCTGGTGCAGGAATCGGCGGCGACCGCCGACGACCTGAAGCACCGCACGCAGCGGCTCGTCGATGCAGTGGCCGTGTTCCGGTCGAACGCGCCCGCGCCTGCGCGGCGCTACGACACGCGCGCGCCGCAAGCCGGCACCGCGGCCGCGACGCCGCTCCAGCGCATGCCCGCCGCGCGCAAGCGCTCCGCGACGCGCATCGCGTCCGCCCCGCCGCACGCGCCCGCGAGCGCCGCGCCCGTTCCCGCCCTCGCGGCGGCGAGCCCGAATGCCGATTGGCAAACGTTCTGAGCAGCGCGTGCCGGCCGTCGCGGCGTCGATACGAAAACAGGCGGCACCCGCGCGCCGCCTGTTCGTTTGCCGTTCGATGCGCCTCCTTCACAACGCGCGTCGAACGGTCTCGTCACCCGCGCATGCGTTACCGCGCGCGCGGCGACGGCCCGCGAACGACTGCCGTCACTGCGACGCGTCGCCCGGCAGGTGCTTGCGGCTCGCGAGTTCCCGAGCCTGCTGATAGTGCGCCTGAATCACCGGCAGGCCCTTGCGCGCAGCGTTCTTCAGCTGCTCGTTGCGGCCCGATGCGAGCTCGGCCTGGAACACCGACAGCGTCTTGCGGTTGCCTTCGAGCGCGACCTGCTCGATGTACGCCTTGTCGAACGCGTCGCCGCGCAGATTCTTGATGCCGTCGAGCACGGCGGGATCGGGATCGTTGTGCGGCACGTCGACGCCGCGCGGGCTCGCGGCGCGCAGCGTCTGCGACAGCTTCTCGTTGTCGCTCGCGACCCGTTCCGCGAACGCCTTCACGGCGCGATCACTCGAGCGCGAATTCGCGATGCGCGCGGCGTCTCGCTGCGTCGACACCGCCTTCGTCGCGTCGGTGACGAAAGCCTGATCGGCCTCGTGCAGCCGCGTACCGGTTTCAGCGGCCGCCTCGGGGCGCGGTTGCGTCGGCGTAGGCGTGGGAGCGGTTTGTGCGGACGCGGCGGTCGCGAAGACGAACAGACCTGCGGCGCACGCACCGGCAAGCGAAAAAGTAGAGCGGCGAGTCATACGTTCTCCTTAGGGTGAAATTCATCAACGGATCGATGAACGGGGCTGCGGTGCTGCGGGCCGGGAGCGGCAACGCGTTCGACGCCGTCGCCGCGAGCGCACCGGCCATGGACTCGGATGCGTCGCAACCCGTCCAATGCATTCTAGGAGGCGCGTCGCGACCGAGGTGAAACGATGGTGTCGCTTGTGTAACGGGAGGTAAGACAATTGGCCGCGCGAGCACGCGCGGCGCGCGCGGGCGTCGCGTACGTACGCTTCGCATTCGTCATCGGCGCGACGCGCACCGCACCGCACCGCACCGCATCGCATCGCATCGCATCGCATCGCATCGGTCAAAATTTGGTTCATCGCGGAATTCCGGGGAACGCGGCGCGGATCTTGAGGAAGAAGTACTCCTCGTCACGGTACCCGTAGGCCCTGCGCTTGATGACCTTGAT
>NZ_JPWT01000068.1:0-69413 GCF_000773065.1 Burkholderia sp. ABCPW 111 | reverse complement strand
CTTTGCATCGGATCGGAGTAACCGCTGAAGCACTAACTCCGATCGACGTACTTTGCATCGGATCGGAGTAACCGCTGAAGCACTAACTCCGATCGACGTGCTTTGCATGGGATCGGAGTAAGTGCTAAAGCACTAACTCCGATCGACACCGGAGAGTCGAAAATGGATAACCAGAACACCACCACGCAACAACGCCAGCGCATCCATCCGCTCGTCGCGACAGCCGCGGGCGCCGTCATCATCGCGAGCCTCGCCGCAACGGCCGCCGTCACCGGGCTGTTCCCGAAGGCGAGCAGCACCGATGCGCAGAACCCGCAGACGCAAGCCGCGCTGATCGCGTCGCAGCCGGCCGTCGACACGGCCGCCGCCGCGAGCGCCGCCCTCGCCGCGCAAGCAGCGCAGCAGCAGGCGGCGCAACGTCAGGCGGTCGCGCAAGCGGCGCCGAAGCCCGCGCCGCGTCCGGCGCGCCATCACCACACGGCGGCCGCGCCGCAACCGCCGCAATATGCGCAGCAATCGTCGCAGCAGCCGCAATCGTCGTACTGCGCGACTTGCGGCACCGTCGCCTCGATCGTGCCGGTGCGCACGGCGGGCACGAGCTCGGGGATCGGCGCGATCGGCGGCGCTGCCGCGGGCGGCCTGGTCGGCAACCAGTTCGGCCACGGCAACGGCCGCACCGCGATGACGATCATCGGCGCGCTCGGCGGCGGCCTCGCGGGCAATGCGGTCGAAAAGCAGGTGCGCAGCGAAACCGATTATCAGGTCCAGGTGCAGATGCAGGACGGCTCGACGCGCACGTTCACGTACCACAATCCGCCGCCGTTCGGCCAAGGCCAGCGCGTGCGGGTCGAGAACGGCACGCTCGTCGGCGCGTGACGCGAGCCGCGCGGCGCGAGCGGCTGCGCGCCGCATGCGCGTGCGGCCGAGCGATTCGGCGTCGCGGCCGCGCTGTCGGCCCACCATGAAAAAACGGCTCGTGATTGCGTCACGAGCCGTTTTTCCTTGAATCCTTGCCGGAAATTTCGCGACCGCCGCGTCGCCCACGTCGCCGCGAGCCGTCATCCGATCCGCTATCCCGATTCATACGCCGCTGGGCTGGCGATCGCGCGACGCCGATCGAGCGGGCCGAGACGCACGCCGTCACGTCATCTCGCCATCTCGCGCTCCGCCTCGAGCGCGGCTGCCCCGCGCACCGGGCGCGACGGCGCCGCATCACACCGCATCGCGCCGCTTCGCCTGGCCTTTCGCCCAGCCCCAGCGTCGACCCGGCCCACGCTTGCGCCAGTCCCCCGCGCCGCGTCAGTCTTCGTCGTCGAAGTCCGATTCGTCGATCCAGTGCGCCTGGATCGCCTCGAGAATCTTCTCGCCCGAATGACTCGGATCGTCGTCGAAGCCGTCCAGCGCCAGCACCCATTGCCGCAGATCGACGAAATTGATCCGCTGCGGATCGACATCCGGATGCTTGTCCGCGAGCGCGATCGCGATCTCGCGGGAATCGGTCCATTTCATCGCCGAATCTCCTCGCCTCAGTGATTTTCCTTCGCGTGGTTGATCGAGTACTTCGGAATCTCGACGACCAGATCCACGCCCTCCTTCACGACCGCCTGGCACGACAGGCGCGACGTCGGCTCGAGGCCCCATGCCTTGTCGAGCAGGTCGTCCTCGTCCTCTTCGGACGGCTCGAGCTCGTTGAAGCCTTCGCGGATGATCACATGGCACGTCGTGCATGCGCACGATTTCTCGCACGCGTGCTCGATCTCGACGCCGTTGTCGAGCAGGTTGTCGCAGATGCTCTTGCCGGGCACGGCGTCGATCACCGCGCCGTCCGGGCACAATTCGACGTGCGGCAGTACTACGAGTTGAGGCATGTTCGTTCCGTTCGTTCAGCCAGTGCGCGGCTTGCCGCCGCGCCGTCCATCGCCGCGCCGGCGGCCGGTCGGCCGCGCGGCTCGGTTCGTATTCAGATCTCGTCGAGCTTGCGGCCGGCGAGCGCCCGCTTGATGCTCTTGTCCATCCGGCGCGCGGCGAATTCGTCGGTGCCCTCGGCGAGCGCCTTCGTTGCCGCGTCGATCGCGTTCGCGTCGTCGCCCGTCGCGACCGCGCGCAGCGACGCGACGAGACCGTCGACCATCGCGCGCTCGTGCGCGTCGAGCAAATCGCCGTCGGCGGCAAGCGCCACGTCCGTCGCGTCGACGAGGCGCTGCGCCTCGACTTGCGCCTCGCGCAGCGCGCGCGCTCGCATGTCGACTTCGGCCGTCTTGAAACTGTCTTCGAGCATGCGCGCGATGTCGTCGTCGCCCAAGCCGTACGACGGCTTCACGACGACCGACGCCTCGACGCCGGAGTGCTGCTCGCGCGCGAACACCGACAGGAGGCCGTCCGCGTCGACCTGATAGGTCACGCGAATTCGCGCGGCGCCCGCCGCCATCGGCGGAATGCCGCGCAGCTCGAAGCGCGCGAGCGACCGGCAGTCGGCGACGAGCTCGCGCTCGCCCTGCACGACGTGGATCGCCATCGCGGTCTGGCCGTCCTTGAAGGTCGTGAATTCCTGCGCGCGCGCAACGGGAATCGTCGAATTGCGCGGAATGATCTTCTCGACGAGGCCGCCCATCGTCTCCACGCCGAGCGACAGCGGAATCACGTCGAGCAGCAGCCAGTCGTCGCCGCCGCTGCGGTTGCCCGCGAGCAGATCCGCCTGGATCGCCGCGCCGAGCGCGACCACCTGGTCCGGGTCGAGGTTGACGAGCGGCGGCTGGCCGAAATGCTTCGCGACCGCGTCGCGGATCACGGGCATCCGCGTCGCGCCGCCGACGAGCACGACGCCCTTGATGTCGGCCGCGCTCACCTGCGCGTCGCGCAGCGCCTTGCGCGTCGGCGTCAGCGTGCGCTGCACGAGCGGCTCGACGAGCGCGGCGAACGCGTCGCGCGTAATCGTCTGCGCGAGCTTTTCGCCCGTCGACAGCTTCACGTCGACATGCGCGTCCCGCGCGAACGACAGCGCCTCCTTCGCGCCGCGCACGCGGTCGAGCAGCAGGCGCACGTCCTCGGGCGCGAGCGCCGCCGCCTCGATGCCCGCTTGCGCGAGCACGTGCGCGAACAGCGCGTGATCGAAATCGTCGCCGCCGAGCGCCGAATCGCCGCCTGCCGCGAGCACTTCGAACACACCCTTCGTGAGCTTCAGGATCGACAGGTCGAACGTGCCGCCGCCGAGGTCATAGACCGCGTAGAGGCCTTCCGCGCCGTTGTCGAGCCCGTACGCGATCGCGGCCGCGGTCGGCTCGTTCAGCAGGCGCAGCACGTTCAGGCCCGCGAGCCGCGCGGCGTCCTTCGTCGCCTGGCGCTGCGCGTCGTCGAAATACGCGGGCACCGTGATCACCGCGCCGACGAGCTCGTCGCCGAGCGTGTCTTCGGCGCGCTGGCGCAGCGTCGCGAGAATTTCCGCCGACACCTCGACCGGGCTCTTTACGCCGTCGACCGTACGGATCTGCACCATGCCGGGCGCATCGACGAATTCGTACGGCGCGTTCGCCGCGCCTTCGACCTCCGCCTTGCCGCGCCCCATGAAGCGCTTGACCGACACGATCGTGTTGCGCGGATCGATCGCCGCCTCTTCCTTCGCGGTATGGCCGATGCGGCGGCCGCCCTTCTCGAGATAGCGGACGACGGACGGCAGCAGCACGCGCCCGTCGTCATCGGGCAGCGCCTCCGGAATGCTGTTGCGCACCGCGGCGACGAGCGAATTCGTCGTGCCGAGGTCGATGCCGACGGCGAGGCGCCGCTGATGCGGCGCGGGCGCCATGCCGGGTTCGGAAATTTGCAGTAAAGCCATCTGTATGTTCGATGGGGGCCGAAGCCCCGCTTGCATCGCGTGCGTAATGCGCGCGGTTAGTGTTCGAGGCGCTCGATCTGAGCGCCGATCTCGGCCGACACGCGCTCGACGAACATCAGTTGCCGCACGGCCTCGGCCGCGCCCTGATCCGAGCCGCTGTCGAGCAGCGCGCCCAGCTTCGCGAGGCGCGCGCGCCGCTCGTCGCGCAATTCGGCGAGCAGCGCATCGAGCTCGCCGACGTTCTTCGCGGCCGCCGCATCCTCGATGCGCTCGCGCCACTCCATCTGCTGCATCAGGAACGCCGGCTCCATCGCCGTGTTGTTCTCGGCGCCGACGTCGACGCCGCGCAAGTGCAGCAGGTACGTCGCCCGCTTGAGCGGATCGCGCAGTGTCTGGTACGCCTCGTTCGCACGCGTCGCCCATTGCATCGCGATGCGCTTTTGCGCGTCGCCCGCCGCGGCGAAACGGTCCGGGTGCACCTGCGACTGCACGGTGCGGTACGCGGCGTCGAGCGTAGGCTCGTCGAGCGCGAATTGCACCGGCAGGTGAAAGAGATCGAAATGGCTGTCTTTCAGCGAAACCATCGCGTAATAGCTGTAGCGCTCAACTCGTTGTCGACTGCGGCACGACGTCGACCGATGTGCCGCCCATTAAAAAGGCGGCCCGCGCCGCCTCTCGTCCGCCTCGCGCGGATGCCGTCACACGCGGAACGATTCGCCGCAGCCGCACTCGTCCTTCACGTTCGGGTTGTTGAACTTGAAGCCCTCGTTCAATCCCTCGCGCGCGAAGTCGAGCTCCGTGCCGTCGATGTACGCGAGGCTCTTCGGATCGACGAAGACCTTCACGCCATGGCTTTCGAACACCTGATCCTCGGAGGCGAACTCGTCGACATACTCGAGCTTGTACGCGAGGCCCGAACAGCCGGTCGTGCGCACGCCGAGCCGCAGGCCCAGCCCCTTGCCGCGCCGCGTCAGATACTTCTGCACGTGCTGCGCAGCCTTTTCGGTCAGTGTGATAGCCATAGTGTCCTTCGTCGCACGAAGCGAGCCTCGTGCGTCATGCGTCTAAACCCAAAACCGGTCGACCCTGCGTCGAACCCGCGGCGCCGCTTACGCGGCGGCCTTGCCGTCTTCAGCGCCTTCGTGGTCGTGGCGCTTCTTGTAGTCGGCAACGGCCGCCTTGATCGCGTCTTCCGCGAGGATCGAACAGTGGATCTTCACGGGCGGCAGCGCGAGCTCTTCGGCGATCTGCGTGTTCTTGATCGCGAGCGCCTCGTCGAGCGTCTTGCCCTTCACCCATTCGGTGACGAGCGAGCTCGACGCGATCGCCGAACCGCAACCGTAGGTCTTGAACTTCGCGTCCTCGATCACGCCGTTCTCGCCAACGCGGATCTGCAGCTTCATCACGTCGCCGCACGCGGGCGCGCCAACCATGCCGGTGCCGACCGCGTCGTCGTCCTTCGCGAACGAGCCGACGTTACGCGGGTTTTCGTAGTGATCCAGAACCTTGTTGCTGTAAGACATGATTCAAACTCCTTGCTTCGTTTCGTCTGCGCGGCACTCAATCGCCCGCGGAAATATCGTTGCGCTCAGTGCGCCGCCCATTCGATCGTCGACAGATCGACGCCGTCCTGATGCATTTCCCAAAGCGGCGACAGGTCGCGCAGCTTGGCGATCTTGCTCTTCAGCAGATCGATCACGTAGTCGACTTCCTGCTCCGTCGTGAAACGGCCGACCGTGAAGCGGATCGAGCTGTGCGCGAGCTCGTCGTTGCGGCCGAGCGCGCGCAGCACGTACGACGGCTCGAGCGAAGCCGACGTGCACGCGGAACCCGACGACACCGCGACGTCCTTGATCGCCATGATCAGCGACTCGCCTTCGACGAAATTGAAGCTGATATTCAGGTTGTGCGGGATACGATGCTCGAGGTCGCCGTTCACGTAGGTCTCCTCGATTTGCGACAGGCCGCGCAGCAGCTTGTCGCGCAGCATCCGGATGCGCTCGTTCTCGGTCGCCATTTCCTCCTTGGCGATGCGGAACGCCTCGCCCATGCCGACGATCTGGTGCGTCGGCAGCGTGCCCGAGCGCATGCCGCGCTCGTGGCCGCCGCCGTGCATCTGCGCCTCGATGCGCACGCGCGGCTTGCGGCGCACGTACAGCGCGCCGATGCCCTTCGGGCCGTAGGTCTTGTGCGCGGAGAACGACATCAGGTCGACCTTCAGCTTCGCCAGGTCGATCTCGACCTTGCCCGTCGCCTGCGCGGCGTCGACGTGGAAGATGATGCCCTTCTCGCGGCAGATCTCGCCGATCGCCTCGATGTCCTGGATCACGCCGATCTCGTTATTCACGTGCATCACCGACACGAGGATCGTGTCCGGGCGCAGCGCGGCCTTCAGCGCGTCGAGCTCCAGCAGGCCGTCGTCCTTCACGTCGAGATAGGTCACCTCGAAGCCTTCGCGCTCGAGCTCGCGGCACGTATCGAGCACCGCCTTGTGCTCGGTCTTCACCGTGACGATGTGCTTGCCCTTGCCCTGATAGAAGTGCGCGGCGCCCTTGATCGCGAGGTTGTCGGATTCGGTCGCGCCGGAGGTCCAGATGATTTCTCGCGGATCGGCGTTGACGAGCGCGGCCACCTGCTCGCGCGCCTCTTCGACCGCGCGCTCCGCGTCCCAGCCGTATGCGTGGCTGCGGGACGCCGGATTGCCGAACTGCTCGCGCAGATACGGCACCATCTTGTCGACGACGCGCGGATCGACGGGCGTCGTCGCGCTGTAGTCCATGTAGATGGGCAGGTGGGGGATCTCGTTATTCATCTATCGCTCCGGGTATGCGTTCGTGCGGGGACTGTTCGTTGTGCTGCCGCGTTCAATGCGCGGCAATCATGAGCTTGCGATGTTGAAGACCGAATTCGGGCCGAGCGGAATCGAGCGCACGGGCTCGACGCTCGCCGCAACGGGCTCCGGCTTGCGCTTGTCGCGCAGCACGGCGGGCGTGCCTTCGCGGGCGCGCTGCTGATCGACGAGATCCTGCAGCGATACCGAATCGAGGTATTCGACCATCTTCTGGTTCAGCGTCGACCAGAGCTCGTGCGTCATGCAATGGCCGTCGGGCTGCTTCGTGCCTTCGCACGCGCCCTTGCCGCCGCATTGGGTCGCATCGAGCGGCTCGTCGACCGCAATGATGATGTCGGCGACCGTCACGTCCTGCGCGCGGCGCGCGAGGTTGTAGCCGCCGCCCGGTCCGCGGACCGATTCGACGATTTCATGCCGGCGCAACTTGCCGAACAACTGCTCGAGGTAGGAGAGCGAAATCCGCTGGCGCTGGCTGATGCCTGCAAGCGTCACCGGGCCTTGCTCCTGGCGCAGCGCCAAGTCGATCATCGCCGTGACGGCGAAACGGCCTTTGGTGGTGAGTCTCATGGTATTGAATGGGCAGCAATCTTGACGATTTTGGTCAAGTATAAATATTTGACAAATTTAGTCAAGTATCCCTGCCGCTAAAAGGGGGTTGTATGTGCGGCGCTTCAGCGCGCCGTTTCGCGCAAGCGCTCGAGGAGCCCGCGGCACGCATCCTCGCACTGATCGAGCACCCGCTCGAAGCCGCGCGCGCCGCCGAAGTACGGATCGGCGATTTCGCGCGCCGATGCGTCGCTTGCATATTCCATCAGCAGCCGGATCTTGCCCTGATGCTGCGGCGGGCAGCGCTTGCGCAGCTCGGCGAAGTTGGCGGAATCCATTGCGAGCACGAGATCGAAGCGCTCGAAATCGGCCGCGCCGATCTGCCGCGCGCGCAGCGCCGACAGATCGTAGCCCCGTGTGCGCGCCGCTTGCTGCGCGCGCGCATCGGGCGCCTCGCCGGCGTGCCAGTCGCCCGTGCCGGCCGAATCGATCGCGATCGCCTCGTCGAGCCCCGCTGCCGCCACCTGGTGCCGCATCACCCCTTCGGCGGTGGGCGAGCGGCAAATGTTGCCGAGGCAGACGAAACAGATCGCGACGCTTTTCATCACGCAACCAGACAATCGCGGCGAACCGCACGGATGGACAGCGCGCCATTATACAAAGGCGCACCGATTCCCGCTTGCGCCAGATTCGGCTTCACGGCAGCTTACAAAGCCTTTGCGCCGGCGAGCGGCGCGACGGGCGACGCGGCGGGCAGCGCCTGCGACGCGTCGTCGACGAGCCCGTACGACACCGTGCGCGCGAGCTCGGCCGACGCATCGCGCGCGACCGCCTGCCCGCGCTGCGGCGCGGCCCCGGACAGGTACAGGTAAGCGGCGGCGGCGAGCGGCACGACGATCGCAAGCGGCCAGTACATCGATATTGTCTTTCTCATGATGCGACCTCTCTCGGCTGGCGCATTGGGACGCTCCCCAATGCTGACATGTCGAGATTCTATAGATCGCACCTATCGAGATAAATATGCGAATAGCGAACGCAGTGTTGTCGCTCGATGAACAGTCGCGGCGCAACGCGTTCCCCGTCCACGCGCGCCACGCTTGCGCACGGTCAAGTCAGCGTGTCGACGACGACGGATCGAGATGCGTGCGCGACGCCGCGTACAGCTCGCGGAACGTCCTGCCGGCTGGTGCCGGGATGTCGCGCGTCGCGGTCCAGCCGCGCGCGAACGGGAACCGCCCGAGCGTGCCAGCGACGCCGCCCGACGTGCCGCCCGCCCGCTCGAGCACGCGCACGACGAGCTTCGTCGCGAACGCGTACAGCGTGGGCCGCCGCGCGAAAAAGCCCCACGCGGCGAGCGCCGCGCGCTCGCGCCACGGCCGCAGGTGACGCTCGACCTGCTTCTCGCGCAGCTTGCGCAGCAGGCCCGAAATCGGGATGCCGACCGGACAGACGCTGTCGCACTCGCCGCAGAGCGTCGCGGCCTGCGGCAAATCGAGCGCCTTGTCGAGCCCGACGTAGCTCGGCGTCAGCACCGAGCCCATCGGCCCCGGATACACCCAGCCGTATGCGTGCCCGCCGACCTTCTGATAAACCGGGCAGTGGTTCATGCACGCGCCGCAGCGAATGCAGCGGAGCATCTCCTGGAACTCGCCGCCGATGAGCCCGCTGCGGCCGCCGTCGACGAGCACGACATACGAATGCTCGGGCCCGTCCTCGTCGCCCTCTCCCCGCACGCCCGTGAGCAGCGAAAAGTAGTTCGACGTCTTCTGCCCGGTGGCCGAGCGCGGCAGGAGGCGCATCGCGGTCGCGAGATCCTCGAGCGTCGGCAACACCTTTTCGATTCCCGTCACCGCGACGTGCACGCGCGGCAGCACCGTGCACATGCCTTCGTTGCCCTCGTTCGTCACGAGCACGACGGAGCCCGTCTCTGCGATCACGAAGTTGCCGCCCGTCACGCCCATGTCGGCCGACAGGAAATGGGGGCGCAGCACCTCGCGCGCCTCGCGGGTCATCTCCGGAATCTCGGTCAGGCGCGGCCGTCCGTGCGTCCTCGCGAACAGCTCGGCCACCTCTTCCTTGTCCCGGTGCAACACGGGCGCGATGATGTGGCTCGGCGGCTCGTTGTCGTTGATCTGCAGGATGTACTCGCCGAGGTCGGTCTCGATCGACTGCACGCCCAGCCGGCCGAGCACAGCGTTCAGATTCGCCTCCTCGGTCACCATCGACTTCGTCTTGATGACCTTCTTCACATCGTGCCGCCGCGCGATGTCCGCGACGAGCGCCGCCGCGTCGGCCGTCGTCTCCGCGTACAGCACGGTCGTCCCGCGCCGCGCCGCCTCGCGCTCGAACATCTCGAGCCACACGTCGAGCCGCTCGAGCGCACGGTTGCGGCGCGCCTTCAGCTCCGCGCGCGTCGCGACGAAGTCGATCTGCGTGACGGCCTGCGCGCGTCCCGACACGAATTTCGTCGACAGCCTCTTGAGATTTTCCTGCAGGCGCGCATCGGCGAGCTTTTCGCCCGCGCGCGCCTTGAAATGCATCGATTGGACTTGCATGGCGGCTCGTGAGGTTCGTGGTTCTCGTCGCGATCGTTCGTTCGGCGGGGCGGCGCTCAGACGTCGCCCGCGAGCACCTGCGCGACGTGCAGCACGCGCGTGTCGTGGTCGCCCGTGCGGCGCAGGCGCCCTTCGATGTTCAGCATGCAGCCGAGATCGCCGAGCACGACTGCGGGAGCGCCCGTCGCGCGCACGTTCGCGCATTTCTCGTCGACGATCGCGCTCGAGATGTCGCCGTACTTCACCGCGAACGTACCGCCGAAGCCGCAGCAGTGCTCGCAGTCCTTCATCTCGTCGACGGCCACGCCGCGCTGCGCGAGCAGCGCGCGCGGCTGCGCCTTCACGCCGAGCTCGCGCAGGCCCGAACAGGAATCGTGGTACGTGACGGGCCCCTTGAACTCGCCCGGCTCGAGCTTCACCCGCGCGACGTTGGCGAGGAAGTCGGTCAGTTCGTAGACTTTCGCGCGCAGGCGCCCGTAGCGCGCCATCAGCTCGGGATCGTCGCGAAAGAGGTCGCCGTAATGGACGCGGATCATCCCGCCGCACGAGCCCGACGGCACGACGACGTAGTCGAACTGCTCGAACTCGGCGAGCGCCTTTTCCGCCAGATCGCGAGCGATCGCGCGCTCGCCCGAGTTGTACGCGGGCTGGCCGCAGCAGGTCTGCGAAGGCGGCACGACGACTTCGCAGCCCGCCTCTTTCAGCAGCTTGAGCGCCGAAAAACCGATCTCGGGCCGCATCAGGTCGACAAGACACGTGACGAACAAACCGACTCGCATAGGCGCTCCTTCGAGAAAACGGCGCTCATTATCCGCCGTTTGCGCGGCAAGACCAACGTTGCGCCGCAATCGCGCAATGCCCGGCGCCGAGCGAGGACTTCCTCGAACACCGTTCGCTTTTTTCACTATACGAGATACAATCGCCGCATTGGTACTTGATGCGGCAATCGATTCCTCACGATGAGCAACCCGAACCCGGATTCCAAGACATCGATCCAGGTGATCGAACGGATGATGCGGCTCCTCGATGCGCTCGCCGCGCACAGCGATCCGGTCAGCCTGAAGGAACTCGCGCAGCGCACCGAACTGCACCCTTCCACCGCGCACCGGATCTTGAACGACATGGTGACCTGCCGTCTCGTCGATCGCTCCGACCCCGGTACATACCGGCTCGGCATGCGCCTGCTCGAGCTCGGCAATCTCGTGAAGGCGCGCCTGTCGGTGCGCGACGCCGCGCTGATGCCGATGCGCGAGTTGCACCGGCTGACGGGCCAGACCGTGAACCTGTCGGTGCGCCAGGGCGACGAGATCGTCTACATCGAGCGGGCGTATTCGGAGCGCTCGGGAATGCAGGTCGTCCGCGCGATCGGCGGCCGCGCGCCGCTGCACCTCACGTCGGTCGGCAAGCTGTTCCTCGCGGCGGACGAGACGTCGCGGGTGCGCGCGTACGCAACGCGCACGGGCCTCGCCGGCCATACGCAAAACAGCATCACCGATCTGCCGAAGCTCGAGCGCGAGCTCACGCTCGTGCGCCAACAGGCGTGCGCGCGCGATAACGAAGAGCTCGAGCTCGGCGTGCGCTGCATCGCGGCCGGCATCTACGACGATTCCGGCAAGCTCGTCGCCGGGTTGTCGCTGTCCGCGCCCGCCGACCGGCTCCAGGACGCGTGGCTCGGCCAGTTGAGCCGCACGGCGCTCACGATCTCGGAATCGCTCGGCTATCGCCCGGAAACCGCGAGGGAAGCGGACGCGCTGGCGCAAAAGCAGGCGTAGGCGCGCGCGCATCGCGCTCCAGCGCTCGGCCGCCCCGCGCCTCCGGTGGCCGGCGCACAAAAAAAGCCCCGCATTCGCGGGGCTTTTTGCTGGGCGATGCGACGCTCGGCCGCGTCCGCGATCAGGTCCCGCCCGCCGGCGTGTTCGCCGCCGTCAGGCGCTCGCCGCCGCCGTTGTCGAGCCAGTTGCGCACGCGCGACGCATCGGCGAAGCGCGAGTACTTGCCGAACGAATCGAGCAGCACCATCACGATCGGACGGCTGTGAATCGTCGTCTGCATCACGAGGCACTCGCCCGCTTCGTTGATGAAACCAGTCTTCTGCAGGCCGATGTCCCACGAAGGATTGCGCACGAGCGCATTCGTGCTGTTGTACGCGAGCGTCCGCTTGCCGGTGTTCACCTCGTAGCTGCGGTCGGTCGAGAACTTGCGGATGAGTGGGTACTGATACGCCGCGTTCACCATCTTCACGAGATCGCGCGCGCTCGACACGTTCTGGCTCGACAGCCCAGTCGAGTTCTCGAAATGCGTGTCGGACATGCCGAGCGCCTTCGCCTTCGCGTTCATCGCGGCGATGAACGCCGGACGGCCGCCCTGGTAGTAGCGCGACAGCGCGGCCGCCGCGCGGTTCTCCGACGCCATCAGCGCGATGTGCAGCATGTCCTCGCGCGACAGCACCGAGCCCACCGACAGGCGCGAACCCGTGCCCTTCTCGTAATCGCGATCCTCGTCGGTCACTTCGACCTCGTCGGTG
This sequence comes from Burkholderia sp. ABCPW 111, assembly GCF_000773065.1. Classification (NCBI taxonomy): domain Bacteria; kingdom Pseudomonadati; phylum Pseudomonadota; class Betaproteobacteria; order Burkholderiales; family Burkholderiaceae; genus Burkholderia; species Burkholderia sp. ABCPW 111. The sequence continues at coordinate 57,108 of NZ_JPWT01000068.1, read as the reverse complement.
AGCTGCGACTTCGAATCGAGGACGACCATCGCGGTCATCAGCTTCGTGATCGACGCGATCGGCACGACCGCGTGCGAATTTTTGTCGAAGAGCGGCTCGGACGTGTTCTGGTCGACGACGTAGGCGACGCTCGAGCGCAGCGCGAGCGAATCGGGCGTGTCGTGCAGGCCGAACGCCTGGCCGACCGACGGCGGCCGCGGCTGGAACGCGACGCGGCGCACGCCGCTGTGGTGACGGCCGTTCGACACGTAGGTCACGCGCTTGCGCGCGCCTTTCGCGCGCGGTTCGGCGCTCGACGACGCGGCGCGCAGTGACTTCTTCGCCGCGCTCTTCTTGCCTTTCGCGCTCTGCGCGGTCTTGGCGGTGGCGGCGAACGCGTCCGCGGGCGCGACGGCGGCCGTCGCCACCATCAGCGAGACGGCGACCGAAACGGCGGTGCCGAGCGCCACGCTCTGCATCATCCTGAGCGGTGCAAACAGTTGGGCTTTCATTGGGGTCCGAACAAAACGGCGGGAGGTTTCCGCAAGTGTAGTAAAAGCTGAAAAAATAAGCAATATTAGGCACTTACCGATCTTCGTTAAACCGAAATGTAAGAATCGATCGTACCAGACCAATCGGCTCCGTCTCTTCCATCGAAAAATACGATGAAGAAAACGAAGCTCCCGACGCGCGCGACACACAAATCACCCACCGGTTGACCAGAATATCGGCGGCGCGACGGACAAGCTGAAGCAGGGGAAACCACGAATTCGACAGGCGAAGCGGGCCGGACGACCCGCCGATAGGCACGGCGGCGGGCGTTGACGCCCGCCGCCGTGCCGAAAACAGCGACCGCTTCGACATGCCAGAATGTTAAACGTTCCGTCACTCCGATCGGTTTACTCGCGTCGCGATGGTGCACTCTCGTGCGTGCGGCGGGCCTCCGAACCGGCTCGGGACACACGCTGAAACCGATCCCACCGAGACATTGCAAACTATTGTTTTGTCTGGAAATTGTCAGGTTTGTGCAATGCACCAAAAGTACTTGACATTCAATTCTGGCGCCCTAAAATAGAATCCATTGTTGCGTTGCACAAAGCAGTTTCAGGTATCTGTTCCCCAAAGTTGTGCCCTTTTCCTTCACGATCCCCGATCGAACTTCAGGAGCATGAACATGTCTTTGCTGACCCCCGAGCAAATCGCCGCTGCCCAGAAAGCTAACATCGAAAGCCTCTTCGGCCTCACGACGAAGGCGTTCGAAGGCGTCGAAAAGCTGATCGAACTCAATCTGCAAGTGGTGAAGTCGACGCTCGCTGAAAGTCAGGAAAACGTGCAGCGCGCGCTGTCCGTGAAGGACGCGCAGGAACTGCTCGCGCTGCAGGCGAGCCTCACGCAGCCGATCGCCGAGAAGGTGCTCGCGTACGGCCGCCACGTGTACGAAATCGCGTCGGCCACGCAAGCCGAATTCGCGAAGGTCGCTGAGGCGCAGTACGAAGAACAGAACCGCAAGGTGCAAGCGCTCGTCGACAACGTCGCGAAGAACGCGCCGGCCGGCTCGGAAACCGCCGTCGCCGCGCTGAAGTCGGCGATCAACGCCGCGAACACGACGTACGAAACGGTGCAGAAGGCCGCGAAGCAAGCGGTCGAAATCGCCGAGACGAACTTCAACGCCGCCGCTGCCGTCGCCACGAAGGCGGCGAATACCGCGGCCGCCGCGTCGCGCCGCAGCACCACCGGCGGCAAGACCGCGTAAGCGCCGGCGGCATCATCTGCTCGTTTGGGGAAAGCCGCGCATCTGCGCGGCTTTTTTCTCGGCCGAGAATGTCCGCCGCGCCGGGCGTCTTGTGCGCCCCCGCACAATGAAACGGCGCCTCCCCTTGCTGGGGGAGGCGCCGTTTCTTCGTGCGGCCGCTGCGTGGCGGCCGCGCCGCTTACTTCTTGCGCTGCGGCGGCAGGTCCGTGCAGACGCCTTCGTACAGCTCGGCCGCCATGCCGATCGATTCGCCGAGCGTCGGGTGCGGATGGATCGTCTTGCCGATGTCTTCCGCGTCCGCGCCCATCTCCACCGCGAGACACACTTCGCTGATGAGGTCGCCCGCGTTCAGGCCGACGATGCCGCCGCCGATCACGCGGTGGGTTTCCTCATCGAAGATCAGCTTCGTGAAGCCCTCGTCGCGGCCGTTCGCGATCGCGCGGCCCGACGCGGCCCACGGGAACACGGCCTTGCCGTACTTGATGCCTTCGGCCTTGCACTGATCTTCCGTCTTGCCCGCCCACGCGACTTCCGGATCGGTATAGGCCACCGACGGAATCTGCAGCGCGTCGAAGTACGCCTTCTCGCCGTGCGCGGCTTCCGCCGCCACGTGGCCTTCATGCACCGCCTTGTGCGCGAGCATCGGCTGGCCGACGATGTCGCCGATCGCGAAGATGTGCGGGACGTTCGTGCGCATCTGCGTGTCGACGTCGATGAAGCCCCGATCCGTCACCGCAACGCCTGCCTTGTCGGCGCCGATCTTCTTGCCGTTCGGGCTGCGGCCGACCGCGACCAGCACGAGGTCGTAGCGCTGCGGCTCCGCCGGCGCCTTCTCGCCCTCGAACGTCACGTAGATGCCGTCGTCCTTCGCTTGCGCGCCGACCGTCTTGGTCTTCAGCATCACGTTGCCGAAGCGCTTCGCGTTGTACTTCTCCCAGACTTTCACGAGATCGCGGTCCGCGCCCATCATCAGGCCGTCCATCATTTCGACGACGTCGATCTCGGCGCCGAGCGTCGAATACACCGTCGCCATTTCGAGGCCGATGATGCCGCCGCCGATCACGAGCATGCGCTTCGGCAACTGGCGCAGTTCGAGCGCGCCCGTCGAATCGACGACGCGCGGGTCCTCCGGCATGAACGGCAGCTTCACGGCCTGCGAGCCCGCCGCGATGATCGCCTGCTTGAACTTGACGATCTTCTTGCCGCCGTCCGTCTGCACTTCGATGTGGTGCGGATCGACGAACGCGCCGACGCCCGTCACCACGTCGACCTTGCGCGCCTTCGCCATGCCGGCGAGACCCGTCGTCAGCTTCTTGACCACGCCGCCCTTGAAGTCGCGCAGCTTGTCGAGATCGACTTGCGGCTTGCCGAACGAAATGCCGTGCGCGGCGAGCGCCTGCGCCTCCTCGACGACGAGCGCGGTGTGCAGCAGCGCCTTCGACGGAATGCAGCCGACGTTCAGACACACGCCGCCGAGCGTCGAATAGCGCTCGACGAGCACCGTCTTCATGCCGAGATCGGCCGAGCGGAACGCGGCCGAATAGCCGCCGGGGCCGGCGCCGAGCACGAGCATGTCGCACTCGACGTCGGCGGCGCCGCCGAAGCTGCCGGCTTGCGGCGCGGGCGCGCTCGCCGGTGCGGCTGCGGCTGCTGCCGGCTTCGCCGGTTCGGCGGGCTTGGCCGGCGCGGCCTCGGCCGACGCCTCGACGAGCGCGATCACCGTGCCTCGCGAGACTTTGTCGCCCGGCTTGATCTTGATTTCCTTCACGGTGCCGGCGACGTCGCTCGGCACTTCCATGGACGCCTTGTCCGATTCGAGCGTGAGGAGCGTCTGCTCCTTTTCGATCACGTCGCCGGGCTGGACGTTGACTTCGATGACGTCGACGCCGGTGAAATCGCCGATATCCGGAACCTTGACTTCGATGAGACTCATGTACCGTCCCCTTCTTGATTAACTGCTGACAGACGGAGGGAAAACTCGCGAATTGAACCTGAACTACGGCCTGACTGGAGAACGGGAGCATGGGCAGGACCACCTTTGCCGTCCGCCCAAGGACGCGCCTTTCTTTTGGTTACTTTTCTTTGGAAGACAAAGAAAAGTGACCGCCGCCCCGCGCAGGAGCGACGCCAGCAGATCGTTAGGAAAGCAAGTTCAACGATGAAACGTGGATAACCGACAAAAAACCCACGCCCCCGCGAGCCTCCCCGCTCATCAAAGAATCACGCGACGGAAGTCGCCGAGAATCGCGCCGAGATACGCATTGAACCGCGCGGCTTCCGCGCCGTCGATCACGCGATGGTCGTACGACAGCGACATCGGCAGCGTGAGGCGCGGCACGAACTGCTTGCCGTCCCACACGGGCTTCGTTGCGCTGCGCGACAGGCCGAGGATCGCCACCTCCGGCGCGTTGATGATCGGCGTGAAATGCGTGCCGCCGATGCCGCCCAGCGACGAGATCGAGAAGCAGCCGCCCTGCATCTGGTCCGGCTTCAGCTTGCCCTCGCGCGCCGCCTTCGACAGTTCGCTCATTTCCTTCGCGATGTCGACGAGGCCCTTCTTGTCCGCGTCGCGAATCACCGGCACGACGAGACCATTCGGCGTGTCGGCGGCGAAACCGACGTGGTAGTACTGCTTGAAGACGAGGTTGTCGCCGTCGAGGCTCGCATTGAACGTCGGGAACTTCTTCAGCGCCGAGACGACCGCCTTGATCACGAACGCAAGCATCGTGAACTTCACGCCCGCCTTCTCGTGCTCCTTGTTCAGTTGCACGCGCAGCGCCTCGAGCTCGGTGATGTCCGCTTCGTCGTTGTTCGTGACGTGCGGGATCATCACCCAGTTGCGATGCAGGTTCGCGCCCGAGATCTTCTTGATGCGCGACAGCGGCTTCGCCTCGATCGGGCCGAACTTCGTGAAATCGACCTTCGGCCACGGCAGCAGGTTCAGCTCGCCGCCGCCCGCCGGCGCGGCTGCCGCTGCGGGCGCCGCGCGTTGGCCCGTCATCACGCCCTTCACGAACGCGGTGACGTCTTCCTTCGTGATGCGGGCCTTCGGGCCCGTGCCCTGCACGCGCGACACGTCGACGCCGAGCTCGCGCGCGAACTTGCGCACCGACGGCGACGCGTGGCTCGCGCGATACTCGCCGCTCGCGGCAGGCGCGAGCGCGGCGGCGGGCGCCGCTCGCGGCGCGGGTGCGGCGGCGGGTGCAGGCGCGGAAGCCGCCTGAGCAGGCGCCGGCGCCGCCTGAGCGTGCGCCGCCTGCGGCGCGGCCGCGCCGCCCGCCGCTTCGAGCACGACGATCAGCGAGCCCTTCGACACCGCATCGCCCACCTTCACCTTGATGGCCTTGACGACGCCCGCGGTCGGGCTCGGCACGTCCATCGTCGCCTTGTCCGATTCGAGCGTGACGAGCGACTGCTCGGCCTCGACCGTATCGCCGACCTTCACCGATATCTCGATGACGGGCACGTCCTTGTAGTCGCCGATGTCCGGCACTTTCACGTCGACCGTGCCGCCGCCGCCGGCGGCCGGCGCGGGCGCCGCCGCGGCAGCGGCGGGCGCCGGCTGCGGGATGGGCGCCGCGGCGCCGTTCGCCTGCGCGGGCTTAGCGGCCGCTTGCGCGCCGTCGAGCAGCACGATCAGCGAGCCCTGCGACACCGCGTCGCCGACCTTGACCTTCACTTCCTTGACCGTGCCGCCGACGGGGCTCGGCACGTCCATCGTCGCCTTGTCGGACTCGAGCGTGACGAGCGACTGCTCGGCCTCGACCGCATCGCCCGGCTTCACGAGCACTTCGATGACGGGCACGTCCTTGTAATCGCCGATATCCGGCACCTTGACTTCGATCGCTTGACTCATCTGTTTCAGTCTCCTGTCGATCAGCGTCGCCGCGCGGGCGGCCGACTCTGATCCCATGCAAGGCGGAGCCGCGCCGCCCGCCCCGCCCTCGTCGACGAAAGCGGAAACGGGCGCGCGGCGTCACGCGGCGCGTGCGTTAAACCGTCATCGGGTTGGGTTTGGCCGGGTCGAGCTCGTACTTCGCGATGGCGTCCGCCACGACCTTGCGGTCGATCGCGCCTTCGTCGGCGAGCGCGTTGAGCGCCGCGACCGTGACCCAGTAGCGGTCCACTTCGAAGAAATGGCGCAGCGCCTTGCGCGTGTCCGAGCGGCCGAAGCCGTCGGTGCCGAGCACGACGTAGCGGCGATCGACCTGGCCGCGAATCTGGTCGGCGAGCGCGCGCACGTAGTCGGTCGACGCGATCACCGGGCCCTGCGCGTCCTTCAGGCACTTCTGCACGTGCGACAGGCGGCGCTCCTCGGCCGGATGCAGCAGGTTCCAGCGCTCGACTTCGTGGCCTTCACGGGCGAGCTCGGTGAAGCTCGGCACGCTCCACAGATCGGCCGCGACGCCCCAGTCGTTCTTCAGCAGATCCGCGGCGGCGATCACTTCGTTGAAGATCGTGCCCGCGCCGAGCAGTTGAACGCGCGGCGCCTTCTGATCGGCGTCGGCTTTCTTGAACGAGTACATGCCCTTGATGATGTCGGCCGCCACGTGCTCGCCCTGCGGAATCGCCGGGTGCTCGTAGTTCTCGTTCATCACGGTGACGTAGTAGTAGACGTCCTCCTGCTCCTGCACCATCCGGCGCAGGCCGTCCTGCATGATGACGGCGAGCTCGTAGCCGAACGTCGGATCGTAGCTCACGCAGTTCGGCACCGATGCGGCCCACAGCAGCGAATGGCCGTCCTCGTGCTGCAAGCCTTCGCCGTTGAGCGTCGTGCGGCCCGCCGTGCCGCCGAGCAGGAAGCCGCGCGAGCGCATGTCGCCCGCCGCCCATGCCAGATCGCCGATCCGCTGGAAGCCGAACATCGAATAGAAGATGTAGAACGGCACCATGATCTCGCCGTGCGTCGAGTACGACGTCGCCGCCGCGATCCAGTCGCACATGCCGCCCGCTTCGTTGATGCCTTCCTGCAGGATCTGGCCGGTTTCCGATTCCTTGTAGAACATCAGCTGGTCGGAATCCTCCGGCACGTACTTCTGGCCTTCCTGGTTCCAGATGCCGATCTGGCGGAACAGGCCCTCCATGCCGAACGTGCGCGACTCGTCCGGCACGATCGGCACGACGCGCTTGCCGAGCGTCTTGTCCTTCAACAGGATGTTCAAGATCCGCACGAACGCCATCGTCGTCGAGATCTCGCGGCCTTCGCCCGTGCCCTTCAGGAGCGGCTCGAACGCTTCGAGCGCCGGCACCGGCAGCGACTGCGCCTTCTCGCGGCGCTGCGGCAGGTAGCCGCCGAGGTCCATGCGCTGCTTGCGCATGTATTCGAGCTCCTTCGAGCCTTCCTCGAATTTCACGTACGGCACGTCGGCGATCTGCTCGTCGGTGATCGGCAGGCGGAACTGGTCGCGGAACTTCTTCAGTTGCTCGACGGGCAGCTTCTTCTGCTGGTGCGTGATGTTCATCGCCTGGCCCGACTCGCCCATCCCGTAGCCCTTGATGGTCTTCGCGAGGATCACGGTCGGCGCGCCCTTCGAGTTGCTCGCCTCGTGGAACGCCGCGTAGATCTTGTGCGGATCGTGGCCGCCGCGGTTCAGGTTCCAGATGTCGTCGTCGGACCAGTCGGCGACGAGCGCCTTGAGCTCCGGCGTGTTGAAGAAGTGCTCGCGCACGTACGCGCCCGACTCCGACTTGTACGTCTGATACTCGCCGTCGACGACTTCCATCATGCGGCGCATCAGCGCGCCCGTCTTGTCGCGCGCGAACAGCGCATCCCAGCGGCTGCCCCAGATCACCTTGATCACGTTCCAGCCCGCGCCGCGGAATTCCGATTCCAGCTCCTGGATGATCTTGCCGTTGCCGCGCACCGGGCCGTCGAGACGCTGCAGGTTGCAGTTGATCACGAACACGAGGTTGTCGAGCTTCTCGCGGCTCGCCATGCCGATCGCGCCGAGCGATTCCGGCTCGTCCGTCTCGCCGTCGCCGAGGAACGCCCACACCTTGCGGCCCTGCGTCTTCGCGATGCCGCGCGCTTCGATGTATTTCATGAAGCGCGCCTGATAGATCGCCATGATCGGGCCGAGGCCCATCGACACGGTCGGGAACTGCCAGAAGTCCGGCATCAGCCACGGGTGCGGATACGACGAGATGCCGTTGCCGCCCACTTCCTGGCGGAAGTTGTCGAGCTGGTTCTCGGTCAGGCGGCCGAGCAGGAACGCGCGCGAGTACACGCCGGGCGACGAGTGGCCCTGCACGAACACGAGATCGCCGCCGTGCTCGGCGGACGGCGCGTGCCAGAAGTGGTTGTAGCCGACGTCGTAGAGCGTGGCGGCCGACGCGAACGACGCGATGTGGCCGCCGACGTTCGTGTCCTTGCCCGCGCGCAGCACCATCGCGATCGCGTTCCAGCGCGTGTACGAGCGAATCCGGTGCTCGATGTCCTGGTCGCCCGGAATCTTCGCCTGGGCTTCGACGGGAATCGTGTTGATGTACGGGGTGTTCGCGGAGAAGGGCAGGTGCTCGCCGTGCATCCGCGCGAATTCGATCTGCTTTTCGATCAGGTAGTGCGCGCGGCCGGGGCCGACGGAGGAAATCACGCCGTCGAGCGCTTCGAGCCATTCGACGGTTTCCTGCGCGTCGTCGTCGCGTTCGGCCGCAACGTACTTCATCACTTCATTAGGTACAGCGGACATTCTCGTCTCCTGGGTGTCCTGGAATATGAAGATGGCCTTCGCGCGACGACGCATGCCGCCGGCTGCAACAAGCTCCCGCGGATTGTAAAGAGCGTCACACGCAGCGCGCAACAAAATTTTCGAATTATGAGATCATTTCTCGCAATACGAAATATTGCTGCGCCGCACCCATCCGATCGGCGTGTGCGGTTGATCATGCATCGATGATTCCGCTTTCGGTTCAACCTCTCTTGTACGCCTTTTGCGCATGGCGCGCTGAGCTACAATCCTGCCATGTTGACCGATCGGCTTTTCGCACGCTCGGCGCGACCGTCGGGCTCGCCGGCGGAGTCGCAGCCGTCCCGCTGGCACCACGGACCGTGGTGGTCCAACTCTTACCTGCTGACCCCCCTCCTGTCGATCCTGGTCTTTCTCGTGGTGATGAGCCTCATTCTGTGGAGCCTCAACCGCCGCGAGGAGCAGCAGCAGGAAGACACGCTGTTTCGCAACGTCGCGTGGGCCCAGCAGCAGATCCGGCTGTCGATGACGGGCGCGCAGGAGCAGCTTCAGGCGTTCGCGCGCGACATCGCCGCGGGCCGCGTCGACGAGCACGCGTTCCAGTCCACGGTCGGCGACGTGATGCAGGCGCATCCCGAGATCCTCTATCTGAACTGGTACACGGCGCCCGGCACGAAACGATGGCCGACGATGCAACTGCCGGTACTCGGCCAGCGGCTCGCGAAGCCGAACGACGCGCAGATGGACGAAGTCGTGCGCGGCGCGTACGGCGAGGCGCGCAGCACGCGCCGGCAATCGTATTCGCCGCTCGTCTACGACGACTTCGGCAACGGCTATCTGACGCTGCAGACGCCCGTGATCCGCGAGCGCGAATACCTCGGCTCGATCGCCGCGGTGTTCTCCGTCGAAGGGATACTGAAGCACGACATCCCGCCCGAGCTGTCCGCGAAGTACAAGATCTCGATCACCGACGCGAACAACCGCGAGCTCGCGTCGACGTCGTCGCGCCCGCGGCTGCCGCGCGACGCGCACTACGACCTGCCGCTCGATCCGCCCGGCCAGGGCCTCACGGTGCGCGTCTACGCGTACCCGCAGACGACGAACCTGACCAACAACACGCTCGTGTGGCTCGTCGCCGGCCTGTCGTGCTTCGTGCTGTGGAGCCTCTGGAGCCTGTGGAAGCACACGCGCCAGCGCTTCGAGGCGCAGCAGGCGCTGTACGCGGAGGCGTTCTTCCGCCGCGCGATGGAGAATTCCGTGCTGATCGGCATGCGCGTGCTCGACATGCACGGCCGCATCACTCACGTGAACCCGGCGTTCTGCCGGATGACGGGCTGGGACGAGAGCGACCTCGTCGGCAAGACCGCGCCGTTCCCTTACTGGCCGCGTGACGCGTATCCGGAAATGCAGCGCCAGCTCGACATGACGCTGCGCGGCAAGGCGCCGAGCTCCGGCTTCGAGCTGCGCGTGCGGCGCAAGGACGGATCGCTGTTCCACGCGCGCCTCTACGTGTCGCCGCTCATCGACAGTTCCGGCCGCCAGACGGGCTGGATGTCGTCGATGACCGACATCACCGAGCCGAAACGCGCGCGCGAGGAGCTCGCCGCCGCGCACGAGCGCTTCACGACGGTGCTCGAGAGCCTCGACGCGGCCGTGTCCGTGCTCGCCGCGGACGAAGCGGAGCTCCTGTTCGCGAACCGCTATTACCGCCATCTGTTCGGCATCCGTCCGGACGGCCATCTCGAGCTGTCGGGCGGCGGCTTCGACAGCGCGCAGGCGTCGTCGGACTCGATCGACATGGTCGACGCGTACGCGGGCCTGCCCGCCGCCGCGCTCACCGAGAGCACGGCGGACGCGCAAGAGGTGTACGTCGAGAGCATCCAGAAGTGGTTCGAAGTGCGCCGCCAGTACATCCAGTGGGTCGACGGCCACCTCGCGCAGATGCAGATCGCGACCGACATCACCACGCGCAAGAAGGCGCAGGAGCTCGCGCACCAGCAGGAGGAGAAGCTGCAGTTCACGAGCCGGCTGATGACGATGGGCGAGATGGCGTCGTCGATCGCGCACGAGCTGAACCAGCCGCTCGCCGCGATCAACAACTACTGCTCGGGCACGCTCGCGCTCGTGAAGAGCGGCCGCGCGTCGCCTGAAACGCTGTCGCCCGCGCTCGAGAAAACCGCGCAGCAGGCGCTGCGGGCCGGGATGATCGTCAAGCGAATCCGCGAGTTCGTCAAGCGCAGCGAGCCGAAGCGGCAGCCGTCGCGGGTCGCCGACATCGTCGCCGACGCGGTCGGCCTCGCCGAAATCGAGGCGAGAAAGCGCCGGATTCGGATCGTCACCGAAATCCGCGCAAGAATGCCTATTATTTATGTCGACCCCGTGTTGATCGAGCAGGTGCTCGTGAACCTGATGAAGAACGCGGCCGAGGCGATGCAGGAGGCGCGGCCGCAGGCGGAAAACGGCGTGATCCGCGTCGTCGCCGACCTCGAATCGGGCTTCGTCGACATCCGCGTGATCGACCAAGGTCCGGGCGTCGACGAGGCGACGGCCGAACGCCTGTTCGAACCGTTCTACAGCACCAAATCGGACGGGATGGGCATGGGGCTCAATATCTGCCGCTCGATCATCGAATCGCATCGCGGGCGTCTGTGGGTGGTCAACAACGTCGAGCCGGACGGCTTCGTGTCGGGCGCGACGTTCCACTGCAGCCTGCCCATTGGGGAACCGGAGGATCTCGGTCACCGATCCGAGACATCGCCATCACAAACCGTAACGGGAGAGATATGAATAGCCCTGTCACCACCTCTCAGGAAACCGTCTTTGTCGTCGACGACGACGAGGCCGTGCGCGATTCGCTGCGCTGGCTGCTGGAGGCAAACGGCTATCGCGTGCAATGCTTCTCGAGCGCCGAGCAGTTCCTCGATGCCTACCAGCCCGCGCAGCAGGCGGGACAGATCGCGTGCCTGATCCTCGACGTGCGGATGTCCGGGATGAGCGGCCTCGAGTTGCAGGAACGTCTGATCGCCGAGAACGCGGCGCTCCCCATCATCTTCGTGACCGGCCACGGCGACGTGCCGATGGCCGTGTCGACGATGAAGAAAGGCGCGATGGACTTCATCGAAAAGCCGTTCGACGAAGCCGAGCTGCGCAAGCTCGTCGAGCGCATGCTCGACAAGGCGAGAAGCGAAATCAAGAGCGTCCAGGAGCAGCGCGCGGCAAGCGAGCGCCTGTCGAAGCTGACCGCGCGCGAACAGCAGGTGCTCGAGCGGATCATCGCCGGCCGCCTGAACAAGCAGATCGCCGACGATCTCGGCATCAGCATCAAGACGGTCGAGGCGCACCGCGCGAACATCATGGAAAAGCTCAACGTCAACACGGTCGCCGATCTGCTGCGGCTCGCGCTGTCGAAGAAGCAGGCGTAAGCGCTTCTCTCCCCCTCCGCCGCCCGGCGCGCGCCGGGCGAGCGCGTTCTTTTGCGGCGCGGCATTCCGCCCGCCCCAACCGGTTTGCGCTCCCGCTCCCCCCATCCTCCGTTGCGCCGCGCCCCGTTTTCCATTCGTCTCGCGCGCCGCGCGCGGCGCGATTCGACTCGATCGATGTCGGGTGACGGCAGGCGGGCGGTATAATTCGATGCTTCGCTGCAGCGCAACCTGGCGCCGCACGCCCGCATCTCCAACCTTGTCAAGCAGATTCCCACCATGACAGCCACCCTGATCGACGGCAACGCCCTTTCGAAGACCCTGCGCGCGCAAGCGGCCGAGCGCGCCGCCGCGCTCGCCGCGCGCGGCCACCGGCCGGGCCTCGCGGTGATCCTCGTCGGCGACAGCCCGGCGAGCGAAGTCTACGTGCGCAACAAGATCAAGGCGTGCGAGGACAACGGCTTCTTCTCGCTGAAGGACCGCTATCCTGCGACGCTCTCCGAGCCCGAACTCCTCGCGCGCATCGACGAGCTGAACCGCGATCCGAAGATCCACGGCATTCTCGTGCAATTGCCGCTGCCCGCGCACATCGACAGCCACAAGGTGATCGAGGCGATCGCGCCCGAGAAGGACGTCGACGGCTTCCACGTCGCGAACGCGGGCGCGCTGATGACGGGCAAGCCGCTCTTCCGCCCGTGCACGCCGTACGGCGTGATGAAGATGTTCGACGCGTACAAGATCCCGCTGCAAGGCGCGAACGCGGTCGTGATCGGCCGCTCGAACATCGTCGGCAAGCCGATGGCGCTGCTGCTGCTCGAAGCGGGCGCGACCGTCACGATCTGCCACAGCAAGACGCGCGACCTCGCCGCGCATACGCGCGCGGCGGACGTCGTCGTCGCGGCGGTCGGCAAGCGCAACGTGCTGACGGCCGACATGGTGAAGCCGGGCGCGACCGTGATCGACGTCGGGATGAACCGCAACGACGAAGGCAAGCTGTGCGGCGACGTCGACTTCGCGGGCGTCTTGCAAGTCGCGGGCCACATCACGCCCGTGCCGGGCGGTGTCGGCCCGATGACGATCACGATGCTGCTCATCAATACGATCGAAGCCGCCGAGCGCGCCGCCGCGGCGGCCTGACGGCGAACGGCGCCGGGAACCTCGCGGCGCACGCGCCGAGCCGCTTCGATCGGCGATTCCCGTGCGCGGACGGCTCGCCGGCACCCGCCCGCGGCCCGTGCCGGGCGATGCGGCGGCGCAGTAGCGATCGGCGGGCGATGGCCGGTGATGCCTGCCGTTGGCCCACGGTGCGCCCGCGGTGCACCCACTGGTAGCCGATGGCCGCCGCGCGACGCCGGTCGCGCCATGCACCAGCGCCGGAACGCCGTCGGCGCCCGCAACCTGCCATCGCCTCTGAGCCCCGCCAAGCGTTCGCCGCCGCGCTGTACGCCATGGCCGCGCCCCCAGTGCCGCCACGCATGCGGCGGCCCTCGTCTCGCGGGGCACCCCGAGCAAGGCGCGCCGCGCGGGCGACCGACGGCCCGAAGAAGAGGCGCAATGGCGGATCTCGCGCGCCACCCCCTCCGCCCTCGCCGCACACATGCCGCACCCGCGCCGCCTGCGCGAATCGAACGGCCTTGCGCACGCCCGCTTCGACGCGCCGCCCGCGCGCGCCGTCCGGCTTTCCCCGCTGCGTACGCTCGGTCACCCATCGGCGCCCGGCGTTCCCGCCCCAATCGCTTCGTTAGAAACTATCGATTGGAAAGCGCGCGATGCGCCCCAATAATGTCGACATGAAGCGACGATCGGCGCCGTGCGCCGCCGTCATTCGCCTAACCCGAAACCGAAACCGCCAGGGAGCACTATGTCCGTCAGCGCAAACGCCAACCCGCTTCTCGATTTCTCAGGCCTCCCCCGCTTCGGCGAAATTCGCCCCGAGCACGCGACGCCCGCGCTCGACACGCTGCTCGCGAACGCGAACGACGCCGTCGAGCGCGCCGCGCGGCCCGACACGCCCGCGACCTGGGCGGCCGTCGTCGAGATCATCGAGCATGCGACCGAGCCGCTCGGCCGCGCGTGGGGTGTCGTCGGCCACCTGAACGCGGTCGCCGACACGCCCGAGCTGCGCGCCGTCTACGGCGAGAACCTGCCGCGCGTGACCGAATTCTGGTCGAGCGTCGGCCAGAATCTCGCGCTCTACGAGAAGTACAAGGCGATCGCCGCGAGCGCCGAATATCCGACGCTGTCCGCCGAGCGCAAGAAGATCCTCGACAACGCGCTGCGCGACTTCCGCCTGTCGGGCGCCGAGCTGCCCGAGGACCAGAAGCCGCGCTTCGCGGAGCTGCAGGAGCAGCAGGCGGCGCTGTCGAAATCGTTCTCCGATCACGTGCTCGACGCGACGAACGGCTACGCATACTTCGCGCAGGGCGAAGACGAGCTCGCCGGCCTGCCCGCCGATGCGATCGCGGCCGCACGCGAGGCCGCGCAGAAGGAAGAGAAGGCCGGCTGGAAATTCACGCTGCACTTCCCGTCGTATTTCCCGGTGCTGCAATACGCTCGGAACCGCGCGATGCGCGAGGCGATGTACCGCGCCTACGTGACGCGCGCGTCCGAGCTCGGCCCGCAATACGGCGACGGCAAGGCCGACTGGGACAACACGACGATCGTCGCCGACCAGCTCGCGCTGCGCCGCGAGGAAGCGCAGATGCTCGGCTATCACGACTTCGCCGAGGTGTCGCTCGCGCCGAAAATGGCGGAATCGCCGCAACAGGTGATCGCGTTCCTCGAGGATCTCGCGAAGCGCGCGCGCCCGTTCGCCGAGAAGGACTGGGACGAGCTGCGCGCGTTCGCGTCGAGCGAGCTCGGCCTCGCGGCGCTCGAGCCGTGGGACGTCGCGTACGCGGCCGAGAAGCTGCGCGAGCAGCGCTACGCGTTCTCCGAGAACGAGGTGAAGCAGTATTTCCCCGAGCCCGCGGTGCTGAAGGGCCTCTTCACCGTCGCCGAGACGCTGTTCGGCGTGAAGATCGCGCGCGACGAAGCGCCCGTCTGGCATGAGGACGTGCGCTTTTTCCGCGTCGAGAATCGCGACGGCTCGCTCGTCGCGCAGTTCTATCTCGACCTCTACGCGCGCGAAGGCAAGCGCGGCGGCGCGTGGATGGACGACGCGCGCTCGCGCGCGAAGCGCGGCGACGGCAGCGTGCAGACGCCCGTCGCCTATCTGACGTGCAACTTTTCGGCGCCGATCGGCGGCAAGCCCGCGTGCTTCACGCACGACGAAGTGATCACGCTGTTCCACGAGTTCGGCCACGGGCTGCATCACATGCTCACGCGCGTCGACGAGATCGGCGTATCGGGCATCAACGGCGTCGAATGGGATGCGGTCGAGCTGCCGTCGCAGTTCATGGAGAACTTCTGCTGGGAGTGGGACGTGCTGTCGTCGATGTCGTCGCACGTCGACACCGGCGAGCCGCTGCCGCGCGCGCTGTTCGACAAGATGCTCGCCGCGAAGAACTTCCAGAGCGGCCTCGGCACGCTGCGCCAGATCGTGTTCTCGATGTTCGACATGCTGCTGCACGTCGACTTCGATCCCACGGCGGACAACGCGAGCGTCAACGATTTCGCGCGCGAGATCAACGAGCGCTTCCACGTGATCCCGCAAGCGCCGTTCTCGCGCTGGCCGAACACGTTCAGCCACATCTTCGCGGGCGGCTATGCGGCCGGCTACTACAGCTACAAGTGGGCCGAAGTGCTGTCCGCCGACGCGTATGCGGCGTTCGAGGAAGCGGCCGGCTCGGCGGGCAGCGTGCTCGACGCGACGACGGGCGCGCGCTACCGGCGCGAGATCCTCGAAGTCGGCGGCAGCCGCGCGGCGATGGATTCGTTCAAGGCGTTCCGCGGCCGCGAGCCGAACATCGACGCGCTGCTGCGCCACAGCGGCATGGCGGACGCCGCGCCGGCGCGCGCGTAACGCAACGCACGCGCCGGCGCGGCGCGCTCGAGCCCGACGATCGGCCGAGCACGCGACGCCCCACCGCTGCTCCGCTGCTCCGCTGCTCCGCTGCTCCGCGATCCGCGATCCGCGATCCGCGATCCGCGATCCGCAAAAAGACGGCAACCCGCTGGCATGGGTTGCCGTTTTTTTTATCGCCCGTCGACACGGCAAGCGCCGGCCGCTCGATCACGCTTCGGGCGACGCGTCGTCGTCGAGACTTTCGTCCTCGTCGTCGAACAGCGCGATCTGCCCGTGCCGCTCGGCGGTATCCTCGTCGATCCGCACGCCGACGCCCAACAGCCGCACCGCCTGCTTGCGGCGCGCGAGCCCTTTCGCGAGCAGCGCGACGGCGGTCTCGGCATCGGTCGCATCGGCGACGCATTCGACCGTCGTGCGCTGGAAATCCGCGAAGCGGATCTTCACGTACAGCTTTCTGATCGAGCGCGCGGCGCCCGCCCGCTCGATCCGCGCATCGAGCAGCACCGTCAACCGCCGGATCTCGGCCGCGCATTGGTCGAGCGTGGCGAGATCCTGGACGTAGGTCGTCTCGACGCTCACCGACTTGCGCTCCTGGTCCGCGCGCACCGGCCGCTCGTCGATGCCGCGCGCGAGCTCGTAGAGCCGCCGGCCGAACGCGCCGAACTCGTGATGCAGATCGAACAGCGACCAGCCGCGCAGCTCGTCGCAGGTGCGGATGCCGAGCTTGTCGAGCCGCGCCGCCGTCACCTTGCCGACGCCGTGCAGCTTGCGCACGGGCAGCGCGGCGACGAACGCGTCCACTTCGTGCGGCCGCACGACGAAAAGCCCGTCGGGCTTGTTCCAGTCGGACGCGATTTTCGCGATGAACTTGTTCGGCGCGACGCCCGCCGACACCGTGACGCCCACCGTGTCGCGCACGCGCTCGCGGATCTCGCGCGCGATCAGCGTGCCGCTGCCGTGGCAGCGCGTCGCGCGGCTCACGTCGAGATACGCCTCGTCGAGCGACAGCGGCTCGACGTCGGGCGTGTAGTCGCGATAGATCGCCATGATGAGCCGCGACGCCGCGCGGTACTTGTCCATCGCGGACGGCAGAATCAGGAGATCCGGACACTTGCGCATCGCAAGCGCCGACGACATCGCCGAATGCACGCCGAAGCGGCGGGCCTCGTAGTTGCAGGTCGCGATCACGCCGCGCTGATCGGGGCGGCCGCCGACCGCGAGCGGGCGGCCGCGCAGCGACGGATCGTCGCGCATCTCGACCGACGCGTAGAAGCAGTCGCAGTCGCAATGAATGATCTTGCGCGCGAACGGGGCCGCGTCGCCCGAAGGCGGCGAAGACGTGTCGGAGGAAGGCGTCGGCTTGTCCAAGGTGCCGATACTGTACAAAAACACAGTGCGTGTTTCAACTGTGCGGCGGGGCGTGACGCCAAGCGCCCGAAAAGAAACAGGAACGCCGGCTGCAGCGGTTCGAACACACGGCAAGCGCCGCGCCGCGATCGCGACGACGGTCGCTCGATGCATATGCATCGAGCGAGAAGAAACAGGCATGCCAAGCATCGCGCGCACGCGTCGCTCGCGCAACCGTCAAGACCGGACGAGACGAGCACGCCGCCCGATCGAAGTCGAATGAAGCCGAAAACGGGAGAAAACCGGACGCGGAAAAACAAAAACCCGGCTCGAGAGCCGGGTTTTTGTCTTGGCGATTCGCGCATCGGTCACTTGCGCGTGGGACATCGCCGAATTTGGTTGCGGGGGTAGGATTTGAACCTACGACCTTCGGGTTATGAGCCCGACGAGCTGCCAGACTGCTCCACCCCGCGTCAGAGAAATAAAAGTATATGGGTTTTAAGCAGGTACGTCAAACTTTATTTCAAACAATCGTCACACACGCCGCCGCGCACCCGCCGATCGAACTAGTCCGGTCGACCCATCGGCACGCACGCGCCCGTTCTCCCGGCGAATAGGCAAGCGCGCCGCCCGTCCCTACTCTTGAGACGCTCCTCCTCGTCCCGAGAGAATCGTCATGGCTTCAATCTCCGCTCCTCCCGCATCGCTCGACAAGCGCGCGATGCCCGTGCTCGCGTCGAGCACGATTGCGTTCACGCTGTGCTTCGCCGTCTGGATGATGTTCGCGATCCTCGGCATTCCGCTCAAGAAAACGCTCGGCCTGAACGACACCGAATTCGGCCTCATCGCCGCGATGCCCGTGCTCACCGGCTCGCTGATCCGCGTGCCGCTCGGCATCTGGACCGACCGCTACGGCGGGCGCATCGTGTTCTTCATCCTGATGCTCGTCACCGTCGCGCCGATCTGGCTGATCGCGTACGCGACCGAGCTCTGGCAGTTCCTCGTGCTCGGCCTCTTCGTCGGGCTCGCGGGCGGCTCGTTCTCGGTCGGCACGCCGTACGTCGCGCGCTGGTTCCCGAAGGCGCGCCAGGGCCTCGCGATGGGCGTGTTCGGCGCCGGCAACTCGGGCGCGGCCGTCAACAAGTTCGTCGCGCCCGCGCTCATCGCCGCGGCCGGCACGTGGACCATCGTGCCGCGCGTCTATTCGATCGCGATGCTCGCGATGGCGCTCATCTTCTGGGTGTTCTCCGCGACCGATCCCGCGCACCGCTCGACAAACGCGACGTCGCTGCGCGCGCAGCTGCGCGTGCTGAAGGACCCGCGCGTGTGGCGCTACTCGCAGTACTACTCGGTCGTGTTCGGCGGCTATGTGGGGCTGTCGCTGTGGCTCACGCAGTACTACGTCGGCGAATACGGCTTCGGCATCCAGTCGGCCGCGTTCCTCGCCGCGTGCTTCTCGCTGCCGGGCGGCGTGCTGCGCGCGATCGGCGGCTGGCTGTCCGACCGCTACGGCGCGTATCGCACCACCTGGTGGGTGATGTGGGTGTGCTGGGTGATGTTCTTCCTGCTCAGCTATCCGCCGACCGACTTCACGATCCGCGCCGCGCACGGCCCGCTCGGCTTCCATCTGTCGCTCACGCCCGTCATGTTCACCGTGCTGCTGTTCGCGGTCGGCATCGCGATGGCGGTCGGCAAGGCGTCGGTCTTCAAGTTCATCGCCGACGAGTTCTCGGACGACATCGGCGCGGTGTCGGGCATCGTCGGTCTCGCGGGCGGCCTCGCCGGCTTCGCGCTGCCGATCCTGTTCGGCGCGCTCGTCGATCTGACGGGCGTGCGCTCGACCTGCTTCATGCTGCTCTACGGCGCCGTCAGCGTGAGCCTCGTCTGGATGTACTTCAGCTTCCGCGCCGAGCGCGCGGCGCACGACCAGCGCGTGCTCGCCGCCCGCTCCGCGTGAGCAGTTCCTTCGTCATCTTCGTTCACTCAACGGATTCGATCATGTCCACTTCTCTACTCGTGCGCTGGGACCCCGAAAACCCGGCCTTCTGGCAAGCCAAGGGGCGCCCCGTCGCGTGGCGCAATCTCGCGATCTCGATTCCCGCGCTGATGCTCGCGTTCGTCGTCTGGTCGCTCTGGAGCGTCGTCGTCGTCAATCTCGATCGCGCCGGCTTTCACTTCAGCAAGAACCAGCTGTTCTGGCTCACCGCGCTGCCCGCGCTCTCGGGCGCGACGCTGCGCATCTTCTATTCGTTCCTCGTGCCGATCTTCGGCGGCCGCCGCTTCACCGCGATCTCGACCGCGACGCTCCTGATCCCCGCGCTCGGGATGGGCTTCGCGCTGCGCGATCCGGGCACGGGCTATCCGACGCTCCTCATCCTCGCGCTCCTCTGCGGCTTCGGCGGCGCGAACTTCAGCTCGTCGATGGCGAACATCAGCTTCTTCTTCCCGAAGGCGAAGAAAGGGCTCGCCACGGGGCTCAATGCGGGGATCGGCAATTTGGGGGTGTCCGTCGTGCAGTTCGTCACGCCGCTCGTGATCTCGGCCGGCCTCTTCGGCGCACTCGCGGGCGATCCGCAGACCGTCTCCGCGCACGGCACGACGACGAGCCTGTGGCTGCAGAACGCGGGCTTCGTGTGGGTGCCGTTCATCGTCGTCGCGACGCTCGCCGCGTGGTTCGGGATGAACGACATCGCCGACGCGAAGGCGTCGTTCGCCGAGCAGGCAGTGATCTTCCGCCGGCTGCACAACTGGCTGATGTGCTGGCTGTACGTCGGCACCTTCGGCTCGTTCATCGGTTTCTCCGCGGGCTTCGCGCTCCTCACGAAGGCGCTCTTCCCGAGCGTGAATCCGACCGCGTACGCGTTCATCGGCCCGCTCGCGGGCGCGCTGATGCGGCCCGTCGGCGGCTGGGTGTCCGACCGGATCGGCGGCGCGCGCGTGACCTTCTGGACCTTCGCCGCGATGATCGCGGCGGTCGCGGGCGTGATCGCGTTCCTGCCGTCGGGCAGCGACGCGGGCAATTTCGCGGGCTTCCTCGCGATGTTCATCGTGCTGTTCGCGCTGACGGGCGTCGGCAACGGCTCGACGTTCCGGATGATTCCCGTGATCTTCCTCACCGAGCGGCAGCGTGCGGCGCAGGGCCAGGACGAAGCCGCGCAGAAGCAGGCGGTGCTCGACGCCGGCAAGGAATCGGCCGCGGTGCTCGGCTTTTCGGGCGCGATCGGCGCGTACGGCGGCTTCTTCATTCCGAAGAGCTTCGGCACGTCGCTCGACATCACGGGCTCGGCCGTGCCGGCGCTCGCGTGCTTCATCGCGTTCTACGTGTCGTGCGTCGCGATCACCTGGTGGTTCTATGCGCGCCGCAACGCGTCGATGCCGTGCTGAACGCGCGCTGACGCAGCCCCTTTCCGGACGCGGCGCGCTGCGACACGCCGCCGCACCGGACATGCATTCCGCCAGGGCGCGCCGCGCCCTCTAGTTCTTTCGAACTAGTTCTTCTCCCTCCCCTGTCCCGCTCCATCGGCGAATGGGCGCGCGAGCGCACGCGCCGTAATCTCGGAGTGTCCCCTGACACAAGCATTCGCAGCACCCGAGGGCGACCGCGGATGCCCTTGGAGAAACACACGATGAGTCACTTTCTGGATCGGCTGAAGTTCATGTCGCGCGTGAAATCCACGTTCTCCGACGGCCACGGCGCCGTCGTCGACGAGGACCGGCGCTGGGAAAACGGCTACCGCAGCCGCTGGCAGCACGACAAGATCGTCCGCTCGACGCACGGCGTGAACTGCACCGGCTCCTGCTCGTGGAAGGTCTACGTGAAGAACGGCCTCATCACGTGGGAAACCCAGCAGACCGACTATCCGCGCACCCGCGCCGATCTGCCGAACCACGAGCCGCGCGGCTGCCCGCGCGGCGCGTCCTACAGCTGGTACGTCTACTCCGCGCAGCGCGTCAAGTACCCGATGATCCGCGGCCGCCTGATGGAAATGTGGCGCGAGGCGCGCAAGACGATGGACCCGATCGCCGCGTGGGAATCGATCAGCCAGAATCCGGAGAAGGCGCGCCGCTACAAGAGCGTGCGCGGACTGGGCGGCTTCGTGCGCGCCGACTGGAACACCGCGACCGAGCTCATCGCCGCCGCGAACGCGTACACGATCAAGCGCTACGGCCCGGACCGCGTGGTCGGCTTCTCGCCGATTCCGGCGATGTCGATGGTGTCGTACGCGGCGGGCGCGCGCTACCTGAGCCTGATCGGCGGCGCATGCCTGTCGTTCTACGACTGGTACTGCGACCTGCCGCCCGCGAGCCCGCAGGTGTGGGGCGAGCAGACCGACGTGCCCGAATCGGCCGACTGGTACAACTCGAGCTACCTGCTCGTCTGGGGCTCGAACGTGCCGCAGACGCGCACGCCCGACGCGCACTTCTACACCGAGGTCCGCTACAAGGGGACGAAGACGGTCGCGATCTCGTCCGACTACGGCGAGATGGTCAAGTTCGGCGACATCTGGCTCGCGCCGAAGCAAGGCACCGACGCCGCGCTCGCGATGGCGATGGGCCACGTCGTGCTGAAGGAATTCCACGCGGCGAACAAATCCGCGTACTTCCGCGACTACGTGAAGCAATACACCGACATGCCGATGCTCGTGCTGCTGCGCGAGCGCGACGGCGTGCTCGTGCCCGACCACTTCCTGCGCGCGTCGCACCTCGCCGATTCGCTGAACGAAGCGAACCATCCGGAATGGAAGACGCTCGCGATCGACGCCTCGACGGGCGACATCGTCGCGCCGAACGGCTCGATCGGCTTTCGCTGGGGCGAGGCCGCGCACAACGGCGGCGAGAAGGTCGGCCACTGGAATCTCGAAATGAAGGACGGCGGCAGCGGCCGCGCGATCGATCCGAAGCTTTCGCTCGTCGATGCGCACGACGAAATCGTCGACGTCGGCTTCCCGTACTTCGGCGGCGAGCACGAATCGCTGCTCGCGCGCCGCGTGGCCGCGAAGCGCGTCGCGCTCGCCGACGGCACGAGCGCGGTCGTCGCGACCGTGTACGACCTGCAGATGGCGAACTACGGCGTCGACCAGGGCCTCGGCGGCCCGAACGTCGCGGCGAGCTTCGACGACGACGTGCCCTACACGCCCGCGTGGCAGGAAAAGCACACGGGCGTCGCGCGCCACCTCGTGATCCAGGTCGCGCGCGAGTTCGCCGACAACGCGGACCGCACGCGCGGCAAGAGCATGGTGATCGTCGGCGCGGCGCTCAACCACTGGTATCACAACGACATGATCTACCGCGGCATCATCAACCTGCTGATGATGTGCGGCTGCATCGGCCAGAGCGGCGGCGGCTGGGCGCACTATGTCGGCCAGGAGAAGCTGCGTCCGCAGTTCGGCTGGGCGCCGCTCGCGTTCGCGCTCGACTGGTCGCGCCCGCCGCGCCAGATGAACGGCACGTCGTTCTTCTACAACCACACGAGCCAGTGGCGTCACGAAAAGCTCGCGGTGGACGAGATCCTCGGGCCGACCGCCGATCGTTCGAAGTACGAAGGCATGACGCTGCTCGACCTGAACGCGAAGTCCGAGCGGATGGGCTGGCTGCCGTCCGCGCCGCAGCTCGGCAAGAATCCGCTCGACGTCGTCGACGAAGCCGAGCGCGCGGGCAAGGAGCCCGTCGCGTACGCAATCGAGATGCTCAAGAGCGGCAAGCTCGCGTTCGCGTGCGACGATCCCGACAACCCCGCGAACTTCCCGCGCAACATGTTCGTGTGGCGCTCGAACATTCTGGGCAGCTCGGGCAAGGGCCACGAGTATTTCCTCAAATACCTGCTCGGCACGCAGAACGCGCTCTTCAGCGACGAGGCGGATGCGCTCAAGCCGTCCGAGGTGCACGTGCGCGACGCCGCCGTTGGCAAGCTCGACCTGCTCACGGTGCTCGACTTCCGGATGAGCACCACGTGCCTGTACGGCGACATCGTGCTGCCGACCGCGACCTGGTACGAGAAGGACGACCTCAACACGTCGGACATGCACCCGTTCATCCATCCGCTGTCCGAAGCCGTGCAGCCGCTGTGGGAAAGCAAGACCGACTGGGAGATCTACAAGGCGATCGCGAAGAAGTTCAGCGAGATCGCGGGGCCGTACCTCGGCACGCGGCGCGACCTCGTTTGCACGCCGCTCATGCACGACACGCCGGGCGAGCTCGGCCAGCCGTTCGAGCCGAAGGACTGGCGCCGCGGCGAATGCGACCTGATCCCCGGCAAGACCGCGCCGTCGATGACCGTCGTCGAGCGCAACTACGGCGACATCCACAAGAAGTTCACGTCGATCGGGCCGCTCCTCGACAAGCTCGGCAACGGCGGCAAGGGCATCACGTGGAACACCGAGCATGAGGTGAAGGAGATCGGCGCGCTGTCGGACACGGTCGCCGAACCCGGCGTGAGCCGCGGCCGCCCTCGCCTCGACACCGCGATCGACGCGGCCGAGATGATCCTCACGTTCGCGCCGGAGACGAACGGCCACGTCGCGGTGAAGGCATGGGACGCGCTCTCGAAGATCACGGGCCGCGATCACACGCACCTCGCGATCGGCCGCGAGCACGACAAGATCCGCTTTCGCGACGTGCAGGCGCAGCCGCGCAAGATCATCTCCGCGCCGACGTGGTCGGGCCTCGAATCGGAGGAAGTGAGCTACAACGCCGGCTACACGAACGTTCACGAGCTGATTCCGTGGCGCACGCTCACGGGCCGCCAGCAGTTCTATCAGGATCACCGCTGGATGCTCGACTTCGGCGAAGGCTCGTGCGCGTACCGGCCGGCGATCGACACGAAGACCGTCGCGCCGCTGCACAAGCGGATGTCGAACGGCCAGCCCGAGCTCGTGCTGAACTGGATCACGCCGCACCAGAAATGGGGCATCCACTCGACCTACTCGGACAACCTGCGGATGCTGACGCTCTCGCGCGGCGGCCCGCACGTGTGGATCTCGGAGGCCGAGGCGCAGCAGGCCGGCATCCGCGACAACGACTGGGTCGAGGTGTTCAACGTGAACGGCACGCTGACCGCGCGCGCGGTCGTGTCGCAGCGCGTGCCGGCCGGCATGTGCCTCATGTATCACGCGCAGGAAAAGATCGTGAACGTGCCCGGCGCGGAGACGAGCGGCAAGCGCGGCGGCATTCACAACTCGGTCACGCGCACCGTGACGAAGCCGACGCACATGATCGGCGGCTACGCGCAGCTCGCGTACGGCTTCAACTACTACGGCACCGTCGGCAGCAACCGCGACGAATACGTGATCGTGCGCAAGATGAACCGGGTGGACTGGCTCGAAGAGCCGCTTAACGAAGGAGCAGAACAATGAAGATCCGCGCACAAGTGGCGATGGTGCTCAATCTCGACAAATGCATCGGTTGCCACACCTGCTCCGTCACCTGCAAGAACGTGTGGACCTCGCGCGACGGCGTCGAGTATGCGTGGTTCAACAACGTCGAGACGAAGCCGGGCGTCGGCTACCCGCGCGAGTGGGAGAACCAGGACAAGTGGCAAGGCGGCTGGAAGCGCAACGACGCCGGCAAGCTCGAGCCGCGCCAGGGCGGCAAGCTGAAGATCCTCGCGAACATCTTCGCGAATCCGAACCTGCCCGCGATCGACGATTACTACGAGCCGTTCACGTACGACTACGCGCATCTGCAGAACGCGCCGCTCTCGCAGACGCCGCCGACCGCACGCCCGGTCTCCGCGATCACCGGCCAGAAGATGGAGAAGATCGAATGGGGGCCGAACTGGGAAGACGATCTCGGCGGCGAGTTCAAGTCGCGCAGCCGCGACAAGCTGTTCGAGGCCGTGCAGAAGGAGATGTACTCGACGTTCGAGAACACCTTCATGATGTACCTGCCGCGCCTTTGCGAGCATTGCCTGAACCCGGCCTGCGTCGCGTCGTGCCCGTCCGGCTCCGTCTACAAGCGCGAGGACGACGGCATCGTGCTCGTCGACCAGGACAAGTGCCGCGGCTGGCGCATGTGCATCTCCGGGTGCCCGTACAAGAAGATCTACTTCAACTGGCAGACGGGCAAGGCCGAGAAGTGCGTGTTCTGCTTCCCGCGCATCGAGGCCGGCCAGCCGACCGTGTGCTCGGAAACCTGTGTCGGCCGCATCCGCTATCTCGGCGTGATGCTCTATGACGCGGACCGCATCGAGCAGGCCGCATCCGTCGCCGATCCGCAACAGCTCTACGAAGAGCAGCTCGCGGTGTTCGTCGATCCGCACGATCCGGCGATCGAGCGCCAGGCGCTCGCCGACGGCGTCCCGCAAAGCTGGATCGACGCGGCGAAACGCTCGCCCGTGTACCGGATGGCGTGCGAATGGAAGGTCGCGTTCCCGCTGCATCCGGAATACCGGACGCTGCCGATGGTCTGGTATGTGCCGCCGCTCTCGCCGATCCAGGGCGCCGCGCAGTCGGGGCACATGGGGATGAACGGCGTGATTCCCGACGTGCGCAGCCTGCGGATTCCGCTGCGCTATCTCGCGAACCTCTTGACGGCCGGCGACGAAGCGCCGATCGCCGCCGCGCTCGACCGGATGCTCGCGATGCGCGCGTACAAGCGCGCGCAGACCGTGCACGGCGAGCACGACGCGCAGGTGCTCGAACAGGTCGGGCTCACCGCCGAGCAGGTCGAGGACATGTATCAGCTGATGGCGATCGCGAACTACGAGGACCGCTTCGTGATTCCGTCGTCGCACAAGGAAATGGCCGAGGACAGCTTCGACGAGAAAGGCAGTTGCGGCTTCTCGTTCGGCAACGGCTGCTCCGGCGGCACGTCGGACGGCACGCTGTTCGGCCGCAAGAAGGAAACGGCGGTGTCGTACGCGGCGCTGCCGAGCGTCACGCGCAAGAAAGCGAGCGCCGCATGAGCGCATCGCACGAGGAAAACGTCATGTCGATCTATCCGATTCTGTCCGCCCTCCTGACCTATCCCGAGCAGGAGCTGCTCGACGCGCTGCCCGACGTCGAGCGCGCGCTCGACGCGTTCCCCGACGCGCGCGCGACGCTCGCGCCGCTCGTCGAATCGCTGCGCGCCGCGCCGCTCATCGAGCTGCAGGAGCGTTACGTCGCGACGTTCGACCGCACGCCGTCGCACTCGCTGCATCTGTTCGAGCACGTGCACGGCGAGAGCCGCGACCGCGGCCAGGCGATGGTCGATCTGCTCGACGAATACCGCCGCCGCGGCTTCGAGCCCGTCGGCAGCGAGCTGCCCGACTACGTGCCGCTCTTCGTCGAGTTCCTCGGCGCGATCGAGGACGACGGCGACGCCGATCACGCGGCGCGGCTTCTCGGCGACGCGATCGACGTGCTCGCCGCGCTCGGCGAGCGCCTCGCGCGCGCGCAGAGCCCGTATGCGGCCGCGTTCGCGGCGCTGCGCGCGCGCTCGCCCGTCGAGCCGCGGCCCGTCGCCGAGCCGCCGCCGCGCACGATGGACGAAGCGCTCGAGCGCTTCGGCCCCGGCCACGACGGCGTCGAGCCGCTCCTCGCGCCCGCGGCGAACGCGTCGAACGCGCAGCCGATCCGCTTTCATCCGCCGCGCCGCGCGGCGACGCCCGCTCCCCGCGCGTGACGCGGGGGCGTCGCGAACCCGTTTCGAGGTCACGTCATGGATTATCTGAATACGTTCGTCTACGGCATCTATCCGTATATCGCCGCCGCCATCTTCCTGTTCGGCAGCCTCGCGCGCTTCGAGCGCGAGCAGTACACGTGGAAGTCCGACAGCTCGCAGCTCTTGCATCGCGGCGCGCTGCGCACGGGCAACATCCTCTTTCACGTCGGCGTGCTCGGGCTCTTCTTCGGGCACCTCGTCGGGCTGCTCACGCCCGTGGCGGTGTGGGACGCGCTCGGCGTCACGCATCACTTCAAGCAGCTCGTCGCGATGACGGCGGGCGGCGTGATGGGCTCGCTCGCGCTCGCGGGCCTCGCGATCCTGCTGCACCGGCGCCTGACGAACGCCC
This sequence comes from Burkholderia sp. ABCPW 111, assembly GCF_000773065.1. Lineage (NCBI taxonomy): Bacteria > Pseudomonadati > Pseudomonadota > Betaproteobacteria > Burkholderiales > Burkholderiaceae > Burkholderia > Burkholderia sp. ABCPW 111. Next base: position 29,966 of record NZ_JPWT01000068.1, on the reverse strand, counting down.
GCATCGCGGCCGTCACGCGCCGCGGCGACAAGGTGCTGCTCGCGTGGCTCCTCGTCACGCTGGTGCTCGGCCTGTCGACGATCTTCGAATCGGCGAGCCACACCGACGGCCATCTGATGGTGCAACTGATGACCTGGGCGCAGCACATCGTCACGTTCCGCGGCGACGCGGCGAGCTACGTCGCCGACGCGCCGTTGCTCTTCAAGGCGCACCTGTTCATGGGCATCTCGCTTTTCGCGATCTTCCCGTTCACGCGGCTCGTTCATGTGTGGAGCGGCTTCGCGTCGGTCACGTACGTCGGCCGCGCGTGGCAGCTCGTGCGCACACGCCGCTAGGCGCGGTTCGAGCGGGGTCGGAGCAAACGCATCGCGGCGCGCCGGGCGGGTGCGCCGCGATGCCTCACGCGCCGGAATGTCGCATCGGGAGCGCAACATTCGGCAGGACAATTGTCATGTTCAAAAAAATCATGACGTGCTATGCCCCCCGCCCTCCCCGACTCCCCCGCCCCGTGGCGGCACCGCCTGTCGACGCGGATCGTCGCGCTCTCGGCGATCGCGTGGGCGCTCGTCCTCGCGATGGTGGGCGGCACGCTGTGGCTGTCGTGGCAGCTCGAAGGCGCGGGCGCGGCGATCAACGACGCCGGCAGCCTGCGGATGCGCGCGACGCGCACGTACGTCGAGATGACGGGCGCGGGCGTCGAGCCGCGCCGCCAGCTCGCGGCCGAGGTCGACACGATCGACGGCACGCTCGCGCGGCTGCGCCGCGGCGATCCGTCGCGCCCCCTCTTCCTGCCGAACACGTCCGTCATCCAGCATCAGCTCGACATCGTCACCGACCGCTGGAGCGGCACGCTGCGCCCGCTCGCCGCCGCGGCGCTGCCGGGCGCGCCTCAGCCTGACGCGGCGGCCGCCTATCTCGTCGCGCTGCCGGGCTTCGTCGACGAAGCCGATCTGCTCGTGCGCGAGATCGAATCGGACAACGCGCGCAAGACGACGTGGCTGCGCCTGTCGCAGATCGTGCTCGGCCTGCTCGCCTGCTCGGGCACGGTCGCCGTCATCTATCTGCTGTTCCTGTGGATCATCCTGCCCGTGATGCAGCTGCGCGACGGCCTGAAGCGGATGGCCGCGCGCGAATTCGCGGTGCGGCTGCCCGTGCAGACGCGCGACGAGTTCGGCGATCTCGCGCGCGGCTTCAACCGGATGGCGAGCGAGCTGCAGGAGGTCTACGCGGGGCTCGAGGAACGCGTGCAGCAGAAAACCGCGCAGCTCGCCGCGCAGAACCGCGAGTTGAGCGCGCTCTACGAGATCACCGCGTTCCTGAACCGCCCGCAGGCCGTCGACGAGATGTGCGCGGGCTTCCTGTCGCGCACGATCGCGCAATTCGACGCCGACGCGGGCAGCATCCGCGTCACCGATCCGACGGGCGAGAAGCTGCACCTCGTGATCGCCGAGGGGCTGTCGGCCGAGCTCACCGATCTCGAGCGCTGCATGCCCGTCGACGACTGCTTCTGCGGCACCGCGACGCGCGCCGAGACGGCCGTGCTGCACGACCTGCGCGGCGGCGCCGCGCACTCGCCGACGCCGTGCTCGCGCGAAGGCTTCGCGGCCGTCGCGGTGTTCAGGGTGATGACGCAGGACGCGGTGCTCGGCTCGTTCTCGCTGCATTATCGCGATGCGTCGCGGCTGCCCGCCGACGAGCGGCGCGTGCTCGAGACGCTAGGCCGCCATCTCGGGATCGCGCTCGATCACGTGCGGCTGTCGGCGAGCGCCCGGCAGCTCGCGGTCGCCGAAGAGCGCAATCTCGTCGCGCAGGGGCTGCACGACAGCATCGCGCAGAGCCTGAATTTCGTGAACCTGCAGACGCAGATGCTCGGCGACGCGATCGCGCACGACAATCTCGCCGATGCGCGCGACATCGTGCCGATGCTCAAGCATGGCGTCGAGCAAAGCTACGCGGACGTGCGCGAGCTGCTGCTGAACTTCCGCACGCGCCTCGCGCAAGGCGAGCTGAAGGCGGCGATCGAGGAAACGATCGCGCGCTTCGAGAAGCAGACGCGCATCGCGTGCGCGCTCGACTATCGCGAGACAAGCGGCGCGCCGCTGCCGCCCGACGAGCAGCTGCAGGTGCTGTTCATCCTGCAGGAAGCGTTGTCGAACGTGCGCAAGCACGCGCACGCACGGCACGTCGCCGTCGAAGTCGACAACGGCGCCGCGTTCCGGCTGTCCGTCGCCGACGACGGCTGCGGCTACGATCCGGCCGCGCTCGCCGCGCGCGCGGACACGCACGTCGGACTCACGATCATGCGCGAGCGCGCCGCCCGCCTGCGCGCGACGCTCACGTTGACAGGCGCGCCGCAACGCGGCGCGCGCGTCGAGCTGGTGCTGCCCGCCGACGCGCGACAGGCGGCATAGGAACAAGAACGAGGACCAGCATCATGACCATACGCGTACTGTTGATCGACGACCACACGCTCTTTCGCAGTGGCGTCAAGCTGCTGCTGCAACGCCAGCCGGATTTCGAAGTCGTCGACGAAGCGTCCGACGGCGTGGAGGGCGTGAAGCGCGCGAAGCGGCATCAGCCCGACGTGATCCTGCTCGATCTGAACATGCCGGGGCTGTCGGGGCTCGAAACGCTGCAACTGCTCGTGCAGGACGTGCCGTCCGCGCACGTCGTGATCCTCACGGTGTCGGAGGACGCCGAAGAGCTGACGACCGCGCTGCGCGACGGCGCATGCGGCTTTCTCGTGAAGAACATCGACGCGGAGACGCTCGTCGCGGGCATCCGCAAGGCGGCCGCGGGCGAGCCGGTGATCGCCGAGAGCATGACGGCGAAGTGGATCGCGAGCCTGCGCGCGCCGCAGCCCGCCGCACGGCCCGCGCCGGCCGCCGCGCCCGCCGCCGCGCACGCGTCGGTCGATCCCGACCAGTTGACGCCGCGCGAGCACGACATCGTGCGCGCGCTCGCGCGCGGCACGAGCAACAAGGAGATCGCGCGCGAGTTCGACGTCGCCGAGAGCACGGTGAAGATCCACGTGCAGAACATCCTGAAGAAGCTGAACCTGACGAGCCGCGTGCAGATCGCGGTGTATGCGGTCGAGCGCGGATTGACCGCGCAGCATCCGGCCGAGGTGTGACGCGGCGGCGGCGATCGGGGCACGCCACCGTACGCCGGCGCGCATCGCGCGATCCGTGATATCCGCGGCCTCGACCGCTGCGGCGCCGAGCGTTCCGCGCTCCGGCGGTCCGGCCTCGCCCCGGCGTTGTCATGGATGTCCATGGCTCGCGGTAAGATGACGGCCTCACGCATCCTGCCGATCCTCCCATGAAAATCGCCACCTGGAACGTCAACTCCCTGAACGTGCGCAAGCAGCACGTGCTCGACTGGCTCGCACAGAGCGGCGCCGACGTGCTGTGCCTGCAGGAGCTCAAGATCCCCGACGAGAAATTCCCGAGCGACGAGCTCGAAGCCGCCGGCTACCGCAGCTGGTTCGCGGGCCAGAAGACCTACAACGGCGTCGCGATCCTCGCGCGCGCGAGCCTGCCGTTCGACGAAACGGACGTCGTGCGCAACATCCCCGGCTTCGAAGATGCACAGCAGCGCCTCATCGCCGCGACGGTCGGCGGCGTGCGGATCGTGTCCGCGTATTTCCCGAACGGCCAGGCGCTCGACTCCGACAAGTTCGTCTACAAGATGCAATGGCTCGACGCGCTGCAGGCGTGGCTGAAGGACGAGTTGCAGCGCTACCCGAAGCTCGCGCTGCTCGGCGACTACAACATCGCGCCCGAGGATCGCGACGTGCACGATCCCGCGAAATGGGAAGGCCAGAACCTCGTGTCGCCGCAGGAGCGCGCGCACTTCGCGCAACTGATCGGGCTCGGTTTCGCCGATGCGTTCCGCCGCTTCGATCAGCCCGAGAAGACTTTCACGTGGTGGGACTACCGGATGCTCGCGTTCCGCCGCAACGCGGGGCTGCGGATCGATCACATCCTGCTGTCGCCCGCGCTCGCCGAGACCTGCACGAGCTGCACGGTCGATCGCGTGCCGCGCACGTGGGAGCAGCCGTCCGATCACACGCCCGTCGTCGCGCAGATCGGCTGAGCCCGCTGCGCGCGGCCCCCCGCCGCCGCCGCTCGGCGACGCGCGGCGTTCGCCGCACGCGAGGCGGCGGCGCGCCGCGGCGGACGCCACGCCGATGCCGAACGTCGCGCCGAACGCGACGCAAGCGCCGCGCCGCGCGCATCTGCGAACGCATCGCCACGCCGCCCGATGCAAACGGGGCGCTCGAAGCGCCCCGTTTGCGTCAGCCTACCGATGCGGGCGCCATCCGCGCAGCCCGCATCGCCTCGCGCCGGATCACGATTCGAGATGCAGTTCCTGAATCTTGCGCGTGATCGTGTTGCGGCCGATGCCGAGCCGCTCCGCCGCCTCGACCTTGCGGCCGCGCGTGAAGTCGAGCGCCTCGCGAATCACCGCGGCCTCGAAGCGGCGCGCGAGCGCGTCCATCACGTCCGCCGAATTCTCGCGCAGCAGGCGCGCGACCTCGGTCCGCAGCCCGTGCTCCCACAGCGGATGCCCGGCCATCGTGCCCACGGCCGCGTGCGCGCTCGCGACGACGGGTGCGGCGAGCACCGCGCTCGCCGCGTGCGGCTCCGCCGCGCCGTTGCCGGCGACCGATGCGTCCGCATTCGCCGCCGCCTCCACCGGCGCGGCGCTGCCCGACGCCGTCTGCGTCGCGACGAGATCGGGCGGCAGATCCTTGATCTCGACCGTCTGCGCGGGCGCCATCACCGTCAGCCAGTTCGCGAGGTTCTCGAGCTGCCGGACGTTGCCCGGAAACGGCAGCGACGTGAGGTACGCGAGCGCCTCGTCCGACACGCGCTTCGGCTCGACGCCGAGATCGCGCGCGCTCTTCTGCAGGAAATGCCGCGTGAGGAGCGCGATGTCCTCGCTGCGTTCGCGCAGCGGCGGCAGCCTCAGCCGGATCACGTTGAGCCGGTGATACAGATCTTCCCGGAAGAGCCCCTGCCGCACGCGCGCCTCGAGGTTCTGGTGGGTCGCCGCGATCACGCGCACGTTCGCGCGCAGCGGGCTGTGGCCGCCGACGCGATAGAACTGCCCGTCCGACAGCACGCGCAACAGGCGCGTTTGCAGGTCGAACGGCATGTCGCCGATTTCGTCGAGGAACAGCGTGCCGTTCTCGGCCTGCTCGAAGCGGCCCTGGCGCGTCGTCTGCGCGCCCGTGAACGCGCCGCGCTCGTGGCCGAACAGCTCGGATTCGAGCAGATCCTTCGGGATCGCCGCCGTGTTCAGCGCGATGAACGGGCCGTTCGCGCGCGGGCTGTGCCGATGCAGCGCGCGCGCGACGAGCTCCTTGCCCGTGCCCGATTCGCCCGTGATCAGCACGGTCGCGGCCGAATGCGACAGCCGCCCGATCGCGCGAAACATGTCCTGCATCGCGGGCGCCTGGCCGAGCATCTCGGGCGCTTCGGCGAGCTTGTCGTCCTCGGGCACGCCGCCGCGCAGGCTCTCTTCGACCGCGCGCCGGATCAGCTCGACCGCCTTGTCGACGTCGAACGGCTTGGCGAGATACTCGAACGCGCCGCCCTGAAACGCCGCGACCGCGCTGTCCAGATCCGAGAACGCCGTCATGATGATGACGGGCAGCCCCGGCAGCCGGTCGTGCATCGCCTGCAGCAGTTCGAGCCCCGAGCCGCCCGGCATCCGGATGTCGGATACGAGCACCTGCGGCGTTTCCTGGTCGAGCGCGGCGAGCGCGTCGCGTACGTTCGCGAAGCTCCTCGTCGCGAAGCTCTCGCGTGCGAGCGCCTTCTCGAGCACCCAGCGGATCGATTGGTCGTCGTCTACTATCCAGATCGGCTTCATAGTCGGTCAGAGGTATGGAGAATCGCTGCGCCGCCGCTCAATGATCGAGCGGCAGCAGAATCTGAAATTCGGTTCGGCCCGGCCGGCTGTCCACTTCGATCATCCCGTCGTGCTGCTGGATGAACGTCTGCGCGAGCGTGAGCCCGAGCCCGCTGCCGTCGTCGCGGCCCGACACGAGCGGATAGAAGATCCGGTCGCGGATGTCGTCCGGAATGCCGGGGCCGTTGTCTATCACGTGCAAGTCCAGTGCCAGCTTGTACAGGCGCTTGGCGATCGTCACCTTGCGCGCGATGCGCGTGCGCAGCTCGATCTTCGCGTCGCCCTGCGCGATCCGCTCGCGCAGCGCCTGCGCCGCGTTGCGCACGATGTTCAGGAGCGCCTGGATCAGCTGCTCCTTGTCGCCGCGCAGATCGGGCACGCTCACGTCGTAATCGCGCTCGATCGTCAAGCCGCGCGGAAATTCCGCGAGCATCACCGCGCGCACCCGTTCGCACACTTCGTGGATGTTCACATCGCCGACGATGTGCGGATGGCGATGCGGCTCGAGCAGCCGGTCGACGAGCGTCTGCAGCCGGTCCGATTCCTTGATGATCACCTGCGTGTATTCGCGCAGCTCGCCGCGCTCGCGCTCGCCGAGCTCGAACTCGAGCAACTGCGCGGCGCCTCGAATCCCGCCGAGCGGGTTCTTGATCTCGTGCGCGAGATTGCGGATCAGCTGCTTGTTGACGGCCGTGAGGTCGTGGATGCGCTCCTCGCGGTCGGTACGCGACTGCCGCTCGTTCTCGAACAGCTCGACGAGCACGAAATCCTGCGCGCCCTCGAGAAAGCCGACGATCGCGTGCACGTGCAGCGGCTCGCGGCCCGGGCGGTCGAGCACGGTGTCGAGATGCGTCGCATGAAAGCGCTCCTCGCCGATCGCGGTGATCGTCGTCGCGAGCTCGCTCGCGTTCGGGAAGATCTCGCCCCACGGCATCTGCGACAGCTGCCGGCGCGAGATGTCGAGCATCGCCTCCGCCGACGGATTGGCGAACGCGATCGTGAGCGTGCGCCGGTCGAGCACGAGCACGACCGTCGGCAACGCTTCCAGCCCCGTGAGGAGCCCCGAGCGCACGAGCCGGTCGTCGTCCGACAAGCGCTCCGGGTGGCCGGCCCTGGCCTTGATCAGATTCTTCAGAACCATCTTGCGTGGATGCCGTGTCAAAAACCGCCGTCGCGGGCGGAGCAAAAAGGGGACGGCGTCCCGCCGTCCCCTTTCAAGGCCCGATGCCTTCGCGCGCAGTTGCCGCGCGAAGGCCGGTGGGCGCCGCGGCGCTTCGTCCGCCGACGAGACGAAGCGCCATCGCCGCTTACAGCGAGTAGTACATCTCGAACTCGATCGGGTGCGTCGTCATGCGGAACTTCGCGAGCTCCTGCTCCTTGAGGCCGAGGTACGCATCGATCATCGCGTCCGTGAACACGCCGCCGCGCGTCAAGAACTCGCGGTCGTTGTCGAGTGCTTCGAGCGCCTGGTCGAGGCCCGCGCACACGGTCGGGATCTTTGCATCCTCTTCCGGCGGCAGATCGTACAGGTTCTTGTCCGCGGCCTCGCCCGGATGGATCTTGTTCTGGATGCCGTCGAGACCCGCCATCATCAGCGCGGTGAAGCACAGGTACGGGTTCGCCATCGGGTCCGGGAAGCGCGTTTCGATGCGGCGGCCCTTCGGGTTCGACACGTGCGGAATGCGGATCGACGCCGAGCGGTTGCGCGCCGAGTACGCGAGCTTCACGGGCGCTTCGAAGTGCGGCACGAGACGCTTGTAGGAGTTCGTCGTCGGGTTCGTGATCGCGTTCAGCGCGCGCGCGTGCTTGATGATGCCGCCGATGTAGAAGAGCGCCGTTTCGGACAGGCCCGCGTAGCCGTTGCCCGCGAACAGGTTCTGGCCGTCCTTCCAGATCGACTGGTGAACGTGCATGCCCGAGCCGTTGTCGCCGACGACGGGCTTCGGCATGAACGTCGCCGTCTTGCCGTACGAGTGCGCGACGTTATGGATGATGTACTTCGCCCATTGCGTCCAGTCCGCGCGCTCGACGAGCGTCGAGAACTTCGTGCCGATTTCGTTCTGGCCCTGGCCCGCCACTTCGTGGTGGTGCACTTCCACCGGAATGCCGATCTGCTCGAGCAGCAGGCACATTTCCGAGCGCATGTCCTGGAACTGGTCAACCGGCGCGACCGGGAAGTAGCCGCCCTTCACGCCCGGGCGGTGGCCCGTGTTGCCGCCTTCGAATTCCTTGCCCGACGACCACGGCGCTTCTTCCGAGTTGATCTTCACGAAGCAGCCCGACATGTCGGTGTTCCATTGCACCGAGTCGAAGATGAAGAATTCCGGCTCCGGACCGAAGTACGCGGTGTCGCCGATGCCCGTGCTCTTCAGGTACGCTTCGGCGCGCTTCGCGAGCGAGCGCGGATCGCGCTCGTAGCCCTTGCCGTCCGCGGGCTCGACGACGTCGCAGGTCAGAACGAGGGTCGACTCTTCGTAGAACGGGTCGATGAAGGCGGCGTTCGGGTCCGGCATGAGCAGCATGTCCGACGCCTCGATGCCCTTCCAGCCCGCGATCGACGAGCCGTCGAACGCGTGGCCGCTTTCGAACTTGTCCTCGCCGAAGGCCGACACCGGCACCGACACGTGTTGCTCCTTGCCGCGCGTGTCCGTGAAGCGGAAATCGACAAACTTGACGTCCTCGTCCTTCACGAGCTGCATGACGTCGGCGACGGTTTTACTCATAACCTCTTCTCCTGATTGAACAAATCCGGCGGACTGGGACCGCCTCGTTAAGCGAGCTGCTGAGCGCAGCGTTCTTTGCCGCGTACAACCGATTCGAACGGGATCTTTGTAGCAGCTTCCATGCCATGCATGCGCCAGATCGGCGCGAAACGCGCGAGGGCTCGCCCCGTCAGGGCCGGGGCGCGCCCTTTCGGGGCTTCGATGCGCCCGGACGCCGCCCAGCGCGCACCTCGGTTGTGCAATGTATGGTTCCGCACACACGAAAATCCCTATTTTGGTGCCGATCGAGCATTTTGCACCTTTTCGGTGACAACCGCACATCGAAGCGATCGCCTGCCGGAAATCGCCGGCCGTCGCCGCGCACCCGGCGCGCTAGAATGCTTTTTTGATCCGCAGGAGACCTCCCGCCATGAGTACGCTTGAACAGCTTTACGCGCAAGCCGACACGCGCCGCACGCAAGGCAACCTGAACTACGCGGGCGCGCTCTCGCCCGCCGAGGCCTTCGAACTGCTGCAACTCGATCCGACCGCGCGCCTCGTCGACGTGCGCACCCGCGCGGAGCTCGACTGGGTCGGCCGCCCGCTCGTCGGCGACGGCCAGTACGCGCACATCGAATGGACCCGCTATCCGGGCGGCGTGCCGAACGCGGAATTCATCGATCAGCTGCGCATGGCCGCGCAGCCCGATCAGCCGATTCTGTTCCTGTGCCGCAGCGCCGCGCGCTCGAAGCTTGCCGCGGTGGCCGCCGCGCAGGCCGGCTTCACGAAGGCGTTCGATCTGCTTGAAGGGTTCGAAGGCGCAAAGGACGCGCAAGGACACCGCAAGACCGTCGAAGGCTGGTGCCATCGCGGCCTGCCCTGGATCGGCGCGTAACGCGCACTGCCGCCCGCCATCGTCGGGCCGGCCGATGACACGGCGATGACGTGACGCGCCACGGCGGCGCCGGGGCGCCGGCGTCGGGCGGCCCGGTGTGGGGCGAGGCAGTCGGTCGGGTCGGGTCGGTCGGGTCGGGTCGGTCGGGTCGGTCGGGTCGGTCGGGTCGGTCGGGTCGGTCGGGTCGGTCACGCAAGATGCGACGCCCGTCGGCGTCGACGGGCATGCGGCCCGGGCGCGATCAAGCGCCCTTCCTCTTTTCTTCTATCGCCTGGCAATCTTGCATCGGCGCGGCGATGGCCTGCGCCGCCCGCCCGGCTCAGCCGCGTTGCGGCTCGACGATATCGCCGCCGAGCAGATGCACGCCTTCGCGCAGCTTCACGAACGCGGCCGCGACCGCTTCCGGCTCGCCCTTCACGCCGAGATCGATGTGCCGGCGCGCATAGATCCCGCCCTTTTCCGCATCGCCCACGCTCGGCAGGCTGAACACCCGCACGCCCGGAAAGTCGCGCTCAATCTTCTCCATCAGCGGCGTCAGCGTCGATTCGGGCAGCTCGAACACATAAAGCGAACGCTCCGCGTGCGGCGTCGCGTGGTGCAGGTGCGCGTACTTCGTGTCGAGCACCCATTCGATCATCGGCCACGCCATGACCGGAAAACCAGGCACGAAGTGGTGGTCGGCGCACGAAAAACCCGGAATCCGGTTGTAGCCGTTCGGAATGATCGTCGCGCCGCGCGGAAACACGCCCATGTTGAGGCGATGGCGGTTCTCGGGCGAATCGAGATCGACGGGCGTCGCCGGGTCCGTGTGCGTCTCGCGAATCCGCTCCTCGATCAGCGCCTTCGCCTGCGGGTGCAGCTCGAGCGGCACGCCGAGCGCGGCGGCCGCGCACTGGCGCGTGTGGTCGTCGGGCGTCGCGCCGATGCCGCCCGTCGAGAACACGATGTCGCCCGACGCGAACGTGCGCGCGAGCGTCGCCGTGATCCGCGCGGGATCGTCGCCGACGTACTCGGCCCAGCCTAGCGCGAGCCCCCGCGCGCTCAGGAGCTCGATCACCTTTGCGAGGTGCTTGTCTTCGCGGCGGCCGGACAGGATCTCGTCGCCGATGATGATGATGCCGATGGTCATGCTTGCCTCGTCAAATCCGTGGAAGTCGCGCTCGCCGCCGCCGCGCGTTGATCCTGCAGCGCGCGCAGGCAATAGAAGCCGAACCACAGCGCCGAAAACACCAGGATGAACGCGTAGACCCAGATCATCGCGGCGGCGACGAACGGAAACAGCACCATCATCCAGATCGACGACACCCAGATGAAAGTCGGCACGGTGCCGAGCAGCCCGCTCGCGACGCCGATCCCGAAGAGCGGCCAGCGATGCTTGCGGACGAGCATGCGGCGCTCGTCCGCGCTCGCGTGCAGCGCGAGCGCGTCGTAGGTCATCACGCGGTACGTGAGCCAGCCCCAGATCACGGGCGGCAGCAGCGCGAAGAACGGCGGAATCAGCCACAGCGGCACCGTGACGATCAGCAGCACGATGCTCGCGAGCGCGGCCCACAGCGAATTGAACACGCTGCCGAACCAGTTGCCGCCGCGCTTCATCTCGAGCGATGCGAACTGCCGCTTCGACAGATGGGTGACGACGGCCGGCATCGACAGCGTCGCGATCAGCAGCAGCACGGTCAGCACGATGAGCGGGATCGTGAGCGACACGACGACGAACGGCGCGACGACCGCATGCAACTGCGACGCGCCGATCGCGTTGAAAAACTTATAGAGGAGCGCCGTCAGCGCGAAGCCGTCGAGCGCGGCGCGCGCGGCGTCGACGAGCGGCTGCCACGCGAACCACAGCACGACGCCCCAAACCACCGCGGCGACGATAAACGGCATGAAGGTGAGCCAGAGCATCCGCGGGTGCAGCGCACTCGCGAGCGCCCGGCCGAAGGAGCGCAGCAGATCGTTCATGCGGGACGGATCATCGATCGAGAATTGGGAAAGGCTCGGAAAGGATAAACCACGCGGCATGCGCGCGGCAAAACGGGGCGGCAGCACGGCGTCGGATGGCGAACGCGAGAATCGCGTGCATGCGCCGCGGGCGATGGCCGGCGAGCGTCGGGCGATGCGCGATGGGCAACGGAAACGAGAGCGGGCGTGACAGGCAACGGGTGACGAACAAAGGGCAGCGGGCAGTTGGGCGGTTGGGCAGCGATCGCGGCGTCGCGCGACCAATATGGCAATGGCCGGCCGCCGAAATACGGTATCAACGGCGAATGAAACCCGAAGCGAAAAGCCGCCCGGCATCGCCCGGGAAACCGCCGCCGCGCTCGCATGCCGTCCGCCGGGCGTCGGGCGTCGGCAAAAGTCCGGACGCGGCCCGAAAACGCGTGAAAACACAGATGGGCAGCGACGGAAATCGCCCGGAAACGAACACAAAGCGCCGCTGAAAGCGCCGCTCGACGCGACGCCGAGAAAGAAGCGACAGACTCGCCGGGAACGACGGCCCCGGGCGGCCCATTCGAAAGACCCGCTTCGCGGACGAAACGCACGGCGCGGCGCGCGCGATTTCCAGCTGGCGCCGCACGCCGCCGCGCCCCCCCGCCCGAGCCGGCCCGAAACGCCGCTCGCCCCGCCCCCGCCGCGCCCCGCTTACGCCGAAGCAGCGCCGCGCGCCTTCTTCGGCGCGAGCCGCCGTGCGATCCGCACGAACGCGAGCCAGTGCTGCGCCCAGAAGCCGTCGCCATACGACACCCCTTCGTACTGCTCGCGGATTCCCGTCGGCTCCGGCGTGCGGTTCCACGACGCGGTGCGAAACAGCATGTCCCACCACGGGAACAGCACGCCGAAGTTGCAGCCGTATTTCGTGCCCTCGTGGCCATAGCCGACCGCATGATGGCGGCGGTGGAACGTCGGGCTGACGAACAGGCGTTCGCCGAGCCAGCCGAACGGCAGCCTAGCGTTCGTATGCTGGACACTCTGCACGAAGTTCGTGAGCGCGGTCAGCACGACGAACTGCGACGGCGACACGCCGATCACGAGCGCGATCGCCGCGAAAAAGCACGCCTGGATCACGTCGTCGAGCAGGTGATTGCGGTCGTCGCACCAGAGCGACATCTGGCGCTGGCTGTGATGCACCGCGTGCAGCTCCCACCACACGCCGATCCGGTGCTGCCAGCGGTGATACCAGTAGCCGGCGAAATCGAGCACGATCAGGTAGATCGCGAACGCGACGACCGGCTTCGACGTGACGCCCGGCCACAGGTAGTCGAGATTGAAGTTCGAGACGCCATAGAGGCGCAGCCGCGCCTGGAAGTTGTCGAAAAGCGGCTGCAACGCGAAAAAGAAGAACAGGTTGAAGATCCCGAGCTTCGCGATCAGCGTGTAGATCACGTCGACCCGCGCCTCCTTGCGGTTCGCCCATTGCTCGACCGGGCGCAGCGCCTCGAGCGGGCGCAGCAGCACGTACATCGCGACGACTTGCAGCGCGCCGACGATCACCCAGTAGAGCGCGTCGTACGTGTCCTCGTCGTAATCCATCAGGCCGACCTTGAACATCACCGGCTGCACGACATCGACGTACAGCCAGGTCTGCAGATCGGACACGAAGCCGTCGAGCGCGGCGACGATCATATGCAGCATGAACCGCTCCCCCGCCTCGTCACGCGCCGTTCGGCGCCGTCCACGGTGCCCGGTCGTAGAAATAGATCCCGTGCGGCGAGCGGCCGACCGAAATCGTCTGGATCAGCTTGCGGCTCGGCAGGTCGATCACGCCGACCTTCTTCGCGAAGCGGAACGTCACCCACAGCGTCTTCTTGTCGGCGGACAGCTCCATGTCGTCCGGGCCGGGCAAAAGGCCCGTGATGTCGCCGACGTTCACGAGCGCGTTCTCGTCGATGATGCTGATCGTGTTCGCGACCCGGTTCGTCACGGCGACGTGCGTGCCGTCCGCGAGCGAGCGGAAGTTGTGCGCGCCCTTGCCGGTCGGAATCGTTTTCACGATCTTCTGGTTGCGCCAGTCGACGACGGCGACGTAATCGGCGCCCGTCATCCCGATCAGCACGTACTTGTCGCCGGGCGTGAGCCAGAGGCCCGCCGGCACCTTGCCGACCTTCATCTTCCACTTGACCGTCTGCGTCGCCAGATCGATCGCGGCGAGCTCGCCCGACACCTGCAGCGACACGAGCACCGTCTTGCTGTCCTTCGTGAACGCGAGGTGGCTCGGCATCACCTCGAGCGGCACGCGCTTGGCGAGCTTCAGATCGCGGCCGTCATAGCTGTAGATGTCGACGCGGTCGAGCCGCAGGCCCGCCGCGACGAACCACTTGCGGTCGGGCGAGAAGCCGAGCTGGTACGGATCGTCGATTCCTTCGAGCGTGCGCTGCGGCTTGCCCGTCTTCGGATCGAGGAACATCAGGCTGTTGGACACCGAGTTCGCGACGATCAGCGACGAATTGTCGGGCGTCGCCATCAGGTGGTGCGGCTCCTTGCCGGTCGGATACTGACCGACGACCTGGCGGGAGCCCTCGTCGATCAGGGAAAGCGTCGCTTCGGCCGAATTCAGCACGATCACGTTGTTCGCGAAGGCGGCGACGGGCGCCAGCACGGCGGCGGCAAGCGCGAGCGTGCGGCCGAGGAAGAGGAAATTGCGCATGAAGACTCACGTCGTGGACTGGCGTGATTGTAAAACGCGCGAGAGCGCCGCCGGTTGACGTCCCGCGCCCGTGTGTGAACCCGCATACTCTGAACCGCGTTCAGCGCTGCATCGACTCCCACACTTTGTAGAGCCGCTTGACCGACACCGGCATCGGCGTGCGCAACTCCTGTGCGAAAAGCGAGATCCGCAGCTCCTCGAGGAGCCACCGGAACTCGGCGAGCCGCGCGTCCGACACGCCGCCGCGCTGCGCGACCGAGCGCTGATAGTGCTGCGCGAGCGGCTGCAGCTCGGCGAACTGGCGCGCATCGCGGGCGGGATCGGCCTTCAGCTTGTCGATCCGCAGCGCGACTCCCTTCAGGTAGCGCGGGAAGTGCGCAAGCTGTGCGTAAGGCGTGTCGACGACGAAGCGCTTGCCGGCGAGCGCCGCGAGCTGGCCCTGCATGTCCGCGTGCGCGGCCGGGAACGGCTTCGCCTGCGCGAGCTTCTTCGCGAGCCCCGCGTATTCGGCGAGGATCTGCCCGACGAGCCGCGCGATCTCCTGCGCGAGCAGGTTCAGGCGGCTCCGGCCCTCGTCGCGGCGCGCGTGGAAGCTCGCGTCGTCGGCGGGCAGCGGCTCCTGCAGGCACGCGCGATCGAGCGCCGTCGCGATCAGCTGGTCGCGCAGCTCGTCCTGCGTGCCGAGCGACATGTACTGCATCGCCATCTCGCGCAGCCCCGGCAGGTTCTTCTCCAGATACTTGATCGGCTCCTTGAGCTGCAGCGCGAACAGGCGTCTGAGGCCCGCGCGGTGAATCCGCGCCGCCTCCTCGGGCGAATCGAACACCTCGACGTCGCAATGCGTGCCGCGATCGACGAGCGCCGGATAGCCGAACAGCGTCTCGCCGCGCCGGCGGATCTCGAGCAGCTCCGGCAGCTTGCCGAAGTTCCACGTCGTGAGGTTCTCGTAGAGCGCCGTCGCGCCGGCGTCGGCCGCGCCCGCTTGCGCCGCCGACGGCGCCGCGGCCTGCGACGACGCGCCGGCGCGCGCACCTGCACCTGCACCTGCACCTGCACCGGCGCGGGCGCGGGCGGCGGGCCGCGCGCCGCCCGCCGCAATCGCGGCGGCGGCCGTGCCCGCGCCGTCGCCCGCCGGCGCGAGCGTGGCCGCGGCGGCGATCTTCTGGAAGTGCTGCTGCGCCTGCGCGCCCAGCTCCGCGCGCAACTGCGCGAGATTGCGGCCCATCGCGAGCTGCCGGCCGTGCTCGTCGATCACCTTGAAGTTCATGAACAGGTGCGCGGGCAGCGTCTCGAGCTTGAAGTCGGACGTCTTCGTCGCGACCTGCGTCTCTGCGCGGATGTCGGCGATCAGCGCCTCGACGAGGCCGCCCACGCCTACGCCGGCCGCGCCGAAGCGCTCGGCGCCGGCGCGCTCGACGAAGCCCGCCGCGTACTCGGGCAGCGGCACGCAATGGCGGCGCAGCTTCTGCGGCAGCGACTTCAGCAGCAGTTGCACCTTCTCCTTCAGCATCCCCGGCACGAGCCACTCGGCGCGGCGCGCGTCGACCTGGTTCAGCGCGAACAGCGGCACCGCGAGCGTCACGCCGTCGCGCGGCGCGCCGGGCTCGAAGTGATACGAGAGCGCCATCTCGACGCCCGCCATCGTCGCGCGCTTCGGGAACAGGTCGGTCGTCACGCCGGCGGCCTCGTGGCGCATCAGGTCGTCGCGCGACAGATACAGCAGGCGCAGCTTGTCCTCCGGCTGCCCGCTCTTCCTCACCTCGTCGCGATACCAGCGCTCGAACGCGGCGCCCGTATAGACGCCCTGCGCAATCGCCTGATCGTAGAACGCGTGGATCAGTGCGTCGTCGACGAGCACGTCCTGCCGGCGCGACTTGTGCTCGAGCTGCTCGATGTCGGCGAGCAGCTTGCGGTTGTGCGCGAAGAACGCGAGCTTCGTGTCGAATTCGCCGTCGACGAGCGCGCCGCGAATGAAGAGCTCGCGCGCGCGCGCCGGGTCCTGCCGGCCGAACGCGACGCGCCGCCGGTGATAGACGGTGAGCCCGTACAGCGTCGCGCGCTCGTACGCGCTGACCTGCGCCGGGCGCTTCTCCCAGTGCGGCTCCGACAGCGATTTCTTCAGCAGGTGCGCGCCGATCCGCTCGATCCATTCGGGCTCGATCTTCGCGATGCAGCGCGCGTACAGGCGGCTCGTCTCGACGAGTTCGGCCGCCATCACCCAGCGCCCCGCCTTCTTCACGAGCGCGGAACCGGGCCACAGATGGAACTTGATCCCGCGCGCGCCGAGATAGTGCGGCTCGTCGTCGGCCTTGAAGCCGATGTTGCCGAGCAGGCCCGTCAGCAGCGACAGGTGGATCTGCTCGAACGTCGCTTCGGCCTCGTTCAGCCGCCAGCCGTGCTCGCGCACGACGGTCAAGAGCTGCGAGTGGACGTCGCGCCACTCGCGCAGCCGCAGGTGCGACAGGAAATTCTGCCGGCACGCGTCGACGAGCTGCCGGTTGGACTTCTTGTGCGCGACGGCCTCCTCGAACCACGCCCAGATCCTGAGCCACTGGACGAATTCGGAGCGCTCGTCGGCGAAGCGCCGGTGCGCCTGGTCGGCCTGCTCCTGCGCGTCGAGCGGGCGGTCGCGCGGGTCCTGCACCGACAGCGCGCTCGCGATCACGAGCACTTCCCGCAGAGCCTGCTGGTCGCGCGCGGCGAGGATCATCCGCCCGACCCGCGGATCGAGCGGCAGGCGCGCGAGCTCGCGGCCGAGCGGCGTGAGCGCGTTGTCGTCGTCGACCGCGCCGAGCTCGTTGAGCAACTGATAGCCGTCCGCGATCGCTCGGCCGGGCGGCGGCTCGATGAACGGGAACGATTCGATCGCCGACAGATGCAGCGATTTCATCCGCAGAATCACCGAGGCGAGCGACGAGCGCAGGATTTCCGGATCGGTGAAGCGCGCGCGGCCGGCGAAATCGCTCTCTTCGTAGAGGCGGATGCAGATGCCGTCGGCGACGCGGCCGCAGCGGCCCGCGCGCTGGTTCGCGGCCGCCTGCGAAACCGACTCGATCTGCAACTGCTCGACCTTGTTCCGGTACGAATAGCGCTTCACGCGCGCGAGGCCCGTATCGACGACGTAGCGGATGCCCGGCACCGTGAGCGACGTCTCGGCGACGTTCGTCGCGAGCACGATCCGGCGCGCGTTCGACGGCTTGAACACGCGCTCCTGCTCGGCCGCCGACAGCCGCGCGAAGAGCGGCAGGATCTCGGTGTGCGGCGGATGGTGCTTGCGCAGCGCCTCGGCCGCGTCGCGGATCTCGCGCTCGCCGGCGAGGAACACGAGCACGTCGCCCGGGCCTTCGCGGCACAGCTCGTCGACCGCGTCGACGATGCCGTCCATCAGGTCGCGCTCCGCCTCGCGCGCGGTCTTCGCGCGGTCGCGGCCCGAGCCCGCGCCCTCCGCGTGGCGCACGGCGGCCGGCCGGTCGTCGGCGATCGGCCGGTAGCGCAGTTCGACCGGATACAGCCGCCCGCTCACCTCGATCACCGGCGCGGGCCGCTCGTCGCTGCCGAAATGGCGCGCGAAGCGGTCCGCGTCGATCGTCGCCGACGTGACGATCAGCTTCAATTCCGGCCGCTTCGGCAGGATCTGCTTCAGGTAGCCGAGCAGGAAATCGATGTTCAGGCTGCGCTCGTGCGCCTCGTCGATGATGAGCGTGTCGTACGCCTTCAGCAGCGGATCGGTCTGCGTCTCGGCAAGCAGGATGCCGTCCGTCATCAGCTTGACGGACGCGCCCGGCGCGAGATTGTCGGTGAAGCGCACCTTGTAGCCGACCACCTCGCCGAACGGCGTGCCGAGCTCCTCCGCGATCCGCCGGCCCGTCGACGACGCCGCGAGCCGGCGCGGCTGCGTGTGGCCGATCAGGCCCGAGCCGCCCGCGCCGAGGCCGCGACCGAGCGCGAGGCAGATCTTCGGCAACTGGGTCGTCTTGCCCGAGCCCGTCTCGCCGCAGACGATCACGACCTGGTGAGCGGCGATCGCGCGCGCGATCTCGTCGCGCTTGCCCGACACGGGCAGGCTCTCGGGAAACGTGATCGGCGGAACGGGATTCGGCGCGATGCGCGCGCGCGGCGGCCGGGCGGCGCGAGGGCCGCAATCGCGGCGCTCGGCGCTCGGCGCGCGATCCGGCTCGGGGGCCGTCTGCCGGGGGCGCGGCGGCCGTTGCGCCGACGCGCCGGCGGGGCGCGGCTCGCCCGGCGTGCCCGCGCTTTTTTGAGCGGGACTTTTAGGTACATTCGACATGGGGGCGCATTATAATCCCGCCCATGAATTCCCAAACCGACCTTCCCGCCGCCCAATCGGGCGTCGCGCCCCAGCAATCCGCCGACGAAGCCGTCCATCACGCGCAGTTCGTCGACTGGATGCGCTCCGTCGCGCCCTATATCCACAAGTTCCGCAACAGCACGTTCGTCGTCGGCTTCGGCGGCGAGGTCGTGCAGCGCGGGCTGCTGAGCGCGCTCGTGTCCGACATCGCGCTGCTGCAGGCGATGGGCATCCAGATCGTGCTCGTGCACGGCTCGCGGCCGCAGGTCGAGGAGCAGTTGAGCCTGCACGGCGTCGAATCGGCGTTCTCGCACGGCCTGCGGATCACCGACGCGCGCGCGCTCGAATCGGCGAAGGAGGCGGCGGGCGAAGTGCGCCTCGACATCGAGGCGGCGATCAGCCAGGGCTTGCCGAACACGCCGATGGCGCACGCGCACATCAGCGTCGTGTCGGGCAACTTCGTCACCGCGCGGCCGGTCGGGATTCTCGACGGCGTCGACTTCGCGCACACGGGCGTCGTGCGCAAGATCGACGCCGAATCGATCCGCCATTCGCTCGCGAGCCGCAAGCTCGTGCTGCTCTCGCCGCTCGGCTTCTCGCCGACGGGCGAGGCGTTCAACCTGTCGATGGAAGACGTCGCGTCGGCGGCCGCGATCGCGCTGCGCGCGGACAAGATCATCTTCCTCACCGAGTCGCCCGGCATCGTCGACGAAGCGGGCGAACTCGTGCGCGAGATGTCGCTCGACGTCGCGGCCGAGCTGCTCGACTCGGGCGACCTGCAAGGCGACGACGCGTTCTACCTGAAGCACGCGATCCGCGCATGCCGCGGCGGCGTCGCGCGCGCGCACCTGATTCCGCAGTCGCTCGACGGCAGCGTGCTGCTCGAGCTGTTCCTGCACGACGGCGTCGGCACGATGATCTCGTACGAGAACCTCGAGAGCCTGCGCGAGGCGACGCCGGACGACGTCGGCGGCATCCTGACCCTCATCGAGCCGCTCGAGACGGACGGCACGCTCGTGCGGCGCGGCCGCCACCAGATCGAACGCGACATCGATCATTTCTCGGTCATCGAGCACGACGGCGTGCTGTTCGGCTGCGCGGCGCTCTATCCGTACTCGACGGAGAAGATCGGCGAGATGGCGTGCCTGACGGTCGCGCCCGAAGCGCAAGGCTCCGGCGACGGCGAGCGGCTCCTCAAGCGGGTCGAGCAGCGCGCCCGCGCACGCGGCCTCACGCGGATCTTCGTGCTCACGACCCGCACCGAGCACTGGTTCCTGAAGCGCGGCTTCGTGAAGGCGAGCGTCGACGACCTGCCCGAAGACCGCCGCAAGCTCTATAACTGGCAGCGCAAGTCGCTCGTGCTGATGAAGCAGCTCTGAGCGGCGCGGCGCGCCCTTCCCCCCAGATTACGATTACAGGAGAGGTACACGATGGCCCGGATGATTCACTGCGCGAAGCTCGGCAAGGAAGCCGAGGGACTCGACTTCCCGCCGCTGCCCGGCGAGCTCGGCAAGCGGTTGTACGAGAGCGTGTCGAAGGAAGCATGGCAAGGCTGGCTCAAGCAGCAGACGATGCTCATCAACGAGAACCGGCTGAACATGGCCGATCCGCGCGCGCGGCAGTATCTGATGAAACAGACCGAGAAGTATTTCTTCGGCGAAGGCGCGGACCAGGCGTCCGGCTACGTGCCGCCGACGCAGGGCTGACGCGCGCGGCCGCTTCCGCGCTCCACGTTCCACGTTCCGCGCGTCGGATGAAAACCTCGGGCAGCTATCGCTGCCCGAGGTTTTTTTACGGGCATGTTCCGTGCGCCGAGCGATCGCGCGCCGGCCCGCCGCGCCACGCCGTCACGGCTTCGCGAGCGCCGCGCGCGCCGCCCCGACGTCGGCGCGCCTGCCGCGCTCGAGCGTCGCGATGCACACGAGCGACACCGCCGCGAGCGCGCTGTAGAACGCGGCGAGCGGCCACCACTGGCCGGCGAAACGGTGCGCGAGCAGCGTGCCCGCGAGCGGCGTGAGCCCGCCCGCGAGCGCCGCGCACAGCTGATACGACAGCGAGATCGCCGAGTAGCGCACGCGCACGTCGAATGCGGTGGACATGAAGCCCGCCATCACCGCGTACGAGCTCGACATGCACATCACCGCGATCGCGATGCCGGCGACGATCGCGACGGGCCGCCCCGTCGACACGAGCGCGAACATCGGATACGGCGAAGCGATCGCGAGCGCGGCGGCCGTCTTCAGGAAGCGCCCCGTGCCGATGCGCTGCGCGAACCAGCCGGACGCGAGCTGCGTGCCGAGCTGGATGAACGCGACGACGAACAGGCAATCGAGGATCATCGCGCGATCGAGCCCGAGCGTTTGCGTCGTGTAGTTCAGCATGAACGTATTCACGAACCACGCGCCGGCGACGCCGATCACGTTCGCGCCGAGACAGAGCAGCACCGTGCGCCACGCGTTGCGCACCACTTCTGCGACGGGCAGCGCCGACGTGAGCCGCTGCGCCTTCACGCGCGCGAACTCCGGCGATTCGGCGACGCCCGCGCGAATCGCGAGCCCGACGACGAGAAGCGCCGCGCTCGCGAGAAACGGCAGCCGCCAGCCCCACGACAGGAACGCGTCGCGCTCCATCCCGGCCGCGAGACGAAACGCGAGGAGCGCGAGAATCAAGCCGGCCGGGCTGCCGAGCTGCGCGAACGACGCGAAGAACGTGCGCCTGTCCGCGCCCGCGTGCTCGCTCGCCATCAGCACCGCGCCGCCCCATTCGCCGCCGATCGCGATGCCCTGCGCGATCCGCAGCACGACGAGCGCGAGCGGCGCGACGACGCCCGCCTGCGCATACGCGGGCAAGAGCCCGATGCCGACCGTGCCGAGCGCCATGATCACGAGCGTCGCGACGAGCGCCTTCTTGCGGCCGATCCGATCGCCGAGATGGCCGAACAAGAGGCCGCCGAACGGCCGCGCGAAAAAGCCGACCGCGAACGTGCCGAACGACGCGAGCGTGCTGAAGAACGGCTCGCTCGACGGAAAGAACAGCTTGCCGAAGATGAGCGCGGACGCGGTCGCGTAGATGTAAAAGTCGTACCACTCGATCGTCGTGCCGACGAACGCCGCGAGCGCGGCGCGCGCGGGCTGGCCGACCGGCGCGCGGTCGGCGCGGTCATCGTGCAGGGATGTCATCGTTGTCTCCATGTCTTTCATCGGTGGCGCGACTCGCGCGCGCCTTCACCGTTCGGGCCGGATCGCTCCGGGTTCGGCCGTGCGAAGCGGGCGTCGCGGGCGGTTCGGCCGACGGGCGCATCGATCGCCCTCGGACGCCCGGCCGCGCGCTCGCCCCGCGCCGACCATCGAGCCGCGGCCGCCGCGTCAAGCCGGCGGCCGCGTCCATTCGCTCATGTCGCCTCCTTCAGCACGCCCGCCTCGGCGAGCCGCGCCTGCGTCGCCGCGTCGATGCCGAGCGCATCGAGCACCGCGCGCGTGTCGCGGCCGAGCGACGGCGGCGCGACGCGGTACGTCGCGGGCGTGCGCGACAGCTTGATCGGCGACGCCGCCCCGCGATAGCGGCCCATCTCGACGACGAGCGCGCGATGCAGCGTGTGCGGATCGCGCGCGACGGCGTCGACCGTGCGCACCGGCCCGCACGGCACGCCCTCGCCCATCAGCTCGCGCGCGAGCGTCTCGCAGTCGTGCTCGGCGAGCCGCGCTTCGAGGCGCGCCTTCAGCTCGGCGCGGTGCGCGCAGCGGCTGCGGTTGTCGACGAAACGCGGATCGCTCGCGAGCGACGGCACGCCGAGATGCGCGCATAGCCGCGCGAACTGACGGTCGTTGCCGACCGCGAGAAAAATCGGCGCGCTCGCGGTGCGATAGCTGTCGTACGGCGCGATGTTCGGATGCGCGTTGCCGCTGCGCGCGGGCGTGCGCCCCGAGCCGAACCAGTTCGGCAGATGCGGATGCAGGAGCGACACGCCGCAGTCGTACAGCGCGATGTCGATCGACTGGCCGGCGCCGCTCTTCTCGCGCTCGGCGAGCGCGAGCAGGACGCCGGCGAGCGCGTTCAGGCCCGTCACCATGTCGACGATCGGCAGGCCGATGCGCGTCGCTTCGCCGTCGGCGTCGCCGTTGACGCTCATCAGGCCCGCCATCGCCTGAATCACCGCGTCGTAGCCCGGCAGCCCGCCGAGCGGGCCGTCGGCGCCGAAACCGGTGATCGCGCAGTGAATCAGGCGCGGAAAGCGCGCGCGCAGGTCGCGTTCGTAATCCATCCCCCAGCGCGCGAGCGTGCCGGGTTTGAAGTTCTCGACGAGCACGTCCGCGTCCTCGAGCAGACGCCAGAGAATCGCGCGGCCTTCGTCGCGCGACAGGTCGAGCGCGATGCCCTCCTTGTTGCGGTTCACGCCGATGAAGTACCACGCGTCGTCGTCGAAGAACGGCGGGCCCCAGCCGCGCGTTTCGTCGCCCGTCGGCGGCTCGATCTTGATCACGCGCGCGCCGTGGTCCGCGAGCGCCTGCGTGCAATACGGGCCGCCGAGGACGCGGCTCAGGTCGATCACCTTGAGGCCGGCGAGCGCACTGGGTGGCGCGGTCGTAGTCGTCGTCGCGTTTTTTGGGATGGTTGGGTTCGGTGTGTTTGCGGTGTTTGCGGTGTTTGCGGTGTTTGCGGTGTTTGCGGTGTTTGCGGTGTTTGCGGTGTTCGCGGTGTTCGCGGTGTTCGCGGTGTTCGCGGTGTTCGCGATGGATACGATTCTCATCCCCGGCTCGCTAGACGGCACGAGCGATTCGCGCGGCGCGAACGCCGAACACGATGCGTGCGCTGCATGCCCCGCCGCGCCGGCGCCACCGGATGCCTGCGCCGAACCGATCGCCCGCGCAGCCGCCGCATCGACCACAAGCCCGCTCGACGGCGGGAACCGCTTCGAGACATCGCCGCTCATGCCGCCTCTCCCGACCCATCGCCGAGCAGCCGCAGCGCATCGTCGAGCGCGATCGGCCGATCGTTCAGCAGCGCCGCGAGCACGCCGGCGGGCGCATCGGCGCGCGGCAACGCGAGCGGATCGACGGGCGAAAGCCTGTAGCGCAACACGAGATGCGCGAGCGCGAGCCGCCGGTGATCGGGCGCAAGCCGCATCCCTTCGCTCGCGAGCAGGATCGCGGTCGTCGCGTGATAGAGCGCGGACGCCGCCTGCCGCACGAGCGCGTCTTCCCCCGTCCGCGCGACATGCTCGATCGCATCGCTCGCGCGATCGAGCGCGCGGCGCAAACGCGTCGCACTCGCGTCGGGCAGCCGCGCCGCGTCGAGCGTGGCGCACAGGAACGCGCGCAGCGGCGCGAGCGCGCCTTCGCGCTTGACCGCCCGCGCGACGTCGAGCGCGACGATGTTGCTCGTGCCCTCCCAGATCGAGCCGAGATGCGCGTCGCGCAGCACGCGCGCGTCGCTCCACTCCTCGATGTAGCCGGTGCCGCCGCGCACCTCCATCGCGTCGCCGGCGACGCGCCGCGCATCGCGGCACGCGCGGAACTTGATGAGCGGCGTGAGGAGCCGCACGCAGCCGGCCGCCTGCGCATCGCCCGCGTCCGCCTTCGTGAGCAGCAGCGCGATCTGCATGAAGAGCGACCGCGCCTGCTCGGTCGGCACGAGCATCTTGACGAGCTGCCGCTGCATCAGCGGCATGTCGATCAGCTTGCGGCCGAACGCCTCGCGATGGCGCGCGACGTGCAGCGCCTCCGTCGCCGCGCGGCGCATCAGCCCCGCCGCGCGCACGCCGTTCGACAGCCTCGACATGTTGATCATGTCCGCCATCTGATGAAAGCCGCGCCCGATCTCGCCGATCAGATACGCTTGCGCGCCCTCGAGCGTGATCTCGCCGCTCGCCATCGAGCGGCTGCCGAGCTTGTCCTTCAGCCGCACGATCCGATAGCGGTTGCGCGAACCGTCGGCGAGCGTCTTCGGCAACAGGAACAACGCGAGCCCCTTGACGCCCTCGGGCGCGCCCTCGGGCCGCGCGAGCACCATCGCGAGATCGGCGTCCGCGTTCGAGCAGAACCATTTGTCGCCGTACAGACGCCAGGCCGTCGAGCCGTCGGCGGCCGTCTCGCGCACCGCGCGCGTCGCGATCCGGCCGACGTCGGAACCCGCCGCCTGCTCGGTCATGAACATCGCGCCTTGATACAGCACGTCGAAATCGCGCGACGCGAGCCGCGGCAGGAAGCGCTCGACGAGCTCGCGCGAACCGTAACGGCGCAGCGTGCGCGTCAGCGAATCGGTCATGCTGACGGGACAGCAGAGACCGAACTCGGCCTGGACGAACAGGAACGTCAGCGCGTACTTGACGAGCGGCGGCGGCGCATCGGCGCGATGGCTCATCGCCGCCAGCCCGAGCTCCGCATACGCGACGCGCTCGAGCGCGACGTAGTCCGGATGCTTGTCGATCGATTCGAGGGGCTCGCCGCGGCGCGTGCGCGGATGAAGCGCGGGCGGATTCTTGTCGGCGCGCGACGCGAGACGGTCGAGCTCGTCCGACGCGCGCAGCCCGAGCGCGCGCAGCTCGGGCTCGAGCCCGCGATAGCGCGCGTCGCCGAGATGCAGCCGCAACAGCGCCGCGCAATCGGGGTCGCTCGTGAAGAAGTTGATGCCCCGCGAGTCGGGGATGTTGGCGGCGCCCGCCGCGGGCGCGCTCGCGTCGACGATTTCCTTCATCATGTTCATCGCTTGTCTCCTGGCGCATGTCTCCTGGTTCGACGAGCGTAGAACCCCGATCGATAATCGTCCAATACAGGATTTATCCAGTACGATAAGCTGCATTTATCGATCGACCCGAGCGGAGACGTGATGGACCTGAAGCAATTGCGCTACTTCGTCGCCGTCGCGGAGGAACTGCATTTCGGCCGCGCGGCGAAACGGTTGTTCATCTCGCAGCCGGCCCTCAGCTTCGACATCCGCAAGTTCGAGGACGAACTCGGCGTGCAGCTGTTCGCGCGCACGAGCAAGTCGGTCGCGCTGACGAATGCCGGCGAAGTGCTGCTCGGCGAGGCGCGCCGGCTGCTGCTGCAGGCGCAGGAAGCGCGACGTCTGACGATTCGGTCGGCGTCGGGGCTCGCGGGACGGCTCAGGATCGGCTTCGTCAATTCGATGCTGTACCGCGGACTGCCGCCCGCGGTGCGGCGCTTCGAGGCGGACTATCCGAACGTCGAAGTCGTGCTGAAGGAGATGAACACGCACGAGCAGGTGCAGGCGATCCTGCGCGCGCAGATCGACGTCGGCTACGCGCATTGGGGCACGTTCCCGCCCGAAATCGACGCCGACACGATCTTCTCCGAGCCGTTCCTTTGCTGCCTGCCCGCGTCGCACCGGCTTGCACGGCGCAAGCGCATCGATCTCGCGACGCTTGCGCACGAGCCGTTCATCCTGTTCCCGCGCGACGCGGCGCCCCACTACCACGACCTCATCATCGCGCAGTGCGTGAGCGCCGGCTTCAGCCCGCAGATCCGGCACGAGGCGCGCTTGTGGCAAACGGTGCTGACGATGGTCGAATTCGAGATGGGCGTCGCGCTGGTGCCGAGCGTGCTGCGCCAGGTGCGCAGCGAGCGGCTGCGCTACCTGCCGCTTGGCGGCGATGCGCTCGAATCGCACACGTTGCGGCTGCGGCGCGCGAACGAGCGGGAACCCGTCGCCGAGCGGCTCGGGGAGTATCTGGACGACGAGATCCGGCGCCTTCGCGGCGCGACGAAGTGACGGCGCACGCGGCGCTAAAAAAGTGCTGGATAAAAGTGCCCGATTGCCGGTAGAATCCGGTCCCGGGCCGCGCGATGCGCGGTCCGCACCCGTCAGATGGGTTATGTTGGAAAAAGTGCTTTACGAAACGAAAAAGCTCTGACATAATTTATAGCTCTTTGGGCGGTTAGCTCAGCGGTAGAGCACTGCCTTCACACGGCAGGGGTCACTGGTTCGATCCCAGTACCGCCCACCAAAGAATTCAAGCACTTATCTAGTGCTCAAACGCCTCCTAGTTTGCTCTCGGGACACTCCGGGGACACCTAGGAGGCGTTTTCACATGGCGACCATTACCCGTCGCGACACCCAATCCCCAGAGCATCGTTGGCAAGCAAAGGTGCGACTCAAGGGATTCCCCACTCAATCCCAATCATTTCCCACCAGGGTGCAGGCTGAGGACTGGGCGCGGGATGTCGAAACCGAGATGCGGCGCGGCATGTTCGTGGATACTGCTACGGCCCGCGAAACCACTCTAGGAGACCTCCTCCAAAAGTACGCGGAGCGCGTCTCACCAACCAAGAAAAGCGGAACCGGTGAGGCAAAGCGCATCCGGTCAATGCTTAAGTGGCATCTCTGCAAGTACGCGGTTGCAAACGTTACGGCTGTCGTCCTCGCCGAATGGCGCGACGAACGGCTACAAGCAGTAAGCGGAAGCACGGTCAACCGGGAGCTAAACCTCCTCTCGCACGTATTCTCTACAGCGATGATCGAATGGGGAATCCATCTCCCCACCAACCCGGTTAGCCGGATACGCCGCCCAAAGCACAACAAGCCCCGCAACAGGCGCACGGAGGGAGGCGAGGAATCGCTATTGCTCTACGAATGCAGAAAGGCACGCAACAAACATCTTTACCCTGCCGTTCTACTCGCTATTGAGACCGGCATGCGTCGAAGCGAGGTTGTCGACATCGAGTGGCCCAACATTGACATCGACCGGCGCGTCCTCTGGCTCCCGGATTCCAAGAATGGCGAAGGTCGGGCAATAGCTCTTTCAACGCGCGCGGTACAGGCATTAGCAGCTATTGCCACCGACAGGGGCGGGCCTGTATTCCCCGGCCTAACGGTGGATGCCATCAAATGCGCGTACAGGCGAGCCAGGGCACGGGCCAAGATCGACGGGCTACGCTTCCACGACCTCCGGCACGAAGCAACAAGCAGGCTATTCGAGAAAGGTCTCAATCCGATGGAAGTTGCCAGCATCACCGGCCATAAGACGCTGAGCATGCTCCAACGCTACACGCATCTGCGCGCCGAGGATTTGGCGAAGAAGCTGGGTTAAGGAGACTTCCGGGGCCGTCGCGCACGCTTAGGCGGCGGCTCTTGCTGCTGACTCTCCCGTATTATCCGGGCTGATGCTTCCTTGAGCCGTTGCCAATTCTCATCCTGCTACGCCTTGAAAGCTTCTCCGCTCAACTCTTCTCGTCGTGCCGGTATCGGCTCGTTCGGATCGGGCCCAAGTTGTACCTCCTTCGACAACGGATGATCGGCCCAATTCTTCGCCGCTGCGATTTTCTCCTGAATAACATTCTTCGAACGGGCGGACCTGATCAGTACTCCGTCCGCGTCGCGTCGCTCTGGGTACTCGTCGGGTATGTGGATGCCGTACCAGTCAGCGGCGGTTGCGATGCCCCAGATAAACCCCTTCACATCCGTGATTGCCGGGGCCACTTCGATAACGACGGGCTTACCGGTCAACGTGTCTTGAACCGTCGTACCCTTGACGTTATAGCCCACCGGCCCCCGCAGATTTGCATAGACCCTCTTACCGTCCCTGCTTCTACGGTGGAACACCTCAACGATGAACGGCTCACCCAGCATCTCGGCTATGTGGGTAGCGCCTCCGCCACATGCCTCGTCCATCGCGTCGAATAGCTCATAGAAGCTGGCCCCGTACGACATGTCTAACGTCTCCCGCGCAGTGATCCGTACCGGGATCACCAGCCCTTCCTGTACGGTAGGTTCGTGATTCGGGCCGCTCAGTTCAAAGACAAGATCGACCTTTTCGCGGTCGATCTTCTTGCCCTCGAATTCTTCCTCATGCGTGCCAAGCTCGAAATAGCCGACGAAACGGGCGCGGGCTAATCCCTCAGCCGGAGGAATGTACCCAACGTTAGCCGGATCACGCATATTAGGAAGTCGCCCATCTTCCACCGCCTGCTTAACTCGCTTTGCAATGTCGTCGTTCATGCCAACCTCGAAAGGAATCGATTCGGCATCTTAACAAGGTGTAAATCCGGACTCGAACTCCGGATTCGAACAGGCACTACCTAAACATCGTACTCCTTCACAGTTCCGTACCGACGTTGCAGAATGTCCGCTCCAAGCCCAGGAGGGAGCTATGCCGAGAATCAGAACGAACCACTTACCTGAATCGCGACATCAACCGCAAGTGATCCGGGAGATAGTCAAGCAAGGGCCAGGAATTTCCGAGTTGGATGCACTCCACATCGCCACCAAGGCCGTCGAGATATACGCCGCTCGGCATCCTCGCCCGCCGCACGTAACGATTACGCAGGCGGCGGAAATGCTGGGAGTCTCACGACCTACTGCGCGGCGCATCCTGACGGATGCCAGAGTGGGGAGGAACCACGTGGGGATGGTCCCAATTGAGGAAATTGATAGGGTACTGGCCGTACACCCGAACTACATCAAATAGCCGGATGCTCGCTGCAAACGACTAGCAATCACACCCGCTCCGACCGCTGCCCCGTATACGACCAGATATCCACGTACCGGAGCCGCTCTTTCCGTCTTTCCTTATCGGACTCACGGGTAGCACGCTGCAAATCTGCATAGAGCCGATCCAGCCGGGGACTTTCCTTGTACTCTCGCTCAAGCCGTTCCCGGTTCTCCTTCTGCTTACCCTCAGCCCCATCTACTGCACGCTTGTCAGCTAGGCGGAACTCTCCCAGGCCGATGTTGCGGAGTCGTAGAACAGCTAGTAGCGGTACGTCTACACCAGCAATACGGATGCAGAAATCGTTCTCCGCTTTCCCCATTGGGGTGCGCTCTCTGGGCCGGTACTGGAACGACACTCCGTCAATCTCGATGTGGTCTGCGTGGAACTTGGTCGATATCGTCGCAGGCTTCGCAGACCCAGCGCGTATGCTCTCCTTCACGATGTCTCTGATGCTCAACCCCGTGGTCAATGTAGTGGTGTCGTAACCGTGCTTGTCCAGGATTGCGGCTACGAGTGTCCGCTGTGCACGGGACAGACGTTTGGACAACCGGTTAGCCGTGAACGCTTGCAAGCGCAAAGCCTCTTTCAGCAAATCCGCCATACGCTCCCTATTCCCATTCGCCAATCCTGGGTCGGCGCATAGCATCTCCGCCAGGACGGTAGCCCAATGAGCCGATCCGTCCTCGACATATACGTCGGTCTTGACCGTGACGCTCACACCAGTCGAAGCGGCGAGCGCTTCCGCCTTCTCTGCTGCGGGCTGGATAACGGACTTCGCCGCCATCACGGCCCAATCAGCCGTCGTTGGTCCTGCATTCAAATGCTTTGATCC
Organism: Burkholderia sp. ABCPW 111; assembly: GCF_000773065.1. NCBI lineage: Bacteria > Pseudomonadati > Pseudomonadota > Betaproteobacteria > Burkholderiales > Burkholderiaceae > Burkholderia > Burkholderia sp. ABCPW 111. The sequence continues at coordinate 217 of NZ_JPWT01000068.1, read as the reverse complement.
TCCTGGGATGACGAATCACCCCCACGAAACGCGCAATATGTTCCAAGTTGTCACCACCTTTCCCCCGTGGTTGCCTGAATGATCTTCCGCACTATGGAATTTGCACAAAATATATGCATGGAGTTGACCCTGTAATCCCGGACACGGCGTCACACTAAGGTTGCTGAATCCATCGAGCGCCGGAACTCGCGAGGCGAGCGGTACTTCAGTGCGCTAT